>CAMOKH010000072.1 GCA_946617675.1 uncultured Prevotellaceae bacterium | reverse complement strand
ACGTTGCCCAGCTGGAAGTTGCGGAAACAGTAGCGGACGGCCACGGGTTGCTTCACCTCGTCGCTCCTGACGATGATGGCCTCGTCCCAGTAGCCACCGCCGGGCTGCCAGAAGTGCTGCGCACGGGCGGGATGGAACACGCGGTCCTGACCGGCCACCTCGAAGCCCACAATCTGCTCGAAGGGCGCGTCGGCGTGGTAGTTGTCCTGCAGGTGGATGAACACGGTGTCGCCCTTCACCTTCATGTCCTTATACGTCGAACTCTTGTAGAGCACCTGCTCGAAGCCGTAGTCGCGGTTCAGGGCCGTATAGGCCAGCCGCTCGCCCACCTGCCGCTTCTGCGAGGGGTGAATCTGGGTCGTCTCGTAGGGGTAGGCCAGGTCGTTGGTGCACACCAGCGCGCTGTTGGGAATAATCTGGGCGGCGCGCTGCTGCTGCTCGCGGAGCAGGGCGCCGTTCGTGGCGTTCACGTCGTCGTAGTGGTAGGGTGCTATCTCGACGAAGTAGAACGGAATCTGGCCCAGCCGGAACTGGCCGCGCCACTGCTCGACGAGCAGCTTCAGGCGCTCAGAGTACTGATTGCCGGGGTCGCCCACGTTCGAGCAGCCCTGGTAGAAGAGTATGCCCTTCACCACGCTGTTCAGTATGGGGTTGAACGTGCCGTTGCCCCAGAGCAGCGCCCGCTGGTAGTCCCACTGCGGCTTGAAGGCCACGATGCCGGCCGAGTCGGTAGGCTCCTTGGTGTAGCGCTGCAGGTTCTCCTTCGTCAGCCAGCTCTCCACGCGCGAGCCGCCCTTGTTGGCCTCGATGAGACCGATGGGAACGTCGAGGGCCTGGTGCAGGGTGCGGGCAAAGAAATAGCCCGTGGCCGAGAAGTCGCTCACCGTCTGCGGCGAGCACTCGCGCCAGGCGCACTGGGCGTCCTGCTGGGGCTCCATCCTCATGATGCTGGGCACCTTGACCGAGCGCACGGCACGGTGGTTGCGGGCGTCGATGACCACGTCGTTGTAGCCCTCGACGGGACAGCCCCAGAAGCCCTTCACGGGCATCTCCATGTTCGACTGTCCGGCGCAGACCCAGACCTCGCCGCTGAGCACGTTGCCGATGGTCACGGCGCCATCGCCGTCGTCGAAGGTCAGCGTCAGCGGGGTGTACGAGGCCTTAGGCGTGCGCACCTTGGCGAGCCAGGCGCCGTCCTTGCCGGCCTTCACCGTGGTGACGTCCTCGGTCCACGACACCGTCACCCTGACCTGCGAGCCGGGCTTTGCCCACCCCCAGAGTCGTGCCTCCGTCTGCTGTTGCAACACCATATTGTCGCCTACCAGGTGCGACAGCCTCACCTTTGCCTGTGCGCCCGTGGCAGCGATAGCCGCGGCGAGCGCCAAAATTACCTTCTTCATAGTTCTTTGTGCGTTAGTTTTAAGTTTCTGTGCGCAAAATTACAAAATTGTTGATAAAAACGAAAGAGAAACGCGCACTTTTATTTTTATTTTTTATCCGTCACATCCGTCACTTCGCCGTAACGTGCTGTCGCACAATCGCTTACGTGGTTACGAACGTATCCGAGGCGAGTAGTGAGAGGTATAATAGTAGCGAAACATAGAAAACAACCCACACTTCCCGCACTTCCCGCACCTGACTTCGCCACGACAGGCGGCGGAAGGCGCGCGAAAGGCGGCGCGCCACGATTGTCCCACGGCCTGGGACAATTGTCCCACGGCCTGGGACAAACGTTCCACGCCGTGGAATAATTATTCACCGCCCGTGAATGTCGGCCGCGGCGGCCGGGTGCCGGTTCGGGTGGCGGTTCGGGTGGCGGTTGGTTGGCGGCAGTCGGGGGTTGGCGGCGGCGTAACCGTCTGACAGTGAGGGCGTGATGTGGGAAGTGCGGGAAGTGCGGGGTCTTACCTGCGATTAGTAACTATTCTTACTTCAATCGTCGAAAACCTCAACGATAGCCTCGCCTGAGCAGGCATTTGGCTGCTGGATATGCAGCATCTGACAGACGGTCGGGGCGATGTCGTTGATGTGAACCTCGCGCGACGTGGCCCCATGACTGACGTTCCAGCCGAAGAAGAGCAGGGGGATGTGGGCGTCGTAGGGATTCCACTCGCCGTGGGTGGTGCCAATGGGCGACGACCAGCGGCCGTAGCTATAGTAGCCAGGATCGGGCACGACGAGGATGTCGCCCGAGCGACGGTAGTGGTAGCCCATGAGGGCGCGGTCGCGGATGAAGGGCGGCAGCGACTGCTGGGCGGCGCGCTCGAAGTCGACGACGAAGCTGACGTGGGGCGTCTGGCGCAGACACTCGATGGCCACGGCCTTCACCCGCTCGTAGTCGAGCCCCTGGGCGGCAATGGCGTCGCGGTCGAGGTAGTAGCGGTAGTCCAGCTCGGCCATGATGACGGGCCGCGTGTTGCCCAGCTTCTTGGCGATGTAGGCCTCGACGCTGTTCTTCACGCCGGGGTCCTCCCACGGTCCGGCGGGCAGCTTGTGGTCCTGCATGAACTTCCAGTTGTGGGCGCCGCCGTGGTCGGCGGTCAGGAAGAGCAGGTACTGGCCGCGCCCCACCTGGGCGTCGAGGGCGCGCAGCAGTCGGCCCAGGTCGCGGTCGAGCTGCAGGTAGGCCTGGTCGGTCTGCTCGCTGCGCGGACTGTATCGGTGGCCGATGACATCGGTCTGCGAGTAGCTGACGCAGAGCATGTCGGTGTGCTTGCCCTTGCCCAGATGCTCGCCCCGCAGGGCGGCGATGGCCATGTCGGTGGTGATGGTGCCGCAGAGGGGCGACAGCCCTATGTCCTCGCCGGCCTTCTGCACGTCGCGGTTCTGCTTCAGTCGGCGGTTCTCGAGCTTTACCCACTCGGGCAGCTCGGCCATGTAGTAGGTCGAGGTGATAAACTGCAGGTTCTTCGTGTCGAGCCAGTAGGCGGCGTTGGCCGAGTGGCCGGCGGGCAGGATGGCTGCGCGGTCCTTATAGCTGATGCCGACGACCTTCGCGCCGAAGTCGGTATGCAGGCGCAACTGGTCGCCGATGGTGGACGAGAGCATGTTGCGGGGCGACATCTGGCCCTTCTTCATGTTGTCGGTGCCGACGACGCTGACCGTCGTGTCGGCGGTGCAGTAGGTCTTGCGCCCGTCGATGTAAAAGTTGTTGCCGCAGATGCCGTGGAAGGCGGGCGTCGTGCCGGTGTAGACCGACGTATGGCCGATGGCCGTCACGGTGGGGAAGTAGTTGATGAGGCAGTTGTCGCACGAGAAGCCGCCGTCAATCAGGCGGCGGAAGCCGTCGGCCGTGAACTGGTCGTAGTAGCGCGACAGGTAGTCCCACCGCATCTGGTCGACCACGATGCCCACGACGAGTTTGGGTTGCTGTCCGAACTGCGGCTGCGCCAAGAGCGTGGCGGCCTGAAGGGCCAGCAGGATGAGTGATAAAATTGTTCTTTTCATTTCTACGCAGAATTTTGGGGCAAAGTTACTAAAAAAAGGACAAAAGGCAAAATAAACGTACTACTTTTTGACAGATTATTTGGTCAGTTCAGTTTTTTTTCGTTACTTTGCACCCAACTCGTATAAAAAACACAATTATAACTAACGACACGATGAAAAATACTGCTATCCTAACGGGAGCGCTGCTCCTGGCTACCGCTTTGCCGGCAATGGCTTGGCAAGGCGACGTCACCATCGAGACACCGGCCATGCAGCTGATGCTGCACGCCAACGAGGGACAAGACCTGCACATGGCTTACTTCGGCGACAAGACGGCTTCGCTGCAGGAGGTGCGCGACGCCGGCGACGACCTGAACTTCCCGGCACTGCCGGCGTTCGGCTCGGTAGACGCCATTCACCTGCCCGCCATCCAGGTGGAGCACGCCAACGGCGACCAGAACCTGGAGCTGACGGTGACCGACTACAGCAAGACCAGCGACGGCGACGCCACGCTGCACACCTTCACGATGACAGACCGACTGCTGCCCGTCACGGTGAAGCTCTTCTATAAAGCATATAATAAGGTGGACATCATCGAGACGTGGACCAGCATCGTACACCAGGAGAAGCGCGCCATCACGCTGAAGCGCTACGACTCAGGCCACCTGGCACTGCGTCAGGGCAACGTCTGGCTGACCCACCTGCACGGCGACTGGGCCGACGAGACCGAGGTGACGCAGGAGGCGCTGACGCGCGGCATGAAGGTGATACGCAACTCTGACGGCGCGCGCAACTCGCACCTCGACGCCCCCGAGCTGATGCTCTCGCTCGACGGTCAGCCGCAGGAGAACCAGGGCCGCACCATCGGCGTGGCTCTCTGCTGGAACGGCAACTTCGAGCTGCGCCTGAACACCACCGACAACCGCCAGCACCACCTCTACGCCGGCATCGACCCGACGGCCGCCCACTACGTGCTGGACCCGAAGCAGACGTTCGAGACGCCCCACCTGGCACTGACCTACTCGACCGAGGGCATGAGCGGCGTCAGCCGTAACTTCCACCGCTGGGCGCGCACCTGCGGCATGCTGCACCGAGGCATGCAGACGGGCGACATACTGCTGAACTCATGGGAGGGGCTCTACTTCGACATCAACGAGGAGCGCATGGTGCAGATGATGGACGACATCGCGAAGTTCGGCGGCGAGCTGTTCGTCATGGACGACGGCTGGTTCGGCGACAAGTACCCGCGCAAGAACGACACCTCGTCGCTCGGCGACTGGGTGGTCGACCGCCAGAAGCTGCCCAACGGACTGAAGGCGCTCACCGACGCCGCCAAGCAGCGCGGCATCAAGTTCGGCATCTGGATTGAGCCCGAGATGGCCAACACCACGAGCGAGCTCTACGAGAAGCACCCCGACTGGGTGCTGCAGACCAAGGGCCGCAGGCTGAAGCAGGGCCGCGGCGGCACGCAGGTGGTGCTCGACATGACTAACCCGCGCGTGCAGGACTTCGTCTTCGGCGTGGTGGACAACCTGCTGACCGAGAACCCCGACATCGCCTACATCAAGTGGGACGCCAACGCCTCAATACAGAACTACGGCTCGCTCTACCTGCCCGCCAACCGCCAGTCGAACCTCTACGTCGACTACCAGCTAGGACTGCTCAAGGTGCTCAAGCGCGTGCGCCAGAAGTATCCTGATGTCGTCATACAGGACTGCGCATCGGGCGGCGGACGCGCCAACTACGGCCTGCTGCCCTACTACGACGAGTTCTGGGTGAGCGACAACACCGACGCCCTGCAGCGCGTCTACATACAGTGGGGCACGTCGATGTTCTTCCCCTCGAACGCCATGGCGCAGCACATCAACCACTGCCCCTACTGGAACACCGGCGGACGGACCATACCCGTGAAGTTCCGCTGCGACGTGGCCATGAGCGGGCGCCTCGGCATGGAGCTGCAGCCCAAGGACATGACCGACGAGGAGCGCCAGCAGTGCACCACCTGCATCAGCGACTACAAGCAGATGCGCAAACTGATTCAGACGGGCAACCTCTACCGCCTGCTGTCGCCATACAGCCGCCGCGGCGTGGCCTCGCTGATGTACACCGACGACGCCCGCTCGCAGGCCGTCGTCTTCGTCTACAAGGTCGACAACTACGCCGGACAGCCCCTGCCGCGCATACGCATGGCCGGACTGAACCCCGACAAGACCTACACCCTCGTCGAGCGCAACGTGCGTGTAGGCCAGAAGCCGTGCCAGCTCAGCGGCAAGCAGTTCACGGGCCGCTTCCTGATGAACGTCGGCGTGGAGATTCCCCTGCGCGAGGAGTACTGCTCGCGCGTGTTTGAACTGAAATAGCAGACAGGAACAACAAAAAGATAAACGACATGAACAACTTCCAAGACAGAGTGAAGGCCCTGCGCGAGCAGCACGAGGCCCTGCTGAACCGCAAGAATGAACCCATAGCCGGGGGAAACGGCATCTACGAGAAATACCGCTACCCCATACTCACAGCCGAGCACACCCCGCTGGAGTGGCGCTACGACTTCAACGAGAAGGACAACCCCTACCTCATGCAGCGCATCATGATGAACGCCGTGCTCAACGCCGGAGCCATCAAGATGGGCGACAAGTACATCGTCGTTGCCCGCGTAGAGGGAGCTGACCGCAAGTCGTTCTTCGCCGTGGCCGAGAGCAGCAACGGCATCGACGGATGGCGCTTCTGGCCTGAGCCCGTCACCATGCCCGACACCGACGACCCCGCCACCAACATCTACGACATGCGTCTGACGCGCCACGAGGACGGCTGGATTTACGGCGTCTTCTGCGCCGAGCGCCACGACCCGGCACAGCCCACCAACCTCAGTGCGGCAACGGCCACGGCCGGCATAGCACGCACCAAGGACCTCAAGACGTGGGAGCGACTGCCCGACCTCGTGTCGCCTTCGCAGCAGCGCAACGTCGTGCTCCACCCGGAGTTCGTCGACGGACGATACGCCTTCTACACCCGCCCGCAGGACGGATTCATCGACACCGGCTCGGGCGGAGGCATCGGCTGGGCTCTCGTCGACGACATCACCCACGCCGTGGTACGCGACGAGCGCATCATCAACGCCCGCCACTACCACACCATCACCGAGGTGAAGAACGGCGAGGGGCCACACCCGCTGAAGACGCCCCAGGGCTGGCTGCACCTGGCCCACGGCGTGCGCGGCACCGCCGACGGACTGCGCTACGTGCTCTATATGTACATGACGGCGCTCGACGACCCCACGCGCGTCATCGCCCAGCCCGGCGGATGGTTCCTCGTGCCCGAGGGACCGGAGTACGTCGGCGACGTGATGAACGTGGCCTTCGCCAACGGCTGGATCATGGACGACGACGGCCGCATCTTCATCTACTACGCCTCGGCCGACACACGACTGCACGTGGCCACATCGACCGTAGAGCGGCTCGTAGACTACTGCATGAACACGCCTGAGGACGGCCTCACCACCGCCGCCTCGGTGGAGACCATCAAGCGGCTCATCGCCAAGAACCACGCCAACAAAGCGAAAATCGAAAATCGTTAATTAGTAAATCCTTATGGCAACACTAAAAGAGAAAATAGGCTACGCCTTAGGCGACGCCGCCGCGGGCGGCATCACGTGGAAAGTCATGTCAATTGCCTTCCCGCTGTTCTTTACCAACGTCTTCGGACTGACCTTCGCCGACGCCGCCACGCTGATGCTCGTGGCACGTATGTTCGACGTCGTCACCGACCCGCTCATGGGCTCGCTGGCCGACCGCACGCAGTCGCGATGGGGCACTTACCGCCCCTGGCTCATCTACGGGGCCGTGCCCTTAGGACTGATCTTCGCTCTGCTGCTCTACACGCCCGACTTCGGCCCCGTGGGCAAGCGCATCTGGGCCTACACGCTCTACTTGCTGATGATGGCCGTCTACACCGCCGTCAACGTGCCCTACGGCTCGCTGCTCGGCGTGATGACCGACGACGACAACGAGAAGAACCAGTTCTCGTCGTTCCGCATGGTGGGCGCCTACGCCATGGGCTTCATCACGCTGCTCTCCTTCCCCTACCTGCAGAAGATGGTGGGCGGCACCGACCAGCACCAGTATGCCGTGCTCGGCGCCTTCTTCGGACTCTTAGCCACGCTCGGCACGCTGGCCTGCGGCCTGCTGACGAAGGAGCGGCTGAAGCCCGTCCGCGCCGAGAAGTTCTCGCTGAAGCCCTTCGCTGACCTCTTCCACAACAAGCCCTGGATTATCCTGACGCTCATCGGCATCTGCACCAACTTCTTCAACGGATTCCGCTACGCCGTGGCCGGCTATCTGTTTGAGTACTGCCTGAAGGGCGACGTCACCGTCAGCGGACTGATCATCAACTACACCGTCTTCATGACCTTCGGCGAACTGACCTGCATGATCTTCGGCGGACTGTCGCCGAAGTTCACGAAGTGGGTAGGCTCAAAGCGCGGCGCATTCATCGCCGCCGCCGTCATCTGCCTGGTGTTCTCTGTCGGTTTCTTCTTCATACCCATGAGCCCTGACTACATCTGGGTGATGGTGGCACTGGTCATCCTCACCTCGATGGGCATCGGACTCTACTCGCCGCTGCTCTGGTCGATGTATGCCGACGTGGCCGACTACGCCACCGAGCAGAACGGCACCTCGTCGACGGGACTCATCTTCTCAAGCGGTACGATGGCCCAGAAGTTCGGCACCGCCATCAGCGGCTCGCTCGTGGCACTGTTCCTCGGACTGGCCGGCGCCAGCATGATGACCGACGAGATGGGCAACACGATGGTCGACCCGGCCTCAATCACCGACTCGGTGCTCTCGATGGTGTGGAGCCTCTTCTCGCTCTTCCCCGCCGTCATTGCGGTCATCATGATTGGTCTTACCTATATCTACCCCATTAAGAAATGAACGAACGCGTAATAGCCATGAAGCGCGAGATGCTGGATGTGCTGACGAAGAACATCCTGCCTTTCTGGCTCGACAAGATGCAGGACCACGAGCACGGCGGCTTCTACGGCCGCATCGACGGCAGGGGCCACCTGCACCCCGAGGCCGAAAAGGGTGCCATCCTCAACGCCCGCATCCTCTGGGCCTTCTCCGCCGCCTACAGAGTACTAAAAGATCTAGAACATCTAGAAAATCTAGAACATCTAGAGAATCTAGAGCCTCTAGAATATCTAAAAGCCGCCACCCGCGCCAAGGACTACCTCATAGCCCACTTCATCGACCCCGACTACGGCGGCGTCTACTGGAGCCTCGACTACAAGGGCCAGCCCCTCGACACGAAGAAGCAGTTCTACGCCATCGGCTTCGCCATCTACGGTCTGTCGGAGTACGCAAGGGCCACCGGCGACGGCGAGGCGCTCTGCCACGCTATCCGGCTCTTCGACTGCATCGAGCAGCACGCCCTCGACCCACAGTACGGCGGCTACATCGAGGCCACCACGCGCGACTGGCAGCCCATTGCCGACATGCGACTCTCTGACCTCGACCAGAACTACCCGAAGTCGCAGAACACCCACCTCCACATCATCGAGCCCTACACCAACCTGCGACGTGCCCTCAAAGAGCTTCCCCCCTCCGCCGCAAGCTCCTCCAAGCCCGCCGCGGGTTCGCTGTGCAGCGGCGCTGCCGCTGCCCCCCAAGCTGCCGTAGAAGCCGCCGTCCGCCGCCTCATCGACATCTTCACCGACCGCATACTGAACCCCGAGACCCACCACCTGGACCTCTTCTTCGAGATGGACTGGACGCGCGGCGGCGGCCGACTCGAGAGCTACGGTCACGACATCGAGTGCTCGTGGCTGATGCACGAGGCGGCCCTGGTGCTCGGCGACAAGGACGTGCTGGCACGCGTCGAACCCATCGTCCGCATGGTGGCGCAGGCCAGCGAGAAGGGCCTCAACGCCGACGGATCGATGACCCACGAGGCCAACCTCGACACCGGCTACGTCGATACCGACCGCCACTGGTGGGTGCAGGCCGAGAACGTCGTGGGCTGGATGAACATCTACCAATACTTCGGCGACACTGCGGCTCTTGACAAGGCCGAGCGCTGCTGGCTGTACATCAAGGAGCAGCTGATTGACAACGAGCTCGGCGAATGGTACTGGAGCCGCCGCCCCGACGGCACCCTGAATCTTGACGACGACCACGCCGGCTTCTGGAAGTGCCCCTACCACAACTCGCGCATGTGTCTTGAAGTCATCGAACGGCAATTCTGAACTTTCAGCATCTATGACAGAGATATTCCGCTTCAGGCCCCTCTTGCAGCCGACCATCTGGGGGGGCAACAAGATTTCAGTGATGAAAGGCGTCAGCTCTGACGAGGCCATCGGCGAGAGCTGGGAGATTTCGGGTATCGAAGGCAAGGAGACCGTCGTGGCCGAAGGACAATACCAGGGACTGGGCGTCAACGAACTCGCCGACGCACTGAAGGAGCGCCTCTTGGGGCGCGCCAACTACGAGCGCTTCGGCAGCCGGTTCCCACTGCTCATCAAGTTTATCGACGCCTGCCGCGACCTCTCCATACAGGTTCACCCCGACGACGAGACAGCCCACCGCCACGGGCTCGCCTCAGGAAAGACTGAGATGTGGTACGTCATGCCATCCAGTCCCGGTGCCAGGCTCTACAATGGCCTGCGCCGGCAGACGGATGCCGAGCAACTGAGACAGATGGTGGCCGACAAGACCATCACCAAGGCTCTGTCACAGTACGAAGTCAGCGAGGGCGACGTCTTCTTCATTCCTGCCGGCCGCATCCACGCCATCGGCACGGGCTGCATGGTGGCCGAAATCCAGCAGACGAGCGACACCACCTACCGTCTCTACGACTACGACCGCCGCGACGCCAACGGCAACCCGCGGCAGCTGCACGTCGAGCAGGCGGCCGAGTGTATCGACTACCGTGTGCAAGAAGACTACCGCACCCGTTACCAACCGACGTGCAATCAGCCGACAACGGTCGTCAGCTGTCCTTACTTCACGACCAGCGTGATGCCCGTCAGCGGCAAGGCCGCCGTCGACTGTTCGGCCATCGACAGCTTTATCATCGTAATGGCTGTCAGCGGCGAAGGCACGATTGACGCCGACGGGACGACCGTCGCCGTGCAGACCGGTCAGACCATACTGCTGCCCGCCACAGCCCAACGTATTGAGGCCTGTGGCGACATGACAGTACTGCTCATCTGGATATAGGGATTAGTCGCGCTCGATGAGCACGACGGCGTAGGCTGAGATGCCCTCCTCGCGCCCGGTAAAGCCGAGGCGCTCGGTGGTGGTGGCCTTGATGCTGACGTTGTCGGGGTCGGTGCCGATGATGCCGGCCAGGCACTGCTGCATGTCCGGTATGTGCGGGTTCATCTTCGGCCGCTCGGCGCAGATGGTGGCGTCGAGGTTGACGAAGCGGTAGCCCCTGGTGGCTATCAGCGCTATGGTCTTAGCCAGGATTATCTTACTGTCCATGCCGTCGGTCTCGGCGGCCGTGTCGGGGAAGTGGTAGCCGATATCGCGCATGTTGGCCGCCCCAAGCAGGGCGTCGCTGATGGCGTGTATCAGCACGTCGGCGTCGCTGTGACCCAGCAGTCCCAGCTCGTGTTCTATCTTAATGCCGCCCATCCACAGTTCCCGTCCAGGAACCAACTGATGGACGTCGAATCCAAACCCTACTCTGGTCATCATACTTATTACTTCTGACTTCTTACTTAAACAAGTCCTTAATACCGTCCATGTCGAAGGCGAGGGTGAAACGGAGCGTCTGGTCGAGCGGGTTCGAGCGGGCCGTGGAGATGACGTAGCCCACGTCGAGCGAGAAGACGCTCATGCGGAAACCACCGCCGACCGTGAAGTATTTCAGATTTCCCTTCGACTCGGCCTGATGATGGTAGCCGGCACGGAGCGAGAACTGATCGTGGTAGACGTACTCGGCACCCACCGACCACTGAACCTCCTCCAGCTCCTCCTTGAAACCGCCGGGGGCGTCGCTAAAGCTCTGGAACATGCCCTTGATACTGCCGACGTCACTGTAGTCGCGGCGTACGCGGTCCTGGTACTCCGAGTTGCTCTCGCCCTCCTCCTGCCGAGGCACGGTGGGGACAAGCAGCTTGTTGGCGTCGGCCGAGATTGAGAAGCGGTTGTACTCATCGACGGGTATCATGAGCGAGGCACCGAGGCGCAGGTTGGCCGGAATGAACTGGCTCTCCTCGTCGCCGTAGTAGCTGATCTTCGAGCCGATGTTGCGGATGTTCATACCGAGTCCGAGCTGGCACTCGCGCTGGCCGAGCATGATGTAGTTGTTGTAGTACATGGCCAGGTCGGCGGCAAAAGCCGAGGCGGGCTTGGAGTCCTCGCTGTAGTCGAAGCGCAGGTCGCTGTAAATCCAGCGGATGGCGGCAGCCAGCGAAAAGGTCTCACTGAGCATCAGCGAGTAGGCGGCGTCGAGCGACATCTCGTATGGCCGCACGGTCATGTCGCTGTTCTCATAGTCGGTATAAACCTCGCCGAGCGAGAAATAGCGCAGCGAACCCGAGATGGCCGAGTAGTCGCCGATGCGGTAGTAGCCAGCGACGTAAGCCAGGTCGATGTCGTTGACGAGCTGGCGCAGCCACGGCGTATAGTTCAGTGCCACTCCGGCACGGCTGATGCAGAACGGATACTTGGCGGGATTCCAGTACTGTGAGTTGACGTCAGGGTCGGTAGCCACGCCGACGTCGCCCATGCCGGCACTGCGTGCATCGGGTGCAATAGTCTCACTGATGACGGCGTGCTCCACGGGGTTGAAGGTGGTGAGCTTGTCGTCGTCGGGGGCGGCTGCGGCACCACCGCAGCACAGCAGCCCGGCGGTGGCTAAAAGTAGTTTTCTTGCTTTCATCTTCTTTATAACGCGGTTATCCTGCTATTTATTGCTTAATATAATGAGTTTCTTTGCTTTCGAGGCCTGAGAACTGCCCTCCGACGAGAGACGGACGCGGTAGAGGTAGACCCCCGTGGAGAGGCGGTGGCCGCCGTTGGTGGTCAGGTCCCAGCTGACGGTGTAGGCACGGTCGGTGGAGACGCCCGACTCGGCATGATGCCACAACTGGCGGCCTGAGGTGTCGAAGACGTCGAGCTCGACATCGACCTGCGAACCGGTTCGGTCGTGGGTGAGGATGAAGGTCGTCTCGCTGCGGGCGGGGTTGTTGGTACAGTCGACGCTGAAGATGGAGGGCTCCAACGCCTTGACGACATTGAACTCCAACTCGGCCGTCGACGAATTGTTCATCACGTCCCAGGCGCGGAAGAGCAACTTGTGGCGCCCGGCTGAAAGCGCCGGCAGGCTGTAGTTGAGTCCACCGCTGCGGTAGTCGCCGAAGTCGAACTGGAAGTAGTCGTTCAGTACGTAGGTGGTGGTCATGGCACCGTCGACAATCAGCTCCAGGTCGTGGCCGATGCCTCCGCCTGAGACGTTGATGCCATCCTTGTCGTAGAGTTCGGCGTGGAACAATGGCGTGGCGTTCACATCGTCGCCACTGACGAACGACGGGGTGTTGAGGTAGCAGTAGATGTTTGGCCCGATGCCGTCGGTAGCGACGCTGTCGCCGCCGGACAGCAAGCAGTTATCATTGTAGCCGTGCGCTTCGAGCTGCTTGTCGGCAGAAAGGGCGTAGAGGGTAATGAGCCCTGTACCCTCGGTGTAGCTGATGTCTTTCGGCATGGCGAACCTTACCTTGAAGCGGCCCTTCCGCACGCTGTCAGAACCTTGGTAGAGGGTGCTGGGGCGGTCCTTGAAGGTCAAAGGCTCTGAGGCTTCCGACGCGTCATTCAGGCGGCAGGTAATCTGCTGCTCAACGTCCTTGACGGTCAGCGTCACCACGCCGTCGAAGTCAGGCTGCCCTACGACATGGCCCGCCACGCTGACCGTCTGACCGACCTTCAGCTGAATCGGCTGGCCGTCGGTCGGCTGGCCGTTGATGCTGTCGATGACCATCTGCAGGGTCGGGGCGGCCAGCACGAGGGCTGGGTCGCCGAGCAGCGTAAACTGCAGCTTGTTGGCCGTATCGTCGTAGCCGATGTCGTTGCCCTTCGAGGTGGGCGTCATCAGCAGGTTCTTGGCCAGGCGGGCGGCCTCGCCGATGGTGTAGCGGCGGCCCTGGGCGTCGCGGCCTAAGACGTAGCGCGTGTAGGCGCGGTTCATGTAGCCGTTGTAGTTGGCATAGACGGTGCGCGTGGTGCCGAAGAAGGCGACGGCGCCGCCCTGCTTGTTCAGCATGCAGGTCTCGCCGATGTTTTCCTCTTGTCCGTCGAAGGGCATGATGTCGCACGAGGCCGTCAGCCACAGCGGCAGGCGTTGCGAGGTGGCGGCGGCAAAGTCGGCCAGATGGAGCACCTGCTCGTGCGACATGGTGTAGGCTGCGCCGTGGCCGCTGTAGTTCATCATGAGTGCGCCCTGCTGCATCTGCTGGCGTATGAGTTTGGTGACGTCGGGGTAGCTGAAGCCCGTCGACGACGACTGCCGCTCGTAGGCGTCCCAGTAGATTTTCTTGACGTTGAGGGCCGGGTGGAGTTCGCCGACCATCGTGGCTACGGCTTCGGCATCCCTCATGTGCCGGTTGTTGTCGCCGTCGTCACCCATCAAGCAGAGGGTGTTCTGCCAGGCACCGGCGTAGTCGTTCTGCATATAGCCGATGGTCTTGTCGACCATAATCTTGGCCTCAGTCTCGGTGCGTGCCGAGAGGCGCCCGACGGCGATGTCGCTCTTGTCCTTGGTAAGCAGCGAGCCGCCCTCGTCGTCGTCCATCAGGCAGAAGTAGTCGTCGGTGACGTAGCAGTCGGTCTCGCTGAACGAGTTCTCGCTCTCGTAGCAGAGCAGAAAGTCGTCGGGCGAGGTTGTCTGCCAGACGGCTGTTTTCATGCGGTTGTCCCAGGCCCCGTCGCCCATCAGCAGCAGGAAGCGCGGCATGTCGGCGTCGGTCTCGGCGCGGTCGTAGAGCATCTTCAGGTAGCGGCGGTAGGCATTGGCGTCGGGCGTGCCGCTGCTGTACTCATTAAACAGTTCGTCGGCAGGCACGATGCGCACGCGCAGCGAGTCGTTCTGCTCGTGGTAGTCCTTCAGCCGCTGGGCCTGGCCGAGCAGCTTCTGCGTGGTAGGCATGATGATCACCATGTCGACGGCGGAGTCGGCGTGGTGGTTCTGGTTGGTGATGTTATACACGTACTGGGGCGTGCTGAACGTCGCCGTAGCCAAGTCAGGGAAGGGCTTTGGCGTGGTGTGGCGCAGCACGATGTTGTCGAGCCTGAGGTTACCGCCTGAAGTCTGGCGGATGGTCACCGTGTTCTCGGCCTTGAACCCAGCGCCTGTAGAGGTGGTACTTGCTCTCTTGCTTATGGAGAATGAGCGCGTGGTAACGGCAGCCTTGCTGTATTTGTCGGGGCCGCTGCTGACGCTGACGGTGCCTAACAGCGAGTCGTTCAGGAGCACCTGGGCGCTGAATGCCGCATCGTAGCTCAGGGTGACGGTAAGTTGTCCGCCGTCGCCGTCGGGGGCGGCCAGCGTGTACTGGCGCTCCGCGCCCACGCCGAAGAGACGGCTGTCGTAGAGGTTGCGGCCGCCGTGGAACCACGAGTAGTCGTCAACCTCGTAGAGCGTGTGGTAGTCGTCGGCAGCGGGGTAATAGCGGGCTTTGAAGTCGTCCTCGCTCAGGGTGAGCGCCGTGGAGTCGTTCTCGGTGAGGAAGAAGTAGCCGTAGTCGCTGTAGGGGTTGCGCGTTCGGGCGTTGGCCGTGCTGCTTTCCCACGACACGGGACCGACGGCGTAGAACAGCCGGCGTCCGCCGACGCTGCAGGTCGGCACCTCCTTCAGGTCGTCGGTCTGGGTCAGGTAGTCAGCTGTCAGCCGTTCGGGCTGGCGGGCACCGCCGTAGCCGTAGACCTTCACCTTGCTAAGGTCGCTGAAGCCGGCACGGCGCACGAGGTCGGCAGTGAGCTGGTAGACGCCCGTTGCCGGGACGCTGATTTTAGCCCAGCGGCCCGTGGCCAGCACCGACTTCGAGGCGTAGCGCGATGACGGTGCACTCTCCCGGGCGGCGCGAGCCCGTGCCGCGGCGTTAGCCTTGACCGTCAGCTTGAAACTGACCAGCTTCTGTAGCTTCCCGTCGCGACAGACGAGGGGCACGAAGCCGACATAGAGGGTGCCCCTTTTGCGCGACACGCCGACATACTGGTGCACCTCGGGCATGGCGGGCAGCGTCTTGTCGGTTATCTGGCTCAGACGAGCCACGTCAGTCTCCGACATATCAATAAACTCAGGGTACTCAATGGCGACGGTATAGACCGAGTCGGCGTAGCCAGCTCCCAACTCGCGGGTATAGGTGAAGAGCGGCAGCACGGAGTCGATCCTGACCTCGTCGGCGGTCAGGTCGAAGAACTCCTGGGCTGAAGCGCCACGGCACGTCAGCAACAGCAGCAGGCTCAGTATGCTAAGTCTCACGTTCATACCTTATAATAACGGGGCGCGCCGCCTTTTTATTGTGTGACGGGGCAGAATGTCGCTGCGGCGACGCCTTCAGCGGCAGTTCAGGTCGAGCACATGGCGCTCTTCCAGCCAGCCGTCCAGGTGGTCGCCGATGTGGATGGGACCGACGCCGGCGGGCGTGCCCGTGTAGAGCAGGTCGCCAGTCTTCAGGGTGAAGAAGCGCGAGATGTAGGCGATAATGTCGTCCACCTTGTAGAACATGTCGGCGGTGCAGCCCTGCTGTACGGTCTGGCCGTTGCGGTCGAGGCGGAAGCTGAGGCTGTCGATGGCGGGCAGCACGTCGAGCGGCACCCAGTCGCCGATGGCCGCCGAGCCGTCGAAGCCCTTGCAGATGGTCCAGGGCTGGCCGGCCTGACTGGCCTGCCGCTGCATGTCGCGGGCGGTGAAGTCGATGCCCACGGTGGCGGCGTCGTAGTAGCGGTGGGCAAAGCGCGGGGCGATGTTCTTGCCCAGCCGACAGATGCGCACGACGAGCTCAGCCTCGTAGTCGATGCGCCCCATGTCGTCGGGCACGAAGAAGGGCTTGCCAGGCTTGAGCAGGGCCGAGTCGGCCTTGGTGAAGACGACGGGTGCGTCGGTCTTCAGCAGTGTGTCGTGCAGCTCCTTGTTATGGGCTGCGTAGTTCATCCCGATGGCGAATATCTTCATGCTACTGCAGTTTCAGTTCGTAGGGGTATGAGGGGTTAGCCGCCCGGTCCTCGCCGCCCCAGCCAAGCTGCTGATGCGCGCGGGGGGCGCCCATGACGACAAAGTAAAGCTTCTTCAGCGCCACGCCCTTCGGCGCACGGAACGAGGTAGCCCCGACGGGCGAGTAGACCTCGCGGCCGTCGGTAGTGATGCCCACGAAGCCGTAGCGCAGCTCCTTGCTGCCTCTCAGCCTGACCGTCGTCCTGCCTTTGGCGGGCAGCTCGATGGCATTGAAGCCATACGCCTCGGGGGCGTGTCTGGGCCGCAGCCATCCGCCGCCGAGCGTGTCGAGCTCGGTGCTGAAGGTGGCGGCGTAGGGGCGCGTCTCGCGCCGGGCGTGGCTGAAGTCAAGGTTCATGAGATGCTGGTAGCCACGCAGCATCTCGTCGCAGAACGCCTCCTGCGAGAGGTTGTACATGCGTTTGTAAGTCATCACCGGGTCCTCGCCGCGCCGGCCCTGACGGAATAGCTCGGCTATCGACTTGCGTCCGTGCAGGTCGCTCCACCACTGAATGACGTACGGCGAGTGGTAGATGTTCTCCAGGTCGAGGTAGGCCTTGTGCGTCAGCCGCCGGAAAGCCTCGAAGTGGTAGTTCTCGTCGCGCAGCCAATTAGGGTTCACCTGCCAGAGCATCCACTGCGAGGCCATCTCGAAGAAGCCCGTCCCGCCCCAGCAGTCACCGATGCTGTCGGCCAAAATCTGCGACTGGAACGAGTGTCCCAGTTCGTGGGCCATGCAGTTCATCGTCTTGTCCTGTATGCGGTTGGGAGCCACCCAGAGCCCGCCGATGAAGTTGTCGTAGGTGCCGCCGTAGGCCGTGCCGTCGAGCGAGTACATCACCATGACCATCATCTTATAGCGGTCGGCCTTCGAGCCTGGACTGGCGAAGCCGAGAGTGTCGCGGAAGAAGGTGTAGAACGACTGCACGCGCTCCATGAGCACCGAGAGGTTGAACGCCATCGGCTTGCCGTCGAGGCGTGGCGGGTCCTGGAGGTCGCTGCCGAAGCCGCGCTCCCAAAAGAATATGCAGTCGCGCGTCTCGGCCGAGCGGTGCCAGCACCACTTCGACGAGTCGGCCTCGAGGTTCATCTGTCGCAGGTCTTCGGGAATGTAGACCTTCTTCTGTGCGTAGGTCGCCAGCACCGTCAGTGCCAGGGCGGCCAGGGTGGTCAGCGTCCGTCTCATCGTATCACCTTCTTGCCGTTTACGATGTAGATGCCGTGGCCCGTGGCCGGGCCCACCTTGCGGCCTTGCAGGTCGTAGCTGCCGCGCCTCTCGCCGTCGTTCTCCACGCCGTCGCTTATCACTTCACCGACACCCGTGGGGTCAGCGTAGTCGATGCTGCTGAGCTGTGCGGAGGCCGCACCGGCACGCAGGTGGATGTTGAACACGAAGCGGGCCGTGGCCGTCGCGGTGGCGCTCTGCTTGTAGACCAGTGCCTGCGTGATGGTGTAGTCGGCCCCGTTCTTGCCCTTGCCGGGATAGGGGCCAAGGACGAACGTCAGCGACGACGGCGTGAACTCGCTGAAGACGTAGCCCGAGCTGTAGGCCGATACAGACCCCGTGGCGTTGAACCAGTGGCCGTAGCCATTGGCCGTGGAGCCGCTCTTCACGACGGCTCCCGTCTTGGGGTTGCAGGGGTAGAACATCAGCCTTCCGGCCGATGGTCCGACAGAGGTGTAGGCCTGCATCTTCGCGCCGATGTCAGATGGGCGCAGCTGCAGGGCCGTGCCCAGCATGGCCGCAGCCTGTCCGCCGACGTTAATCGAGGTGCCGGTGTAGTTGTTGTTCGTCGTGGCGGGGAAGTAGACGTCGTAGGTCAGCGTGACGTCGGCGACGGGCCGCCCGTCGATGTTCGGCTCCACGTAGACGGTGGCGTTGGCGGCCAGGTCGGTGCCTTCCAAGCGGAAGCTGTAGGGCCACATCTCGGCGTTGTCGGCCTTCTCAGTCCACTTATGCTGTACGTATCGCGTAGGCGCGGGCACCACTATCATCCACAGACGGCTGGTACCCTCGGGGACGGTCATCGTCACGTCCTCGGTCTTCTCGGCCGTGCCCGTACAGTAGACGGAGTCGGCGTTCAGGTAGCGCCGCGTGCCGTCCTTCATCAGGGCGACGTAGCCCAGCCTGAAGCCGCGGTTCATGCGGTTGGTATTGTTTACGTAGGTCGTGCGGTTGACTGAGCCCCACGCCGTCTCGCCGGTGAGCATCTCGGCAGGGTCGCCAGCGGCCAGCTTGGCGCCGGCGTGCAGAGCGGTGAAGTGGCAGGTAATCTCAGTGCCGGCCTCGGGCACCTTCAGCGGAATGACGTTAAAGCCCGACGACTGCGGCGTCGAGGCCAAGGCCACCTGGTAGCCTACGCCCGGTCCCTCGTCGGGCAGCAGCACGCAGCGGTACTCGAAGTCGCCGATATAGGGGTCGCGGTATGGGCGGCAGACGTCGAGGTCCCACGTGGCCAGGCGCGCGGCGTAGTCGTAGTAGAGGCGGAACAGCCCCGTGGCATCGAGGCCCTTCAGCTTCATCAGCGCCTGGTTGAAGTCGGTGGCGTTGCCTCGTGTCTGGCCCGTCATGGGCTGGTTCCATATCTGCGCCACGGTGGTCTGGTCGCCGTAGTACTGACACAGGTAGTAGTGCATCCAGTACGACTGGTAGCGGTGCCACTCGTGGCTGTAGGCGTAGTTGTGCGACTTGCGGAAGACGCCGATGCTCTGGTCGTACATCAGTTCCGGGTACGACTGGTTAGCCTGCCACTGCGCCGTCTGTTCCCAGATGGCCTGTCCGTTGCCGCACGACAGGTGGAATCCCGTGTTGTCGGAGTCCGACTCACGGTGTCCGCTGTGCTCGGCGTAGCACATATAGTGGAAGGAGTGGCCCACCTCATGAGCCACCGAGTGGCCTACGGGCTTGCAGGCCGACGGCCCGAGCCAGAGCGCCGACACCTGGTAGTCGTAGCCTCCGCCGAAGCACACCCAGTCGGCGGTGTGGTTCAGCATCACCATCACCTTATACTTCGAGAGGTTCGACTTCACGGGGTCGACGAAGCCCAGCTTGTTGATCTCCAGGTCGTAGAAGGCTTCGCACTTGCGCAGCAGGTCCTGCTCGTCGACGCGGTAGGTCGACGGTGCCTTCGAGGGCAGCGTCGAGCCGTAGCCCTTGTCCCAGAACACGATAACATTGTCTGACTCCACTGAGCGCGACTTCGACCAGGTGTAGCGGTTGTCGGGGTCGCTCTCGCTATAGAGCAGCGAGTCGGCTGGCCAAGGGTTGCGCCACTCATTGGGAATGTACACTGTCTTCTGTGCCACTGCGCTGACGGCCAGCAGCCAGAATCCGAGGGTTAATAGTCTTTTCATCTTGTCATTAGTTATGATTACGTACGGGCTGCAAAGTTACGACTATTTTATGACACGGCCAAACAAAGCGCGGCCCCAAAAGAAGGTATCGGCAGTATAAATAATGTTAAATAGAACGTAACAGTCGATAATATGGAAAGAAATGACTATTTTTGCAACTTAAAAGATGTGCAACATGAACAAACTACTTACCATCCTGCTGAGCCTCACACTGAGTTTTGACGCCGCCACCGCAACCGCAGCGGCCGACGGCCGGCGCAGCATCAAGAGCGTCGAGAGCGTCAGCATTGCATCGCCCGTGGGCAATGCCCCGAAGTTACCTTACCGGCTGTGGGTGAACTATTCCGACGGCCGCGGCGAGTACCGCCAGGTGAAGTGGCTCAATGCCTCGGAGGCTACCGAGCGCGCCGAGGCCGACGCCACGCTCAACCCCGTGGGCACCGAGTACCGCGTGCGCGGATTCATCGTCGGCGACAACACCACGTCCAACGGCTATCCCGTGTCGGCACTGGTCAAGGTGACGGGCGGCGAACCCACGGTGCCGGCGCCGGCCCCCGTGGCCGAGACGCTGCCCCTCAGCGCCGTGACCATCGACGGCCAGAACCGGCTGACGTGGAACCGCAACCTCGACATCGACCAGCTGCTGAGCCTCGACGTCCGCCAGCAGCTCTACAACTACCGCGACACCTACGGCCTCTCCACCGAGGGCTACCCCGAGGCCGACGGCTGGGACTCGCCCACGACGAAGCTCAAGGGCCACGGTTCAGGCCACTACATGTCGGCCATGGCCATGGCCTTCGCCTGCTGCCCGGACGCGGGTAAGAAGGCGCGGCTGCGCCAGAGCATCATCACGATGGTCGACGAGCTGCGCCGCTGCCAGGAGCGCACCTTCGTCTGGAACGACAGCCTGGGCCGCTACTGGGAGGCACGCGACTTCGCCCCCGAGCAGGAGCTGCGCGAGATGAAGGGCACGTGGGCCGACTTCGACCGCTACAAGCAGCACCCCGAGCAGTACGGCTACGGCTACCTGAACGCCATACCGGCACAGCACTGCGTACTGATAGAGATGTACCGCGCGTACAATAATGAGAGCTGGGTGTGGGCACCCTACTACTCCGTACATAAGCAGCTGGCCGGACTCATCGACATAGCCACCTACATCGACGACCGCGCCACGGCCGAGAAGGCCCTGCTCACGGCCAAGGACATGGGGCTGTGGGTGTGGAACCGCCTGCACTACCGCACCTTCGTCAAGAGCGACGGCCGCCAGGACGAGCGCCGCGCCCGCCCCGGCAACCGCTACGAGATGTGGAACATGTACATCGCCGGCGAGGTTGGCGGCATGAGCGAGTCGCTGGCTCGGCTGGCCGAGATGACGGGCACCGCCGAGGAGAAAGCCCGCCTGCTGGAGGCCGCCAACTGCTTCGACAGTCCCGCCTTCTACGACCCCCTGGCCCGCAACATCGACGCCATACGCACGCGCCACGCCAACCAGCACATACCCATGGTGACGGGCGCCCTGCGCTCCTACCGCGGCAACAGGAACCCCTACTACTACCGCGTGGCCGAGAACTTCTGGACCATGATACAGGGTCGCTACCGCTACGCCATGGGCGGCGTGGGCAACGGCGAGATGTTCCGCCAGCCCTACGCGCAGATGACGTCGATGTGTACGAACGCCACCAGCTGGGGCGGCCGCGAGCTGCACCCCGAGCCGACGCTGAACGAGACGTGCTGCGCCTACAAC
Source organism: uncultured Prevotellaceae bacterium (assembly GCA_946617675.1). Taxonomy (GTDB): domain Bacteria; phylum Bacteroidota; class Bacteroidia; order Bacteroidales; family Bacteroidaceae; genus Prevotella. Next base: position 9,982 of record CAMOKH010000072.1, on the reverse strand, counting down.
CTGGCTAAGCTGACCAAGGACCTGAACTGCTACAGTCCTGACGACGCGCGCTACATGGACTACTACGAGCGCGTGCTCTACAACCAGATCATCGGTTCGGTGAACCCGAAGAAATACCAGACCGTCTACCAGTATGCCGTGGGCCTCGACGCCTCGAAGCCCTGGGGCAACGAGACGCCCCAGGCCACCTGCTGCGGCGGAACGGGCGTCGAGAACCACGTGAAGTACCAGGAGGCCACCTACTTCGTCGGCGGCAGCACGCTCTGGGTGGGCCTCTACATGCCCACCACGGCCCAGTGGCAGCAGCAGGGCGTCACCATCCGCCAGGAGTGCCAGTGGCCGGCCGAGCGCAGCGTCATCACGCTGACGCCCGACGCCAAGCACCCCTCAGCCAAGCTCACCGTGAAGCTGCGCGTGCCCTACTGGGCCACCGAGGGTTTCGACATACGCCTCAACGGGCGGAGCGTGGCCAAGACGTACCGGCCGTCGAGCTACGTCGAGATTCCCGCCCGCCGCTGGTCGCCGAAGGACCGCATAGAGGTGGTGATGCCCTTCACGCGCCACATCGACTTCGGCCCCGACAAGGTGGACGGCCACTGGCTGGGCGCCTTCATGAACGGGCCGCTCGTCATGGCCGCCACCGGCATCAAGACCTGGGACGAGGCCACCGCCGACCCGGACCGCGACCTGAGCAACTTCATAGCCGACTACGACGGCGACAGCCACCTGACCCACTACTTCCGCCTCAACCTGCCCGCCGCTCCCGCCACGGCCAGCACGGCCGACGGCCAGGCCATCGACAAGTCGCAGTTGCGCGAACTGCTGCTCATAGCCCGCAGCCGCAGCGACGAGCAGCGCGCCTGGCAGGCCCTCATGGTGAAGGTGCCTGAGTACGCGCCCTGGGCCGCCCACGGCTTCGCCCGCATGGAGCAGCTGGCAGCCAAGGCGCAGCCCGTCATGGACGCCGCCGACAGCCAGTGCTCGCAAGACGACATCGACAAGGCCGCCGACGCGCTGAACGCCGCCATCAACACCATGAGGCCGGGCAACCTGCCCGAGCCCGAGGACCTCAGCGAGCTGCAGCAGCTGCTCGAGGAGGCCAAGAAGCTGCCCGACGACGACGAGCGCGCCAACCGCGCCATCAGCTACGCCAACATGGTGGTGCGCTACGTCAGCGACGGCAGCGGCACCACTGACATGATTGAGCGGGCCACCAACCAGCTGAGAGAGGTGATAAGTAAGAAGTAATAAGTAAAAAGTGATAAGTAAGAAGTGAGAGGTATGATGACCAAGAGCGCGGTTTTGGCCGCTATATTGACCGTGGTGGCGAGCAGCACGATGCTGGCCCGAGGCTATAAACTGACGTCGCCCGACGGGAAGACCACCGTCAGCGTGGACGACGGCGTGACGCTGACCGTGAGCCGCGAGGGCCGACGGCTGACGACCGTCAAGGCCGCCCTCGGCAGCATGAGCGGCAAGGTGCTCGGCATGCACACCACGCGGGTGAAGCGCGAGACCATCACCGCCCCGCTCTACCGGCAGCGGCAGTTTACCACCGCCTACCGCCAGGCCGACATCATGCTCTCAGGACAGCTGGGCATGGAGGTGCGCGCCTACGACGACGGCGTCAGCTACCGCTTCCGCACCACCAACGACGGCGAGACCGTCGTCAGCAGCGAGACGGCCGTCTTCGGCTTCCCCGAAGAGAGCAAGGCCTGGCTCGCCTACTCCACCAACGCGGAGAAGCCCTTCGCCATGGCCTTCCAGAACACCTACCACGAGACGCTGCTCAGGGACGCCCGGGCGCTGCCCGCTTTCCTGCCCGCCACGGTCGACGTGGGCGGCGGCGTGAAGGTGACCATCCTCGAGAGCGACCTGCGGCAATACCCCGGTATGTTCCTCAAGGCCGGGAGCCAGGACGCCGACGGCCACGACGAGGGAACGGACGACTGCCTGACGGCCGTCTTCGCCCCCTACCCCAGACGGATGGACTACTACAAGTGGCGCGGCATGAGCTACGTGGCCGAGACCGAGGACTACATAGCCAAGTCGACGGGCCGGCGCACCTACCCCTGGCGCGTCATGGCCATCACCACCGACGACACGCAGATGCCCACCAGCAACCTGGTCTACGCCCTGGCCACGCCCAACCAGACGGGCGACACGTCGTGGATCAGGCCCGGCAAGGTGGCCTGGGACTGGTGGCACGACTGGAACCTGAAGGGCGTCAGCTTCAAGGCCGGCATCAACACCGACACCTATCTATATTATATCGACTTCGCCGCGAAGTACGGTCTGGAGTACATCGTCATGGACGAGGGCTGGTATGACTCGTCGAAGGGCGACCTGATGAACCCGATCGCCGCCGTCGACCTGCAGCGCATCATCGACTACGGTCGGCAGCGGGGCGTCGGCGTGGTGCTCTGGACGGTGTTCAACGTGCTCGACGAGCACCTGGCGGAGGCCTGCAGCAAGTACGCCCAGATGGGCATCAAGGGCTTCAAGGTGGACTTCATGGACCGCAACGACCAGACGGCGGTCGACATGGCCGAGCGCATAGCCCGCACCTGCGCCGAGCACCGGCTGCTGCTCGACTACCACGGCTTCTGGGCGCCCACGGGCCTGAGCCGCACCTACCCCAACGTGCTCAACTACGAGGGCGTCTTCGGCATGGAGGAGGTCCGCTGGGCCAAGAAGACGACCGACATGCCACTGTACGACGTCACCTTCCCCTTCATCCGCATGATGGCCGGCCAGGTGGACTTCACCCCCGGCGCCATGCGCAACGGCACGCGCGAGAACTGGGTGGAGTGCTACCAGAACCCCGTGTCGATGGGCACGCGCTGCCACCAGGCGGCCTGCTACGTCGTCCACGACTCGCCGTTCACCATGCTTGCCGACACGCCCCACAGCTACGAGCAGGACTCGCTCTACACGCGCTTCATAGCCAAAATCCCCGACACGTGGGACGAGACGCGCGTCGTGCAGGGCGAGATAGGGCGCTACATCGTCACCGCCCGCCGCAAGGGCGACACGTGGTACGTGGCCGGACAGACCAACTGGGACGAGCGCACCATTGAGCTGCCCCTGTCGGTCGTCGGTGAAGGCAGCTACACCGTCACCCTGCTCGCCGACGGCATCAACGCCGGCCACAATGCCGAGGACTACAAGATAGACCGGCTGACCCGTGGCAACGGCGACACGCTGACCATCCGCATGGCTTCAGGCGGAGGATTCGTGCTGAAGATAAGTAAGAAGTGAGAAGTAATAAGATAGAAGTAATAAGATAGAAGTAATAAGTTAGAAGTATGAAAAAGATTCTGCTAAGTTTGTCATTTGTCATTTGTCACTTATCGTTTAGCGTGGCACAGAAGGGCTACCCCATCAGTCCCGTGCCCTTCACGGCCGTCAAGGTGACGCCCGGCACGTTCTGGGGTCAGCGCCTGGAGGCCAGCCGTAAGACCACCGTGCCGCTGGCCTTCTCGAAGTGCGAGAGCGAGGGGCGCTACAAGAACTTCGAGAACGCCGCCGCCCACATGGCCGACCCCTCGAAGGTGTTCAAGGTGAACGGCGTGGGCTACTCGTTCGACGACACCGACCCCTACAAGACGCTGGAGGGCGCCGCCTACATCCTGCAGACCTACCCCGACAAGCGGCTGGAGGCCTACTGCGACTCGGTGATCGACATCATCGGGCGCGCCCAGGAGCCGGACGGCTACCTCTACACCGCGCGCACGCAGAACCCCGCCGACCCTCACCACTGGGCCGGCGACCGCCGCTGGGTGAAGGAGGAGGACCTGAGCCACGAGCTCTACAACCTGGGCCACATGGTGGAGGGCGCCGTGGCCTACTGGCAGGCTACGGGCAAGCGCAAGTTTCTCGACATCGCCTGCCGCTACGCCGACGTGGCGTGTAAGGAGGTAGGGCCGAACCCCGGCCAGATGTGCGTCGTGCCGGGCCACCAGATAGCCGAGATGGCGATGGCCCGCCTCTACCTGGCCACCGGCCAGAAGCGCTACCTCGACTTCGCCAAGTTCCTGCTCGACTACCGCGGCAAGACCGACATCAAGACCGAGTACTCGCAGAGCCACAAGCCCGTGACCGAGCAGGACGAGGCCGTGGGCCACGCCGTGCGCGCCGCCTATATGTACGCCGGCATGGCCGACGTGGCCGCGCTGACGGGCGACGAGAGCTACATCAAGGCCATCGACCGCATCTGGGACAACATCGTAGGCAAGAAGCTCTACATCACCGGCGGCATCGGCGCCACGTCGAGCGGCGAGGCGTTTGGCAAGAACTACGAGCTGCCCAACATGAGCGCCTACTGCGAGACGTGCGCTGCCATCGGCAACGTCTACGTGAACTACCGCCTGTTCCTGCTCCACGGCGACTCGAAGTACTACGACGTGCTGGAGCGCACGCTCTACAACGGTCTGATCAGCGGCGTGTCGCTGCAGGGCGACAGTTTCTTCTACCCCAACCCCCTGGAGTCGATGGGCCAGCACCAGCGCCAGGCGTGGTTCGGCTGCGCCTGCTGTCCGAGCAACATCTGCCGCTTCATTCCCTCGCTGCCGGGTTATGTGTATGCGGTGAAGCAGAAAGACGTCTACGTGAACCTGTTTGTGGCTAACACGGCGACGCTGAGCGTCGGTGGCAAGAAGCTGACGCTGACGCAGAAGACGGACTACCCGTGGGACGGTGAGACCGTGCTGACCATTGACATGAACAGCGTGGGTGAGTTTAACCTGAAGATACGCGTCCCTGGTTGGCTGCGCAACAAGCCGGTGCCCTCAGACCTCTACCAGTACACTGACAACAAGCGACTGGGCTATAGCTTCATCATTAACGGCGTCACCGTGCCCCTGCTTGTTGGCGACGACGGCTACGTGAACATTGAGCGCCGCTGGAAGAAGGGTGACAAGGTGGTCATCTGCTTCGACATGGAGCCGCGGACGGTGCGTGCCAACGCCAAGGTTGAGGCGGACCGCGGGATGGTGAGCATTGAGCGCGGTCCGATTGTCTACTGTGCCGAGCACCCGGACAACGGCTTCGACATCTTCTCGGCGCTGGTTAACCAGGAGCCGACGTTCGGCTTAGGCAAGAAGGAGATAGCGGGGACGACGGTGACGACGCTGACGACGGAGGCCCAGACGCTGGACTTCAACAAGGAGGGCAAGCTGACCGTCGAGGACCAGACGCTGACGCTGATTCCGTACTACGCCTGGTGCCACCGCGGGTCGGGCAAGATGCGCGTCTGGCTGCCGCAGGACCTCAGTGCGACCACGCCGGCTCAGCCTGCCACGCTGGCCTCGGAGAGCAAGGTGACGTCGTCGGTCAGGCTGCCGGCGCTGTCGTCGGTGAACGACCGCTTGGTGCCGAAGGGCGAGAACGACCGCTCGGTGCCGTACACGCACTGGTGGCCGAAGAAGGCATCGACGGAGTGGATAGCCTACGAGCTGCCTGAGGTATCGGAGGTCAGTTCGTCGACGGTCTACTGGTTCAGCGACAAGCCCTGGGGCGGCTGCGATGTGCCTAAGTCGTGGCGCATTCTCTACCTGACGGAGTCGGGCGAGTGGCAGCCTGTGACGTGCGACGGCGTCTACCCCACGTACCGCGGGACGCCCTCGACGGTGAATTTCGCGCCTGTTCGCACGAAGTCGCTTCGTCTGGAGGTGACGTTGCCCGATGGCGACTCGGCCGGTCTCTTCGAATGGTCGGTGAAGTGAGCCTCCGCGTCCGCTGACAGCAGCGTCGACAAAGAAAAACAGAAAAAAATCCGTCACATCCGTCACCGCGCCGAAAAGTACTGATTCACAGACTGATACGCGGTGACGGATGTTGGTGATGGGTGACGGATTTGCGCGAGTTCCACCACTCACGTCCTTCAGCATCAGTTTCCTTAATACTGTCAAACGGCGATAACATCTCCTCGGGTGAGAACAGTTCCAAATCGTTATCCATTTCTGAATACTTTATATCATTATATCCCACGCTCCGCCCAGTCGCCGCGGTCGAGGTTACGGTAGCCGATGGCTTCGGCGATGTGCATGGACTCTACCTTCTCGCTGCCGGCGAGGTCGGCTATGGTGCGGGCTACTTTCAGGATACGGCTGTAGGCACGGGCCGAGAGCTTCAGACGCTCCATCGCCATGCGGAGCATCTCGAGACTGGCGGAGTCGGGCTCGGCGAACTCGTGGAGCATGCGCTCGGTCATCATGGCGTTGCAGTGGACCCGCCCCTGACTTCCCTGCTTTGGGAGTGAGCTGAAGCGCTCTGTCTGGATGTTGCGGGCACGGATGACGCGCTCGCGGATGACTGCACTGGGTTCGCCGGGCTGCATCTGCGACAGTTGGGCGAAGGGTACGGCCTGGATTTCGCAGTGGATGTCTATCCAAGCGAAGATTTTAGGGGGCAGTAATTTTATATATGTAACTATTGAGTTGCTCATTTTACTATTATTTCAGTTTACCCAATCAATATTTCATCTACCATAGTATTAATCATATTATAGATTTCTTGCTCTTTATCCAAAATAAATGTCTTGGCTAATTTATAATCTGTTTTAGATATTTCAGTCCATTTAACTCGTGAAAAATACATTCTCCCAGGATAATACCACCAAGTAAAACCTGTAGAATCAGGACTTATTAATGATAGTTCTTCTTCTGCATCGTAAGCAGCAGAAGCTTTACACCATGTAGGATTCAACTCATATCCATTCGGTTTTACATTTACTATAACATCAAAATTAGGAGTACAAAAATAACGGTTTTCGGATTCTATACCTTTCATGTGGGGAAAACCTTTTATCATTTCATGAAGTTCTTTCTCATAAGAAAGCGATAAAGTATGAAACGATTCTAATTCCTCATCATTTATTAAATATAGTGTTTGAACTTCATTGTGGATTACTCCAGAACTAGCTTCTACTATATGTCTAGTAGCAACTTTAGAAAAATGGCGTGATTTTGTTCTGGTGATATTGTATGATTTTGGATTTATCTCTAAGCCTTTCCCTCTTAATTTCCAACTTTTATATGGAAGTTCTGTTCTACAATCAAAACTAATCACAGAACCATTTTTCATTTTAAGAATATAACAACCCCCTTTAAGAAGTTCATTGTCACTGATATTTGGATATGTTTTAATTAACAAATCCATATCATTTTTTTTGTTCAATACAATTTTAGGTTCTGTCATATTTGAATGTAGTCAATAACTATCGGACTGCAAAGATACGGATTTTCCTTCAATTTGATTTGATAGCAACTCATTTTTTTTGCTTATTTGTGAATCCAGTTGCAGGATTCAGGCTTTTATCGTACCTTTGCACACACATTATTATATAATTTACGTGCGCATGAATGTGATTCTATCCATACGACCAACCTTCTGTCAGTCCATCTTTGAGGGCAAGAAGGTGTATGAATACCGTAAAAGGCTATTCAAGCGCACAGATATTGATAAGGTGTATATCTATGCCACCAAACCAACATGTAAGATTGTGGGCTATTTCACCATTGATGAAGTGATTGAAGATAAGAAATCCTATATGTGGGAAAAAACGCATAAGGACGGTGGGATTAACAAAGAGTATTTCGATGCCTACTTCAAGAACTGTGACATAGCTCATGCAATAAAGATTGGTGAAGTGGTTAAGTTCGACACACCAATTGCCCCCAAGGAAGTGATTAAGAACTTCACCGCACCCCAAAATTATAGATATGTTGATTATGACATATAAACTTTCAGTTTGTGTCACTCAGAAATGATAGTGAACTTCCGTTTCAGACAGAGAATAACGAAAATCGTCTGAAACCCCTATAAACACTGAGATTCCAGACGATTTAAGAACTTTCACTAAGAACAATAGTGAACTTAATCTACATCAAAGTCCAACTGAACAGTTCCATTCAGTACATAAGAATTTCCATCTTTGTTACTAACCATGAATGATTCAAACTTGATTGTTATGTATTCATCACTTCTGATGTCAACAACGGTGGCAGAACCACTAGTAAAATTATATTTGTGATAATAATCTTCGGAACTGTCAAACCGAAGAGAATAGTCTTCTAGTTTGCTGCCCTTCTTTAATTCCTTGCTGCCCTCTATCTTTATGCCATACATATAATCATAGTCATACTCGCCTTTCTTGGCATCAGATAGTTTTCCGCAAGGCAATAGAATCTCTCCACTGTGATTTGTTTTATTCCAAGTAGAGGAAAAAGTAATATCACAGCGATAACCATAACAAGCGTAATCGACACCATTAACTTGAAGAATGTCATAATCTTGTTTGAGAGTGATTCCACCATCACCTTCTTCATCATCATCACCGCAAGCGTTAAAGCTCAATGCTGCCACCATCATTGCAAGCATCATAATTGTTGAATACAGTTTCTTCATAAACTTTGAGTGTTTTAATTGTTTTAAATACCTACTATCATTGGGAAATGATTTTCACAATTTTAGAAACATCCACAATGTTAATTATGCCGTCTCCGTTCATATCAGCGGTTCTCTTGTTAAAGTTGTTGGACTGCTTGCCCAAGATGGCATTCACAACCTCTGATACATCAACTCCATTCACTACTCCATCACCATTGGCATCACCGATGATTTCCTCATTTTGTTCTTCTATCTCAACAATATTCTTGAACTTCTCCCAATATGGATGCAGCCAATAGAGGGTCTTGCTACCCTTTGGAACGTAAAGGGTAGAATTAGCGTATGCCATAGATTCAAACACTTCTTTTGTAATTTCTGGAGGTATTGGATTTAATGATGTAACAGAAGTTATATTTTTGCATCCCCAAAAAGCATCTCTTCCGATAGAAATGACATCTGAAGGAATAGTAATAGATTTTATCCAATCACACCCTTTAAAAGTGTAATCGTAAATACTATTAATCTCATCAGGAATAACCAAATCAACGATTTCTTTATCGAAATAATAGAAATGATACTTATTGTAATCGTGGATAAGATAGGTAGTGAAGTGATGAGAATCTGTGTAAGTACCAGGTCTCTTAATGCACCAAGCAGATAAATCTTCTATTTTGATTGAGCGGATATTTTTTAATGGAACAGTCAAATCTGACTGATAATATTTTACTGTTTTAGGGATGAAAATTGTGAGAATACTGTCACAACCATAAAAAGCATACCTTTCAATCGTTTGTATGTCTATCGGTAATTTAATACGTAGCACCCTGTTCAATCCATCATAGAAATGCTCTCCGATTGTGTTTTCTGATGTCGTATAATTATCATAATATGACATTCCGCCATTAACTATATGTGCTTCTGATAAATCTAATAGCTTTAGATTCTTCATTTTGCGAATGGTTAAAATGTCGGTTCCATTAATATCACCACTGACTTTTAGACATTCAAGATTCTCAATGTTATCAATTCCCACTTGGTCTATCAATGTGCCGCTAACAGATAGGTTTATATCTCTGTATGGGTATGTATATGTTGAAATCGTATTCTCTTTATATTGAGGAACTGGATTGAAATAATACGTACCATTTTCATTGAAGAAGTCTGTTATCTCGCAACTGCCCTTCATTACTAAGCTATAAGGAATAAGTGAGTTGTTGGTAATCCGAATCTCTATTTTTTGAGAAACAGGCACCTCAATTCCTTTATCGTTCATACCAATGACCTCTACAAGTTCATCACCAATTGCAACACTTGGCAAAACTGGACAATAAACATTATCATCATCTTTTGCAAAGATGTAATCAATTTGATTCCAATAATCAGAATTGGCATATAAAACAGTACTCCCAACAGGAACCTCAATCGACTTAGCATGTATTTCAGTATTTATTGAGGGAGGAATAGAAGCCAACATTATTAAAGTCAAGCCACCGCAGCCATAGAAAGCATAACTACCAATGGACGTGACACTATTGGGAATGGTTACTGAGGTTAGGCTGCTGCAACCACTGAAAGCACTATATTCAATTGC
>CAMOKH010000071.1 GCA_946617675.1 uncultured Prevotellaceae bacterium | reverse complement strand
TCCTCTGTCACTGGGGGAGGCTTCTGCCGCGAAAACTCCTCCGCCAGTGGGGGAGGCTTCTGCCGCGAAAACTCCTCTGCCACTGGGGGAGGCTTCTGCCGCGAAAACTCCTCCGCCAGTGGGGGAGGCTTCTGCCGCGAAAACTCCTCCCCCAGTGGGGGGAGGCTGGGAGGGGGCCTGAGCTTCGTGCCCTCGTTGCTGCTCTGGCTCTATCTGCTCGACGAGAATGCGCTGCTGGGCGGCGTCTGGGCCGTGCTGCTCACGCTGCTCGCCGCTTGGGCCGTCCTCCGGCTGTCAAAGGGCTGGGCGCAGCGCATCCTGGCGATAGTCGCATTGCCCCTCGTATATTGGATGGTGGGACCCGCCTTGACAGGCAGCCATTACCATCGCTACCCTGAGGTCGTGCCCTGGCTGCTTTATGCGGCGTGGCTCTCGGCCATCCTCCTTCCGCTGATTGCCCATGCTGTTAGCACATCGCTCCCCTCCCTAAAGGGGAGGGGCTGGGGGTGGGGCTTGTCGGGCTTCCTTTTCCTCGTCATGGGCGTGCTCGTCTGGAAAAACGCCAACATGAAGGCCGAGCGGGTGATGGGCTACGACTTCATGGCCCGCTTCCAGCAGTGGAACCGAATACTTGAGACCATCAACCGCGAGAAGCCTAACAACCAGATTGGCGTGACGGTGCAGAACCTGGCCCTCGCCATGCACGGCCAGCTCGTCGACCACCTGTTCGACTACAACCAGAACGGCCTGTTAGGTCTGTTGCCCGACGTGGGCACCGACGCCACCAGTCCGCTGCCTACGGCTGAGGCTTTCTATCAGTTAGGCATGGTCGCGGTGGCCCAGCGCACGGTCTTCGAGGCGCAGGAGGCCATCCTCGACTTCCAGAAGAGTGGCCGCTGCTACAAGCGGCTGGCCCAGACCTACCTGATTCAAGGCGACTACGCGGTGGCCCGCAAGTATCTCGCGGCCCTGCAGAAGACCCTCTTCTACCGCGCTTGGGCCAACGAGACGCTGCCCCTTTTAGGCGACGAAGCGGCTATTGACAAGCACCCCGAATATGGGCGGCTGCGCCAGATGGACTATAAAGAAGACTTCTACTTTGGCGACCATGTGACCGCCGACATGCTCGAACGCCTCTATTTCAGCAATACCGACAACCGTCTGGCTTTCCAATACTTAGTGGCCTACTATATGCTGACCGGCGACCGCGACGGTTACACCAATCTATTACAAAAAATCCAGAAGCCATGAGAAAGCATAACTTACCACTTGTCACCGTCCTCTTTCTGCTCCTTTTAGCCGCCTGCGGCCCCGAAACCGTCAGCGACGCCCGCCAGGAGACGTCACAGCCGGCCATCTATCCTGACTACATCGGCGTCACCATACCCGTGAACATCGCCCCGCTCAACTTCAGCATGGCCGACGAGAAGGCCCTGCTCGTTGACGCCGTCGTTACCGACAGCCACGGCCACAGCATCAGCAGTCAGGGCGAGGAGGCCGTCGACTTCGACCTCGACGACTGGCACGCGCTGCTCGGCCAGAACCCCGGCGACTCGCTCACCGTCACCGTCTCGGCCAAGTACGACGACGGGTGGCACACCTACCGGCCGTTCACGCTCTACGTCAGTGCCGACAGCATCGACTACGGGCTGTGCTACCGCCTCATTGCGCCGGGTCACGAGGTGTGGAGCAAGATGGGCATCTACGAGCGCGACCTCACAACGTTCGACGAGCGCGCCCTGATAGAGAATACCCAGTTTGAGGGCTGCGTCAACTGCCACAGCTTCAACCGGGGCAACCCCAGTCGCATGAGCCTCCACATCAGGGGTAAGCATGGTGCCACACTGCTCACCAACGACGACGGCTCCGTCACCGCCTACAACACCAAGACCCCCGCGACGCTCGGCCTCTCCGTCTACCCCTACTGGCACCCCTCGGGCCGCTACATCGCCTATTCCACCAACACGACGCGCCAGACGTTCCACAGCGCGCACCCTAACCGTATCGAGGTGTTCGACGAGGCCTCCGACCTGCAGGTCTACGACGTCGAGACGAACGAGCTGCTGCTCTCGCCCCTCGTCAAGCAGGACTCCGTCTACGAGACCTTCCCCGTCTTCTCAGCCGACGGTCGCTCGCTCTACTTCTGTGCCGCTCAAGCACTCCCCCTCAACGGGAGGGGGCAGGGTGGAGGCTTAGACTCCATCCGCTATAACCTCTGCCGCATTGACTTCGACCCCCAGACCGGCCGCTTCGGCAGCCAGATTGACGTCATCGTCGATGCCGCGGCCCAGAAGAAGTCGGTATCCTTCCCCCGTCCATCCTACGACGGCCGCTTCCTGTGCTACACACTCTCCGACTACGGCCAGTTCAGCATCTGGCACCACGAAGCCGACCTCTACCTTCTCGACCTGTCCGATGAAGGGCGTATTCGCCCGCTAACCCAAGCCAACTCCCCCGACACCGAGTCGTTCCACAACTGGAGCACCAACTCGCGCTGGCTCGTGCTGAGCTCCCGTCGCGACGACGGTCTCTACACGCGCCCCTACTTCTGTCATGTCGATACCAACGGCGTAGCCACCAAGGCCTTCATGCTGCCGCAGCGCAATCCCTGCCGCTTCTACCGCGAGCGGTTCCTGTCGTTCAACGTGCCCGACTTCATCACCGGCCCCACGCGTTTCGACAGCCGCCAGGCCGTCCGTGCCATCAACGACGAGCAGCGCAAGGACTTCGGCGTCCGCCCATAAATCCTGTCGTTCTGGATGCCACAAGAGTCCTGCAAATTGTTATTGAACTTAATACATGTCAATTAAATGAAGAAATACACTTCGTTATTCGCTTTTCTGCTGACGTTAATGGCTTGTACCACCGAGGAGTATAAGGAGGCAGAGGACTATAAGCTTCCGAGCATTACCCTGGATTCGTGTGTAGCCGTCTCTGACAATTCGTTCACGGCTTATATGACTGTGGACAAGGGCGAGCAGTTCTTCAAGCATAGCCTGCAGTTACTGGTTTATGACGCAAAGGATGTGGACAAGGCCCTTTCCGCCATCAACGTGGAACTCGGAGAAGACCGCCTGCAAAAAGTTCAGGAGACGTTCACCGTGCCAGTCGTTGACGACCAATACATAGTAAGCGCCGTGCTGAGGACCGAGAAGAACTCATTCAAGTCAAGGTCGCTCTTTGTCAGTCTGGCCAAAATGACGGCCGAGAGTTATCTGCTCATCTGGGGACAGCCACGCTATCAGGAGGAGGTGCGCTATGAGGGGAGAGCATATCCCTATAAACATGCGACTGACGACATAGCACTTCACTTTTCGTCGGTAAGGCGTTTCAGTATTCTTGTGAAGGCAGCCATGAAAGGCAAGCCCGTTGAGGTCAGGGTTGGCAACCACATCTACCCTGTAGTATGGGACGGCTCGCTCCAACAAGACGAAGATGACACCATGATGGAGGTAACGATGACAGACATTGAGCCAGGCATTTACGATGTCGCCCTGCACTGGCCGGAAGCTGAAATCCCCCTGCCGAAGAAGATAAGGATCCTGCCCTTGAAAGCGGAAGAGGAGGAGACGGTTCCATTCAGCCAGTTCCGGGATCAGCCATACGATGCCAGAGCATCGTTCAGGATAGGCGATGAAATGTACTATTTCACCAGTATGGAATCCAGAATACTTGTATCTTGCAACCTCAATACGAAGACATGGACCAAGCACAAGGATGTGGACTATTACATCTCGGAAATGGTAGCTGTAGGTTCCAAGGCGTATGGCATCACTGATATATATAAGGCGTATGGTGCCAGCAGCGAATCGGTGCAGAACAAACTGTATGAGTATAATCCACTGACCGACAGCTGGAAGGATCTGGGCAACCTGCCTGTAACGGGCGAGATTCATAACATGAAGATGTTCGCTGCCGGTGGCAATGTATATCTCTGTGGCGGACAGTTCCCGGACGATGACTACAACACCCCTGATATACGATGTAAGGAGACGTGGAAGTATGACCTGGCCAATGGTCAATGGACAAGGGTTGCCGACATACCCACCGGGGAGAACGTGATGCAGACGGGCAATGGCGAGACCAATGGCTACGTGATGACGCCCCACGGATTCCTGTGGGTGTATGATTCAAGCAAGGATGAGTGGGAAAGGGTGTCGCAACTGACGTCGGTATATCTCTCCAACAACTGGGGGCAATGTCTCCTTGAGCATGACGGCAAACTCGTCTATGCCGGCCATCCTGGAAGTGCCACCGACATCGATAGCGGAAACCCTTGCATCTACAGCTATGACTTCAAGACGAGGCAATGGGAGCTGTTAGGCCTTTACGACGTCAGGGTGTTAGGCTCTGCCATCCTGACCGCCACATTCCATAACGGCAAACTCATCCTGGGCCCTATGTTGAAAGTCATGGACTATCCCGGCGCCACGTGTATGCACTTCATTAACTTCGACTTCAAATGAAAACAAGACCTGTCATAACATCATTCCTGTTTGTTGCCGCGGCATTGGTGACTGCCGGATGCAGTAAAGATACCATCTGGGAAGAGGTTACCTACGGTCAGGAAGAACCCTCGTACAGTTACGGCGAGCTTCCCGCCATGGTGCAGCCTCATACCGACCGTGTCGAGATTAAGCTCTACAAAGACTTGACACATTATATATACCTCAACGGCGTGCTCGTCAAGACAATTGCCAAGGAGAAGGTGACGCTGCGCGCCCTGACGCCCGGCACGGAGTATCATCTGCTGATTACCGCCTTCGACGGCGTAAAAGTCCTCAAGAGAGAGACGACATTCACCACGCCCAAGTCGTATGCAACCGTGATAGGCTGGCGCGAGATGGATCTCTATGGGAACAATGAGGAGGAAATCAGCTATGTCCGCCAACTTCCAGGAGGCGACTTCCTCGACTTCACCCACAGATACTACTACTATTCCGACGAAGACTACCGCCTGCGCCGTACCGATGCCGACGGACGGGTGAAGTGGAGAAGCAACATAGCGGCTACCGAAGCATCCGTCTCTGAGGAAGGCAACGTAGCAGCATGGTCACAAACGGTATATAAAGTAAATCCCGAGACAGGCGACGTACTCTACCGGTACACCCCAAAACAGAAGGAAGCTTTCATCACTGCAGCTTATGCTTGCAAGGACGGCGGCATGGCCATTGTGGGCAGAGGCGAGACTCCTGGCACTTACTACTTTGCACGCTTAGATGCCGACGGCCAGCTGATTAGCGAGGAGAGTTCCGATTTGGTGGACCGACTTGATATCGTTCACGAGACGGCTGACGGCCAAGTGGTGGCACTGGGCAGGAAAGGCGACGAGACGCTGGTGGCCGTCACTTTCGATGCTCAGGGTAGAGTGGTCGGCACGTCGTCAGACCAATCGGAAGACAGGGATTTTGACCACGACTTAGACTTCATTCAGTCTGTCAGAGACAATCAGGGCAACACATACTTCTTAGGGCATTATGAGATGTGGACCGGCGAATATTATCCATGCTCGATGATTGTCAAGGTGGACGCCCAAGGACAAATAGAATGGATACACACGATGCACGACAAGAATACAGAATATTATCCTACCCACTTTTACTTCATTGACGATGACAAGTTGTGCGTGCTCTATACCGGCGATACCGGATATTACTCACGAAACAGCAAAACCCATGTGGCATTGATGACCACCGGCAACGAGTGGCTGCA
>CAMOKH010000070.1 GCA_946617675.1 uncultured Prevotellaceae bacterium | reverse complement strand
TACTGGAAGCCCAGTCCGCCGGTGAACATGCCGTAGCCCGATGAGTTCTGGAACACGTCGTCGGGGCGCAGGCCCACCATCCAGAGGTTGCGGGCCACCTGGTTGGCCCATTCGTCGAGGTCCTTCTGCGTGTGCAGGATGACGGTGGGGTTGCCGGTGGTGCCGCTCGACGAGTGCAGGCGCACGCAGTCGCGCAGGGGCACGCAGGCCATGCCGAAGGGGTAGGTGTCGCGCAGGTCCTGCTTGGTGGTGAAGGGCAGGCGGCGCACGTCGTCGAGCGTCTTGATGTCGTCGGCGGTGATGCCGGCCTCCTGGAATTTCTTCTGGTAGAACGGGTTGGTCAGACAATGGGCGACGGTCTCCTTGAGGCGCTCCAGCTGGAAGGCCTCAATCTCCTCGCGCGTCATTGTCTCGCGTTCAGGGTTGAAATAGGGACTCTCCCCCGACCCCTCCCTGTGAGGGAGGGGAGTAGCTACTTCTTGCATTGTTTTGTTTCCTAACTCCATTTCTTTATTGTTTAAAATAGTCTAATATCTTGTCTGTTACCTTTTCAGTGTCATAAAGCACTTCTTCGTTCGTAAACCGTATGACGTGATAGCCCATCCGCTCCAAGTCCTCTTCCCTTTGCTTGTCATCCTCCTGCTGACGAGGTTCTGAGTGGTAACCGCCATCTACCTCTATGACAAGGCCGTCATGGCGTGACGCGAAGTCAACGATGTAGTCTCCGATAATGTGTTGCCGCAAAAATGGAACCCCCAGCCTGTTGCTTCGCAGGCAATCCCATAGCACATCTTCAGCCTGCGTTGCGTGTTTTCTGTTCTCACGTGCATATTCTCTGAGTAGGCCATAGCTGTTTGGGGATGCACTTTTGTAACTCATACCTCATCTCTTTAGCTAATCACTCCCCTCCCTTATAGGGAGGGGCAGGGGGAGAGTCTACAGTTTACGTTTGTCTATGACGTGTGCACTCTTGCCCTGCGAGCGCTCGATGGTGCCGGGGGCCTTGAGCTGCACCTTGGCCGAGATGCTGAGCACGCTCTTGAGCTTCTGGGCCAGCTTCTTCTCCAGGGTGTCGATGGCGGCCGGCGTGTCGAAGGTGCCGGTGAAGTACTCCTGGCGTATCTCCACCTGGACCTGCAGCGTGTCGAGGTTGTTCACGCGGTCGACGATGAGCATGTAGCGCGGTGCAAACTCGGGCATCGACAGCACGACGCTCTCCACCTGCGAGGGGAAGACGTTAATACCGCGGATGATGAGCATATCGTCAGAGCGACCCTCGATGCGGCCCATGCGGACGTTGGTGCGGCCGCAGTCGCACGTGCCGGGCAAGAGCGAGCAGAGGTCGCGCGTACGGTAGCGTATGACGGGCATGCCCTCCTTGGTCAGCGTGGTGAACACCAGCTCGCCGGTCTGTCCGACGGGCAGCGGCTCGAGCGTCGTGGGGTTGATAATCTCGGGGTAGAAGTGGTCTTCGTTGATATGGCTGCCGTGCTGCATCTGGCACTCGTAGCTCACCGAGGGGCCCATCACCTCGCTCAGGCCGTAGAGGTTGTAGCCCTTCAGCCCGAGGCGCTCCTCAATCTCCTGGCGCATCTGCTCCGTCCAGGGCTCGGCGCCGAAGGCACCCACGCGCAGCTTGATCTGGTCTTTGGTGATGCCCATCTTCTCCATCGTCTCAGCCAGGTAGAGGGCGTAGCTCGGCGTGCAGGCGATGCCGGTGATGCCGAGGTCGCGTATCAGCTTCAGGTGCTTCTCGGTGTTGCCCGTGCCGGCGGGTATGACGCTGGCGCCGAGGTGCTCAACGCCGTAGTGGGCACCCAGTCCGCCGGTGAAGAGTCCGTAGCCGTAGGCCACCGAGAAGGTGTCGCCCCGGGTGATGCCGTAGGCCGTCAGACAGCGGGCCATGCACTCGCTCCAGACGCCGATGTCCTTGCGCGTGTAGCCGACGATGGTGGGGTTGCCGGTGGTGCCGCTTGAGGCGTGCACGCGGATAATCTCGCTCTGAGGCGCTGCCTGCAGGCCGAAGGGGTAGTTGTCGCGCAGGTCCTTCTTGGTGGTGAAGGGCAGCTTCGTGATGTCCTCGATGGTCTGGATGTCGTCGGGGCGGATGTCGAGCTCTTGCAGTTTGTTACGATAGAAGGGAACATTGTGGTAGACGTACTCCACGATTTTGTGCAGGCGTTTGCCTTGGAGCGCGCTCATCTCGTCGCGGCTCATGCACTCTTTGTTTGGATTCCAAATCATTTTCTCTTTGTTGTTGGTTTTGCTTTAAGTTTGTTTCCCTTGCGTGCAAAAGTACAACAATTCTTCCATTCTGCCAAGAAAAAGGGCTTAAAAGTTACTACTATCAAACTTTTTTTGTACCTTTGCCAACTGAAACAGCGAAAACAATGAACCAAGAGCTATGATTAACAGAGAACTACTACAGCCTGAAAGTATTGTCGTCATCGGCGGCAGTAACAACGTACATAAACCTGGCGGCGCCGTGGTGCGCAACCTTACCGAAGGCGGCTATCAAGGCACGCTGCGTGTGGTGAACCCCAAGGAGGACGAGGTGCAGGGCATCAAGGCCTTCCACGACGCCCGCGAGCTGCCGCCTACCGACCTGGCCATCCTCGTGGTGGCCGCCCGCTTCTGTCCCGACTACGTGCGGCTGCTGGCCGCCGAGAAGGGCGTGCGCGCCTTCATCATCATCTCGGCCGGCTTCAGCGAGGAGACGCCCGCCGGAGCCGCCCTCGAACAGCAGATACTCGACACGTGCAACGAGTATGGCTGCGCACTCATCGGCCCCAACTGCATCGGCCTGCTCACGCGCTGGCACCACTCGGTGTTCACCAAGCCCATTCCGCGGCTGACGGCCAGCGGCGTCGACTTCATCTCGGGCAGCGGCGCCACGGCCGTGTTCATCCTCGAGAGTGCCGTCACCAAGGGACTGGCCTTCAACAGCGTGTGGTCGGTAGGCAACGGCCACCAGATAGGCATCGAGAGCGTGCTGGAGTACATGGACGAGCACTTCGACCCCGAGCACGACCCGAAGGTGAAACTGCTCTACATCGAGAACATTGCCGACCCCGACAAGATGCTCTACCACGCCACGTCGCTCATCCGCAAGGGATGCCGCATTGCCGCCATCAAGGCCGGCTCAAGCGAGAGCGGCAGCCGGGCGGCGTCGAGCCACACGGGGGCCATCGCCTCGAGCGACTCGGCCGTCGAGGCCCTGTTCCGCAAGGCCGGCATCGTGCGCTGCTTCAGCCGCGAGGAGCTGACCACCGTTGGCTGCATACTCAGCCTGCCGCAGCCCCTCAGGCGCCCCGCCGACCGTCCCGTCAACTTTGCCATCGTCACCCATGCCGGCGGTCCCGGCGTGATGCTCACCGACGCCCTGTCGAAGGGCGGCATGAACGTCCCGCCGCTGACGGGCCCTGCCGCTGCCGAACTGAAGTCGAAGCTGTTGCCCGGCTCGAGCGTGGGCAACCCCATCGACATACTGGCCACGGGCGGTGCCGAGCACCTGGCCATCGCCATCGACTACTGCGAGCAGCACTTCCCCGAGGTCGACGCCATCATGGTCATCTTCGGCACGCCCGGCCTGGTGAAGATCTTCGAGGTCTACGACGTGCTCCACAAGAAGATTCAGGAGTGCCACAAACCCATATTCCCCGTGCTGCCCAGCGTCAGCACTGCCGGCCCCGAGGTGCAGGAGTTCCTCAAGCGGGGCCACGTGAACTTCAGCGACGAGGTGACGCTGGCCACGGCGCTGGCCCAGGTCATGCGCACCCCCGAGCCCGCCGACCAGAACGTCGTCGTGAACGGCGTCGACGTGCCGCGCATACGGCGCATCATCGATGGGATAGGGGAGGACGGCTACATCTCGCCCAGCCTCGTCCACGACCTGCTCTCGGCGGCCGGCATCCCGACCGTCCCCGAGTTCGTCAGCGACGAGAAGGAGGCGGTGCTCCGCTTTGCCGCCGAGGTGGGCTTCCCCGTGGTGGCCAAGGTCGTCGGGCCCGTTCATAAGAGCGATGTCGGCGGTGTGGCCCTGAACATCCGTTCGAAGGAAGTGCTGGCCGCAGAGTTCGACCGCATGATGCAGATTCCCGACGCCACGGCCGTGATGGTTCAGAAGATGCTCAAGGGCACCGAGCTCTTCGTCGGTGCCAAGTACGAGGAGCGCTTCGGCCACGTCGTGCTCTGCGGCCTGGGCGGCATCTTCGTCGAGGTGCTGCGCGACGTCTCGTCGGGCCTGGCCCCGCTGAGCTACGAGGAGGCCCACTCGATGATACGCTCGCTGCGCGCCTATAAGATATTAAAAGGTACGCGCGGACAGCAGGGCATCAATGAGCGCCGCTATGCCGAGATTATCGTGCGCCTGTCGACGCTGCTGCGCTTTGCCACCGAGATCAAGGAAATGGACATCAACCCGTTGCTGGCCGACGGCGACACCGTCGTGGCCGTCGATGCCCGCATTCTGGTTGAGAAGTGATAAGTGAAGAGTGAAAAGTGAAGAGTGAAAAGTTGTCATGAAACTGAAATTCACCATTGACTATAATACCCAGTGGGGCGAGAGCCTGCATGTCGTGCTCAGCTACCACGGACAGGACGGCCGGCGGCGCAGCGTTGACCTGCCGATGAACACCCAGGACGGCCAGACGTGGACCCTCGAGACGGCCGCCACCATGAGCCGCCAGCAGACGGTGAGCGCCGTCACCTACGCCTACCAGGTAGAGGACGCCGAGGGCCGCGTGCTGCGCCGCGAGTGGCAGCTCGTGCCCCGTACCTACTGGTTCGATGCCTCCTGCAGCTACGTCTTCTGCGACCAGTGGCGCGACCGTCCGCTCTGTGCCCACCTCTATACCAACGCCTACCTGACCACCGTCGGCGCCACCCTCGGCGAACACGTCGAGGCGCGGCGCCTGCCCCTCTATCGTCGCACCGTCGTCTTCCGCGTCTCGGCGCCTCAGCTGCTGCCGGGCCAGTCGGTAGCCCTGCTGGGCAGCCACCCCATGCTGGGCAGCTGGAGCCCGGCGCGCTATCTGCGCATGGACTACCTCGGCCAGCACGAGTGGATGCTCTCGGTCAACGTCGACGCCGTCGCCCTGCCCGTAGAGTACAAGTACGTGGTGTCCGACGACAAGAGCCACGAGCTGACGGCCTGGGAGGAGGGCGACAACCGGCAGATAACCGACGCCCTGACCGACGGCGAGGTGCGCGTCGTCCACGGCGGCGTGCTGCGGCTGCGCGAGCGTACCTGGCGTGCCGCCGGCGTCGTCGTCCCCGTCTTCGCGCTGCGCAGCGACCACTCCTGCGGCGTCGGCGACTTTGCCGACCTCCGCCGCTTCGTCGACTGGACCGTCGCCACGGGCATGAAGGTCATCCAGCTGTTGCCCGTCAACGACACCACCACCGACGGCCGCTGGCACGACTCCTTTCCCTACAACATCACGTCGTGCTTCGCCCTGCACCCCCATTACATCGACCTCGAGCAGCTCGGCGAACTCAGCGACGACACGTTGATGACCGCCTACCGCCGCCAGCAGAGCGAGCTGAACGCCCTCGGCCACAGCGACTACGAGGCCGTTCACCGCGTGAAGATGGAGTACGTCCGCGCCGCCTTCGCCGAGCACGGCGCGCGCGTGCTGGCCTCGGCCGACTACCAGGCCTGGCACGACGCCAACCAGTGGTGGCTCGACCCCTACGCCCAGTGGCGCGGCGAGGCGCCCCTGCAGTGCTACCTGCAGTACAACCTGCACCTGCAGCTCCTTGCCGCCGCCGACTATGCCCGCTCGCGGGGCGTGGTGCTCAAGGGCGACGTGCCCATCGGCGTCAGCCGCGACGGTGTGGCCACCCTCACCAGTCCCTCGCTGTTCAACCTCGACGCTCAGGCCGGCACGCCCCCCGACGCCCAGTCGCCGCAGGGCCAGAACTGGGGCTTCCCCACCTACCGCTGGGAGAGTGCCGACATCGTCGGCTGGTTCCGCCGCCGCTTCCGCTGGATGGAGCAGTACTTCGACGCCGTGCGCCTCGACCACGTGCTGGGCTTCTTCCGCATCTGGGAGATTCCCGCCGACGCCGTCCACGCCGTGCTGGGCCACTTCCAGCCGGCACTGCCCCTGACGGCGGGCGAGATTGAGTACAGCGGGCTGCCCTTCCGCCGCGAGCTCTTCACCCGTCCGTTCATCAACGACCGCGTGCTCGAGCGCTACTTCGGCATGCACGCCCAGTACGTGCGCGACACGTTCCTCACGGCCCGTGCCTACGGCCTCTACGACCTGCGCCCCGACTACGACACGCAGCGCAAGGTGGAGCGCCACTTCGAGGGCCGCACCGACGAGAACAGCCTCTGGATACGCGACGGCCTCTACCGCCTCGTCTCCGACGTGCTCTTCGTCGAGGACCCCCGCCAGCCCGAGATGTACCACCCCCGCATCGCCGCTTACCGCGAGCCCGTCTTCGAGGCCCTCAGCGGCGACGAGAAGGACGCCTACCTGCGCATCTACAACAACTACTTCTACCAGCGCCACGGACTCTTCTGGGGCAGCGGGGCCGTCAGGCGGCTCGACGACATCCTCGGCGACTCGCGCCTGCTCGTCTGCGCCGAAGACCTGGGCATGCTGCCCGACTGCGTAGAGCCCGTGCTCGACACGCTCCGCATACTCACCCTCGAGCTGCAGACCATGCCCAAGCGCGAAGGCTTCGAGTTCAGCCACCTCGACGCCAACCCCTACCGCTCGGTGGCCACCATCGAGACCCACGACATGGCGCCCCTCCGGCTGTGGTGGGAGGAGAGCCCCGAGCGCACCCAGCGCTACTACGCCACCATGCTCCAGAAGCAGGGCCGCGCCCCCGAGCACCTGCCGGCCCACCTGGCCGAGGAGATCATTGCCCGCCACCTCTACAGTCCCTCGATGCTCTGCATGCTGTCGCTGCAAGACTGGCTCTCCATCGACACCGAGCTGCGGCGCAAGAACCCCCGCGAGGAGCGCATCAACACCCCCGCCGACCCCTACAACCGCTGGCAGTGGCGCATGCACCTGACCATCGGCCAGCTGCTCGACGCGACGAAGCTGAACCAGAAGTTACACACCATGATAACCCGTTCGAAGCGATGAAGACAACCGCCATACTCTCAGCCCTGCTCGCCCTGCTCGGCCTCGTCCCCGCCGGCGCACAGGAGTATATCGACCTTTCAGGACCCTGGGACTTCCAAATAGAGACGCGCCCCGACAGCCTGCCCATCGACCGCCCCCAGTGGGACGACTACATCCTGCTGCCCGGCTCGATGACCACCGCCGGCAAGGGTGACCCCGTCAGCGTCAGCACCCGCTGGACGGGCTCGCTCTACGACTCCAGTTTCTACTTCAACCCCTACATGGCGCCCTACCGCAAGACGGGCCAGATGAAGCTGCCCTTCTTCCTCACCCCCGAGCGCCACTACGTCGGCCCGGCCTGGTACCGCCGCCGCGTCTACGTGCCCGCCAACTGGGACGACCGCCGCGTGACGCTGCTGCTCGAGCGGCCCCACATCGAGACCAAGGCCTACGTCAACGGCCACGAGGTGGGGCGCCAGCTCAGCCTATCGACGCCCCACCGCTACGACGTCACCGCCTACATCCAGCCCGGCGCGGCTAACGAGATAGCCGTCCGCGTCTACAACGGCATCGAGAACGTCGGCGTAGGCCAGGACTCCCACAGCGTCAGCGACCAGACGCAGGGCAACTGGAACGGCATCACCGGCCGCATCGAGCTGCAGGCGCAGTGGGAGCGCCTCGGCATTGAGCACGTCACCCTGCGCCCCGACCTCGACGACCGCGGCCGCCTCAACGTCGAAGTCAGGCTCGACAAGCACCTCTACCTCTTCGGCGAGGACCACTTCTTCATCAAGGCCATAGTACGTCCGCTCAACGCCGACGGCACCCCCGGCAAGACTCTGGGCACGGCCGTCCGCGAGGTCACCAGCCACACTGCCCGCCTCTCGTTCAACCTCGGCGGGCGGGCCCTGCTCTGGGACGAGTTCCAGCCCCAGCTCTACGAGCTCGTCGTCCTCGTCGGCGACGACGAGTATCACACCACCTTCGGACTGCGCCACGTCGCCGCCGAGGGGCGCCAACTCACCATCAACGGTCGTCCCCTCTTCCTGCGCGGCACGGTGGGCAGCTGCTGCTTCCCCGAGACGGGCTACCCGCCCACCGACGTGCAGCCCTGGCTCGACATCTTCGCCAAGGTCCGCGAGTACGGGCTCAACCACGTGCGCTTCCACAGCTACTGTCCGCCCGAGGCCGCCTTCCAGGCTGCCGACCGTCTGGGCGTCTACCTCCAGGTCGAGGGGCCGTCGTGGCCTAACCACGGCGTGGCGCTGCGCCGCGGCCAGATTATCGACGACTACCTGCTCCAGGAGTCGCGCCGCATCATCGACGAGTACGGCCACCACCCCTCGTTCCTCTTCATGGCTGCCGGCAACGAGCCCGCCGGCGACTGGGTCAGCTACTGCCGCGACTGGGTGAGCGCCATGCACCAGTACGACCCCACGAAGCTCTACTGCGGCGCCAGCGTCGGCGGCGGCTGGGCCTGGGACGACGGCTCCGAGTACCACGTCAAGGGCGGTGCGCGCGGTCTCGACTGGGGCCGCCATGCCCCCTCGAGCGACGACGACTACTACGACCAGATACGCTTCCCCCGTAACTACCGCGACAGCGTTGAGAACCGCACGCCCATCGTCGCCCACGAGCAGGGCCAGTGGTGCGCCTTCCCCGACCTCAGCGAGACGTCGCAGTACACCGGCGCCTACCGTGCCCGCAACTTCGAGGTCTTCGCCGACCTGCTCAGCGCGGGCGGCATGGCCACTATGGCCGACAGCTTCCTCATGGCCAGCGGCCGTCTGCAGACCCTCTGCTACAAGTACGAGATAGAGCGCAACCTGCGCACCCGTGACTACGCCGGCTTCCAGCTGCTCGGCCTCAACGACTACAGCGGCCAGGGCTCGGCCATCGTCGGCCCGCTCAACGTCCACTGGCGCGAGAAGGGCTACGTCAGCGCCCCCGAGTGGCGCGAGTTCTGCAACTACCTCGTGCCGCTGGCCCGCTTCCCCCGCTTCGTCTATACCGACCGCGACACGCTGCGCGTGCCCGTCGGCGTCTATAATGCCTTCCGCACGCGCATCACCCAGGCCTCAGCCGTCTACTACATCATCAATGCCGACGGGCTCGTGCTCCGCAGCGGCGTGCTCTCCGACAGCGAGCTGCCCATGGGCAAGACCGACCTGCTCGGCACCGTCGAGCTGCCCCTGGCCGGACTTGTCGACGCCCCCGCCAAGCTGACGCTCCAGGTGCGCTTCTCGTCGCACTTCAAGAACCACTGGGACTTCTGGGTCTACCCTGAAGCCCCACCCCGACCCTCCCCCGTAGGGAGGGAAGCCCCACCCCAACCCTCCCCCGTAGGGAGGGAGGCGGAAGTCCCCCTGCAGGGGGGATTTAAGGGGGCCATTACCGACGACTACCGCCAGGCCCTGCGCCTGCTCAGTCAGGGGCGCACGGTGCTGCTCCTCGCCGCCGGGCACGTCACCTTCGGCCGCGACGTCGTGCAGCACTACCTGCCCGTGTTCTGGAACACGTCGTGGTTCAAGATGCGGCCGCCCCATACCACCGGCGCCTACATCGAGCGCAGCCACCCCCTGTTCAGTCACGGCTTCCCCACCGACTCGTGGGCTAACCTCAACTGGTGGGAACTGCTCAACGGCGCCCAGGTCATGAACCTCAGTCAGCTGCCCGCCGACTACCAGTCGCCCGTGCAGCCCATCGACACGTGGCACGTCTCGCGCAAACTCGGCATGATCGTCGAGGCCCGCGTCGGCCGCGGCCGACTGCTCATGACCACCCTCGACGTCAGCACCGACCTCGACCGCCGCCACGTCGCCCGCCAGCTGCGCCGCGCCCTGCTCGACTACATGGACAGTGCTGACTTCCGACCCACGCTCACGCTGACGCCCGACCAGGTCGGCCACTTCTTCACCCACGAGGCACAGCCCGTCAACATGTTCACCAACGACTCGCCCGACGAGCTGAAACCGAAACTGAAGTGAGGCGGTTTGCCGAACAAAACCGCCCGTTCGCTGATTATCCTTTGTGGCGCACGAAAAAGTGCTTACCTTTGCAGCAAATAAATAACGAGAGATAAACTGGTAGTAAAAGCTTAACAAAACAATAAGACAGATGGAAGAGATACTCCGACAGTTCGACCCCATAACACTCGACGAGATGAGCGGCATAAGACTCATGAACCGCACCGACACGAAGTTCGTCACCACGCGGCCCATGCTTGAGCAGCTGCTGCTCATGGCCGCGCCGCAGTACTACGTCCAGGACATCGACGGCCGACGGCTCGCCGACTACTACACCGTCTACTTCGACACCCCCGACTGCCACATGTACACCGTCCACGAGACCGGCCATACCAACCGCCAGAAGCTCCGCGTGCGCTCCTACGTCGACTCCCACCTGAACTTCCTCGAGGTCAAGACCAAGAACAACCGGGGACGCACACGCAAGAAGCGCGTCAGCCTCGACGACTTCAACCCCGACGACAACGCCCGCTTCAGCATTCTCGACAGCCAGTTTGCCGACTTCCTCGCCGAGAACCTGCGCTACGACCCCGAGCGGCTCAGCCGTCAGCTCGAGAACCGCTTCCACCGCATCACACTCGTCAACAAGGGCAAGACCGAGCGGCTCACCATCGACACCGACCTCGCCTTCCACAACCTCGCCACCGACGAGCGGCGGCTGATGGGCGACATCGTCATCATCGAGCTCAAGCGCGACGGCCTCGTCGCCTCGCCCATCCTCGCCCTGCTGCGCCAGCTCCGCATAAAACCCCACGGCTTCTCGAAGTACGTCGTCGGGTCGGCGCTCACCAACGACGCCCTCCACTGCAACCGTCTGAAGCCCAAGCTCCACGATATCCAGAAAATGTTAAACCAATAAAAATAAACTATTATGACAGACTTCCTCACACTCTCGCCGACGTTCCTCTCAATGCTCGTCAGGCTGTTCATCAGCATCGTCGTCACCTGGTGCATCGTCATCGGACTCTACTACAAGAAGAGCCGCCGGCGCGACTTCTGCTTCACCTTCATGCTCATCTCCATCGCCATCTTCTTCATCGTCTTCTTTATGATCTTCGTCCTTGAGGACATGAAGGGCAAGACCTCGATGGGTATCGGCATCGGACTCTTCGGCATCTTCTCCATCATGCGATACCGCACTGACGCCATGCCCGTGCGCGAGATGACCTACCTCTTTATCATCATCGCCCTGGCCGTCGTCAACGCCATCGCCGAGGGCGTGCCCCTCTTCGAGCTCATCATCACCAACCTCATCGTCATGGTAGCCGTGTGGGCGTGCGAGCGCTCGCTCAAGACCGCTCCCTCGAAGCTCGTGCAGTACGACCGCATGGAGCTCATTGTCCCCGAGCGCCGCGACGAGCTGAAGGCCGACCTTGAGCGTCGTCTCGGCGTGAAGATCTTCAAGGTCGACGTCGGTGCCGTCGACTTCATCCGCGACATGGCCATGCTCCGCGTCACCTACGAGGGTGGCGACACCGTGGCCAACACCATGACCAAGCTCTCGAAGAGCCAGCTCCAGGAGTTCTGATTAAGAATCTTTAACGCCCGCCGCTGCAAGACTTCCCTACCTTCCTCGTTTTCTTAGAAAACAACATTCGTATGTCAAAGGAATATAGGAGTTTAAGCGTTCTCTGCAAGCAGGGCGCCCAAGGTCGGGCGTTTGCGGCTCTCAGCCTGCTGGCCGTCCTGCTGACGTTCACCTCGTGTGCGACAATCTTTTCGGGCACCACGGCACAAGTCTACATCAACGGCGATGTAGACGACACCCTGACCGTGGTGACCTCAAAGGGCGTCTACGACGGGCTGTTGCTGCCGGCAACGGTCGACGTGAAGCGCCGCAAGCTGAACGGCCAGCACATACAGATCAGCTCCGAACGACTTGCCTACAGCGACATCGTGCTGCGCTCCAGAACAAACACCCTGTCAATCGTGGGCGGCCTGTTCAGTGGGGTGTCGCTGGTGGTCGACCTGCTGACCGGCGCCACCTACGCGCCCGTCCAGGACCGCTTCACCATCAAGCCCGGCGTCCCACGCGCACAGGCCGACTCGTTACACCGGGCTGACTCGCTCCGCCTGGTGGCCAGCCTCGAAGCCGAGCGGCAGTTACAGGCCCGCCGCCGGCAACTGCCGCTGAAATATCCCCGCCACGAGCTGCGTGCCGGGCTTGGTTTTGGCACCTGCCAGGCCAGCCACGACCGTCAGAAGATGACCGACTTCTACGTTGAGCACTTCCAGTTGATGGGCGATTTCGAGTGCGGCGACATCTTTGGCGACTCCTACCTCCAGACCGGGCTCGAGTACCATTACCGGCTCAACCGCAGGTGGGACGTCGGCGGGTTGGTAGACTGGGGACTGTCGAGTGATGGCTACGACCATTCGTCCTCCGAGCAATGCCGCTTCTTTGTCGCAGCTCCCTCGGTCAGGTGTACCTGGATGGAGCAGCCCTATGTTCGCGCCTATTCCCGCGTAGCCTTAGGCGTCATGCGCCACCACCTGACGTTCGAGTATCTTCCTTCTGACCGTGCTTTTCCCGTTAAACTCACCGACAGGGTGAAGTGGCAGATGGCGTATCATCTGACGGCCGCCGGCATCACGTTTGGCAGTGCCAATCTCCACATGTTTGCCGAGGTTGGCTATGGCTGTCTCGGTGTCTTCCGCTTCGGACTTGCTGCCCTGTTCTGACTTTTGTGGTTTGGGCCTGACGGCTGCTGGTCGGCGGTCGGAAACGAAATCGCCGCCTCTCGGAGAACGTACTCCGGAGGCGGCGATGATTGTTTGCTTGATGCTTCAACGCATCAGCGTCAGATGCGCTTAGCGGACGACCTTCTTGACCTGGATGGTGCCGTCGGTCATGGTGGCGCGGCGGATGAGGAGTCTACGCTGCGAGGCGTCGGCACGACGACCGTCGAGCGTGAAGTACTCGGCCGTGGCGATGGCGGCGGCAGGAACGGCCTCTACGGGCGTGGCGTCGCCGTCAGGCTCGCGCTGGCTGTTGGCACCGAGGTAGATGAGCTGGAAGTTGTCGAGCACAACCCAGTCGGCGCTGGCGGTCTCGTCCTTCTTGATGCCGATGGTCAGCGTGCCCTCAGTGACGCGCACGACGAGCTCATTCACATAGGTGGCGTCGTCGAACATCGAGACGGCGTCGAGGAGCGTGCCGGGAGCGGTGAAGCCCTCAGGCAGTCCGGCCTCCTGGGTGATAATCTCCTTGGCGTACTGCTGTCCGTCGGCCTCGGCGAAGAGGTAGGTGGGCGATGCTGTGCGCTCCCAGGCGTTGACGCGGAGGATGTAGGTGCCGGCGGGCAGTCCCTCGATGGTCTGGCTGAGGTTGAGCTTGCTCTCCCACGACTCGAGGGCGAGTGCCGAGAGCTGGTCGCTGTTGCCGAACTTCTGGCCGGAGGCTGTCCAGCCGTCGATGGAGTTGGTCTCCATGCCGTCGACGACCTTCGAGAAGCTCGGAGTCTTGATGAAGGCGGTGACGTTGGCGGGGTTGTCGTCGGTAGCGCTGAGGTAGTCGTCGGGCAGCTGGAGGGCTATCTCCATCTGGCTGATCTGGCGCTGGTAGTCGGCGATGGCGTCGGCGTCGAGGGCCGAAGCCTCAACCTGGGTCATGATGGTCTCGACGAGGGCCTGGGCCTCGGCAGCCTTAGCTGAGGTAGAGTACTCAGAGATGACGTAGGAGAGCGACTCGGCGTTCTTGTAGAGGGCGGTGCAGAGGGCGGCGTCGTCCTGGACGCTGGCAATGGCCTTAGTGACGGCCGAGAGGGCGTCGAACATGGCCTTGCCGTCCTCGCCGTCGAGGGCTGTGGCAGCCTTGGCGAGGGCAGCGTCGAGGGCTGCGCGGGCGGTCTTGGTGGTCATGGTGGCGGCGAGAGCGTCGCCTTCGGCCTTGGTCTCTTCGAGGATGGGCTCGACGACCTCGGCGTCATAGCCGCGGTAGGTCAGCGTGAAGTTATCGAAGCAGGGCCAGAACTGTGCGGCCGAGGGGTTACCCTTGACACCGACGCGGAGCGAGTCGCCGCGCTGGGCCACGAGACCGAAGGCGCTGCGGTAGTAGTCGCCCTTAGCGAAGGCGGCCGATGCTGCGGTGGTGTTGTCGGGATACTCATTGCCGTCGGCATCGCTGAGGAACGTTGCCCCGGGGAAGGCACTGTAGAAGCCGGCCTCCTGAGGATAGTCGAACCAGTTGGCGAACTTGGTCTTCGACTCGTTCATGTAGACGTAGATGGGAATGTCGGTGGGCATGTTCTCGCGGTTGTTGATGGCATCCTGGCCGTCGAGGTAGCGGACGTAGCCCTGGACGGAGATCTCGTAGACGCCGATGGGCAGTCCGTGAACCTCCTGATAGACGTCGAAGTTGGTGCTGTGCCAGGCCTCGAAGGTGCCTGCGGTGCTCTGCACGTTACCGCCGCCGTTGTTGACGACGGTCCAGCCGGTGGTGCCCTCGTCGAACTTCGGGTTGTTCATGTAGCTGGTGACGTCGTCGCCGGGCTTCAGGGCGTTCTTAGCCTCGGTCTTGACCAGCTCTACGAGCTCGGCAATGCGGTCGATGGCGGCCACGAGCTCCTCGGTGGTCTGCTTCTTGTTGCTGTCGTCGAGGTCGAGCATCTGGTAGCTGACTTCCTCGAGATAGTCGCCCAGGTCGTAGCCGGCGTCGAGACCGTCGTACTCGCCCATGAGGTAGGTGTTGGCGGCGGTGCGAGCGTCGGCGAGGCGCTTCCACTGGTAGGCATTCTCGCTGATGGCGTCGGCGGCGGCCTGGATGGCCTTCATGGCAGCCACGGCCTCGTCCTTGTTGCTAACGGTGACGTCGTAGGCGGCGTTGTAGGCCTCCTTATACTGCACCGAAGCCACGGCGTCGCTGTAGTCGGTGGCGCCCTTCTTCATCTCGCTGAGCCAGAACTGGTAAGCCTCGGGTGCTCCGCCGTAGTAGGTCAGGCGGAAGTTGTCGAAGATACACCAGTCGGTGTCGGTCACCTTCTGCTGCTTCATCACACCGATGCGTATGGGGTCGTCGCCGCTGAGGGCGAAGAACACCTGCTTCTGGTAGTGGCCCTTCTCGGCGTAGAGACGGAAGGCAGAGGGGTCGTTGGGAATGTAGTAGGTGACGCCGTCGTGCTCCTCGCTGGCCTCGGTGGCGGCCACGCCCCACTCGGTGTCGCCGGCCATGGGCTCGGTGTTGAGGGCATCCCAGGGGTTAGCCATCTCGACGCTGAGGGTGTCGCCGTCGGCACGGGCGTAGAGGTAGGCCACGTGGTTGGTGTGGTTCTCGTGGTCGGCCCACGAGCCACGGAAGACGACGTTGGCGCTGAGGGCGTAGACGCCCTTAGGCATGCTGGCGAGATCCTGGTAGGTGTCGAACGTCTTGTTGTAGTGCTCGGCGACGTTGGCCGGTCCGTGGGCGCCGCTGCCGGTCATGTTGGGCGCGGTACCCTTCCAGCCGTCGTAGCTGGCGTTCTCGAACGTCGGGTTGATGATGCTGGCTGTCATGTCAGACGGGTTGCTGACCGAGGCGCTGCCGGCGGCGGCGCTGTTGATGGCAGCCTGTACGCCGGTGAGGGCCACCTCGAGCTCGGCCACCGTGGCGGCCTCGTTGAGGTAGACGGCCTGCCACGCGCTGACGTCGAGGCCGTTGGCCACGGCCTGGTCGAGATAGGTCTTCAGCTCGGCGGCCTTCTCGAACTGCTCCTTCATGGCGGCCCAAGCCTGCTGGTAGGCGTCGTGGGCCTCCTGGCTGACGAACTGCCAGCGAGCGCCGTCGGTGTTGTCGTCGATGAAGTAGAGTCTGGTGTCGCCCACGTTACCGTTCCATCCCAGCACCTTGCCGGGCATGACCTCGTTGCTGATGCGGTAGGCGCCGTCGGCGGCCTTTGTGAAGGTCCAGAAGCGGTAGGTCTCGGTGGAGTTGTCGACCCAGATGGCGCCGCCGTCGGCGGTCGAGAAGGTGCTCTTCCACGTTGACTGCGTCTCGACGGAGTCGGTGAGCTCATAGGTGCCGTCGCCGAGTGTGTCGAGCAGCTTCACCTTGTAGCCCTTGGCAGCGACAGAGGCGCGCGTGTTCCAGTCGTTGGCGCCACAGAAGAACTGTCGTGCCCCGACGTTGTAAAGATAATAGGTCTGGTCGACCTGGAAGTCGCCGTCGATGGGTGTGGCAGCAGGCCGCTGGCGCACGCCGTCGATGATTTCGGCCGATGCGCCCAGGCTTGCCAGCGTGAGCGCACAGAGAATAGTTAGTTTCTTTCTCATTGTTGTTGTTTGTTATATTAATTTTCTCTTACCTCTTACTTCTTACATATCCTCGTAGGTGTCGAGATAGGTGACGTGGGTGACGAGGTACTCCTCGACGCCGTGCTTGCCGTCGGCACCGCCGATGCCGCTCTTCTTCACGCCGGCATGGAAGCCCTGGATGGCCTCGAAGTGCTCGCGGTTGATG
>CAMOKH010000069.1 GCA_946617675.1 uncultured Prevotellaceae bacterium | reverse complement strand
TTCGCAGATGTGAGAGGGTGTATAAACCCATCGCTGTCTAAAGAAGAATAGCACTTTTTGCTTTACAATTATGTCATTCATGGTCGTCAATGGGTCAGAAATGATCCGATATAACCCGTCAACATCCTCTATTGAAGCCTCCAGTTCAAGAGGCTTTTCATGGTCCATGCGCTACCGAAGCTCTGGTATGGGAAATGTACGCGCACTGACACTTCACAAGGGCGAAATCATCCTTTGCTCAGACCAGGGTATCTATGCTTCTAAAAACTCAGGTAGAGCTTGGGCAAAGCGGAATAGTTCAGCAAGAGGTTTCGTTGATATCCAGGACATGGGCAGCGAGTTGATTGCTACCACTTCCGACGGGCATGTCTATGCCTCCTCATCAGGTGGCTTCAGCTGGTTTAAGCGGAGGTGACAAGCGAATGGAACGCTTCTTCTTTGCTGATGCACAAAAATTCCTGCTAAAATTTGGAGGTTACGATATTATTCGCTATTTTTGCAGCAAGAATCGTAAGTGGCAAACATTTAGGAAATCATCATTCTGAATATATGATAAACGAACTAAGCAACAGAGAGTTGCAGGTGGCACTCAACAAGGTGTGCTTCTCGTCGGATTTTAAGTTTTTCTTTATTGAAAGACATCATTACTGCCCCAGTGACATGACCATCAGCGTAGTGGGGGAGCCGCGCGGAGAGACGGCTGAGGCCAAGAAGCGCTTCTATCTGGCTCTCGCCATCCGCGAATATGGCTACGACAGCTCTTCGAACAGAGGCACGTCCATCTACGATGACTTGGGTGACTACACCACGGGCAGGTTTGACTTCACCCAGGAACATCTTGACACGGTGCTTGAGTATTTCAAAACCCGCAAGCCGGAGCTTTACGAGAAATACATGGATGGCGTGACCTTCTATCGAAGCGAATATGATGATTGAAACGTGACAAGCGATGATTAATCCTGCCGACAGCAGCGCGTCGGGGTTCCTGACTGAGGAGTACGAGGGACTGTCGAGGGTGTTTGCCGATGTGGAGCAGATGCCTTCGACGGGCTACTGCGACCTCTACCGTGCGAAGCGGTTCGGGCGGTGGTATCTGCTAAAGTGTCTGCGGCCGGAGCATCAGGGCGACGAAGCCTACCGGCAGATGCTGCGCAAGGAGCTGGAGATACTGATGCGGCTGCAGCACCCCGGCGTGATGCAGGCGGTAGGCATGGAGACGGTCGTGCTGCCCGGTCGCGGAGCTACGGTGTGCATGGTGGCTGAGTGGATAGACGGCATGACGCTGGCCGACTACCTGCAAACGGAACTCACGGTACACCAGCTGCGGCGCGTGGCCCTCGAGCTGGCCGAGGCCGTGGCCTACGTCCACCAGCAGCAGGTGGTACACCGCGACCTGAAGCCCCGCAACGTGATGGTGACCAGCAACGGCGGCTACGTGAAGCTGATAGACTTCGGGCTGGCCGACACCGACAGCCACGCCATCCTGAAGCAGCCGGCGGGCACGCTGCGCTACATTGCTCCCGAGCAGGCCCGGCTGGCGCAGGCCGACGTGCGCAACGACATCTACTCATTAGGCGTGATGATGCAGGAGATGAACGACCGGCTGCCGACGGCCAATCCGCTGCGTCGGGTCGTCCCCCAGCATATTGTCGACCGCTGCTTAGCCCCCATCGACCACCGCTGGCAGGACATGGACGCACTCTTGGAGGCCCTGCGGCGCAGCAGCCAGCGCCTCCGCCGGCTGATGATTGCCGCCGCCGTGGCCTTGGTGGCCGTCGTCGTGGGCGTGATGGGCTGGCAGATGCGCCACCTGCAGCAGAAGGCTACGCTGATAGAGGGCGACGCCGCGCAGATGAACCGCCAGCTGCGGGTGCTGCGCCACGAAATCATTGACTTCGAGGACGATGCGGTGAAGCGTCTGTGTGTGGCCCATTGGGACGTCGACCACGACGGCGAGCTGAGCTTCGAGGAGGCCGCTGCCGTGACAGAGCTGGGCCAAGTGTTCACAGGCCGCCCAGACATCGCCTCCTTCAACGAGCTGCAGCACTTCACCGGCCTGACCGACATCAGCCGCGACGCCTTCCGCGACTGCGTGAGCCTGCGGAGTCTCACGCTGCCCAGGACCATCCGCTTCTTCCGCCGGAACGCTTTCCGCCACTCCGGCCTGCGTATGCTCTCCATACCCAGCACGGTGGTGGGCATCGGCGACTGCTGCATGGACGACTGTCCACAGTTGCAGACGGTCGTCTTCGAGGCTCTGATGCCCCAGACCAACGAAGGGGTGACGCCGCTGCAGGGCTGTCCGCAGCTGACAGCCATCTACGTGCCTAAATACGTGTTCGTATCGAAGCCGCATCCCCGTCAGCCCCGTCATACCTGGGAGCCCCTGTGGCCGCTGATGCAGACCAACATCCACTTTGCCGACCCGGAGGTGAAGACCATCTGCGTAGCCCGTTGGGACCGCAGCGGCGACGGCGAGCTGCAGATTGACGAGGCGCAGGCCGTCACGACGCTCGATGCAGCCTTCACCAACAACCCCGTGATAGAGCGGTTCGACGAACTGCGCTACTTCACCGGACTGGAAGAGATTGGCATCAGCGACTTCGAGAACTGCACAGCCCTGCGCAGCATCCAGCTGCCACCCACCGTCCGCCGCCTCAGGGTGCGTGCCTTCAGCGGCTGCTGGTCGCTGACGACCATTGACCTGCCTGAAGACTTAGAGTGTATCGACAACGATGCCATCCTCCATTGCGGCATCGACAGCATCTACATCCCTGCCGCCACTACCAGCATCGCCACGACGGGCGTCTCAGCCTGCGAGCATCTGACGCGGGTGGTGGTGAGCCCGCAGAACCCCGTCTACGACAGCCGCGACAACTGCAACGCCATCATCGAGAGCCGCACCAACATGCTGGTGTCGGGCAGTGCCGTAGCCCACATCCCCCGCAGCGTGACCAGTCTGAGCGACGAGGCGTTCAACTTCTTCAACCCCGCCGAGCTGACCATCCCCGCTCAGATCACGCGCATCGGGCCGTGGACCTTTGCCACCCATATAGGCCGTGCCTACCTGGAATCGTCAGTGCCGCCGGCGTTTGACTCAGAGGGTGGGCATAACAATATCATCGGTATTGCTGAAGGCGATTATCCGGGTTCGGAGATCTATGTCCCCATCGGCTCGCTGCCGGCCTATGAGCAGGCCGACGGGTGGCGCCAGCAGTCTGACCGTATCCGGGAGTACCCCGCCAGGCCGGTGGCGGAGCCTTTTCGGCCATTCGCGTTCACGATACATGATGGATTCTTTCGCGAAACGTCTTCCCGATGAGCTATAGTTGTTAATCGCGGGAAACATCCTGCACTTCCTGCACTTCCTACACCTGTTGAACTTTTTTAGGTGCAGGAAGTGTAGGGAGTGTAGGATATAAAGTGCGAAAGGCAATTATATATGAAAAACGGTATGAGACATCAGCAAAACAGTGCACTTTGCCGGCCTTCGGAGGCTGGAACCGACACCTGAACCGACACTTGGAGTCAAGGCGGCGGGTTACGAGCAAAAGGCGGCGGGTTACGAGCAAAAGGCGGCGGGTTTTGAGCGAAAGGCGGCGGGTTTTGAGCGAAAGGCGGGGCTTTTGGGGGATGTAGATTTTGGTCGTATTTTCATTAAAACGAAAAATAATCTGATGTAAACGGTGCAATAAAACGGCGGG
Organism: uncultured Prevotellaceae bacterium; assembly: GCA_946617675.1. Taxonomy (GTDB): domain Bacteria; phylum Bacteroidota; class Bacteroidia; order Bacteroidales; family Bacteroidaceae; genus Prevotella. The sequence continues at coordinate 3,254 of CAMOKH010000069.1, read as the reverse complement.
GGCGTCCGTTATATAGACAGCTATGCAGTGGACAGACAGAATCCGACAGGTTAAGATATTGCTGGTCGTCGCGGCGGTGATCATCGCCGTGGTGTCGCTGCTGGTGTCGCACTATCTGGTGCGCGACCTCCAGCGCGAGGAGCGTGCCAAGATGGAGACCTGGGCCGAGGCCCTGCAGGCCCTGAACAACGCCGACGAGACCACCGACCTGACGCTGGTGCTGAACGTGATACAGTCGAACAACACGATACCCGTGATCGTGGTGAACGGCGAGGGCGGCATCGACGACTACCGCAATATCAGCGACACGCTGCGCATCGGCGACTATGCCCGGCGCATGATGCAGGCGGGCGACACCATCCGCATCGGCGGGCAGCTGGTGTGCTACGACGAGTCGACGATGCTGAAGCGGCTCACGCAGTGGCCCTACGTCCAGCTGGGCATCGTGATGATCTTCGTCGTGGTGGCCATCTTCGCCCTGTTGTCGTCGAAGAAGGCCGAGCAGAATAAGGTGTGGGTCGGCCTGTCGAAGGAGACGGCCCACCAGCTGGGGACGCCCATCTCGAGCCTGATGGCCTGGGTGGAGATACTGAAGGAGCAATATCCCGACGACGACCTGATACCCGAGATGTCGCAGGACGTCCGCCGGCTGGAGCGCATTGCCGAGCGCTTCTCGAAGATCGGCTCGCTGCCCGAACCCGTCGACTCGTCGATGAACGAGGTGCTCGGTCACGTGGTAGAGTATATGGACCGTCGTACGTCGAAGAAGGTCGAGATGGTGTGCCGCCTGCCCGACCACGAGGTGCGTGTCAAGATGAATGCCTCGCTCTTCGAGTGGGTCATTGAGAACCTGTGTAAGAACGCCGTCGACGCCATGGAGGGCTCTGGGCGCATCGTGCTGACGCTGACCGATGAGCCGGGGCGCGTGGTCATCGACGTCGAGGACACGGGCAAGGGCATACGCAAGAAGGACCTGAAGAACGTCTTCACGCCGGGCTTCACTACCAAGAAGCGGGGCTGGGGCCTCGGGCTGTCGCTGGCCCGCCGCATCGTCGAGGAGTATCACAAGGGCCGCATCTACGTGAAACAGTCGGAGCTGGGACGTGGCACGACGTTCCGAATAGAACTGAAGAAATAAAAAAAGAGGAGAAATATTTGGCTATTTCGCCAATTCTTCGTACCTTTGCAGCCCGAAAAGTGTGTATATGTGTAGTTTAGAGCAGTTTAAGATAGACCTGAAGGGGCTGGAGGCCGAGGCTACCACCTTGGAATTCGACCTCGGGAGGGACTTCTTTGCCGCCCTCGACCAGACGGAAGTGGAAAGCGGAGCGTTGCATGTGTCGCTGTCTATACGCAAGGCATCCGGCTTTTTTGAACTCCAGTTCCACACCGTAGGTACCGTAGACATACCGTGCGACCGCTGTCTTGACCTGATGGAGCAGCCCATAGAGGCTGACAACCGCCTGACGGTGAAGCTGGGTAGCACAACTTCAGCGGAGGATGACACCGTGACTGTTGACGAGAACGAAGGAATACTCGACACGTCATGGCTCATCTATGAGTTTATAGCTCTGGCCATACCCATCCAGCACGTTCACGCAACTGGTAAGTGCAACGCTGCTATGACGCAAGTTCTGGAAGAACTGTCGGCCGACCGAAGCGGCGATGAGGAGTCCAGCCAGGCGGTAGACCCCCGTTGGGAAGCACTCTTGAAGCTGAAAAGCGGAGAGTGAGAAGAGATCATTAAAATAGTAAATAGTAATTTTGTAAATCGTAAATCAAAATGGCACATCCTAAAAGAAGACAATCGAAGACCCGTACCCTGAAGCGCCGTACCCACGACAAGGCCGTAGCTCCCACGCTGGCAGTATGCCCTAACTGCGGTGCTTACTACGTGTACCACACCGTATGCCCGACCTGTGGCTACTACCGTGGCAAGGTGGCTATCAAGAAAGAGGACGAAGTAGCTGAATAATGAGCAAGATCAACGCGATTATCACCGGCGTTGGCGGCTACCTGCCCGACTATGTTCTCACTAACGAGGAACTGTCGCGCATGGTGGACACCAACGATGAGTGGATTATGACGCGTGTCGGCATCAAGGAACGGCGAATCCTCACCGAGGAGGGACTCGGCACGAGCTACATGGCCCGCAAGGCGGCGCGCCAGCTGCTGAAGAAGACTGGCGCCGACCCTGACAGCATCGACGCTGTCATCGTGGCCACGTCGACCGCCGACTATAAGTTCCCTTCTACGGCGAGCATCGTGCTGGGCAAGCTCGGACTGAAGAATGCCTTCGCATTCGACTTCTGGGCTGCCTGCTGTGGATTCCTCTATGCGCTCGACCAGGCCGCCATGATGATTCAGAGTGGCAGGATGAAGAAGATCATCGTCATCGGTGCCGACAAGATGTCGTCCATCGTTGACTACAAGGACCGCCAGACCTGTCCGCTCTTCGGCGACGGTGCAGCTGCCGTGATGGTAGAGGCCAGCGACGAGCAGGAGATGGGCTGTATCGACAGCTACTTCCGCTGCGACGGCAAGGGCCTGCCCTTCCTCCACCTGAAGGCCGGCGGCTCGGTCTGTCCGCCCAGCCATTTCACCGTCGACCACCGTCTGCACTACCTCTATCAAGAGGGGCGCACGGTGTTCCGCTATGCCGTGACGAACATGAGCGACGACTGCGCGCTGATATGCGAGCGTAACGGCTTGACGAAAGACAACATACGTTTCGTCGTGCCTCACCAGGCCAACATGCGCATCATCGAGGCCGTGGCCAAGCGTCTGGAGCTGACGATGGACCAGGTGCTGGTCAACATCGAGCACTGCGGCAATACCTCGGCAGCCACCATTCCGCTGGCACTCTGGGAGAACGAGCACCAGCTGCGCAAGGGCGACAACCTGATACTCACCGCCTTCGGTGCCGGTTTCGTCCACGGAGCAAGTTACTTGAAATGGGCCTACGATGGAAATGAAAAGTGAAAAGTGTAAAGTGAAGAACGATGCATAAGGCAGGCTTTGTAAACATCGTCGGCAACCCGAATGTAGGAAAAAGTACGCTCATGAACCAGCTGGTTGGTGAGCGTATTTCAATTGCCACCTTCAAGGCGCAGACCACCCGCCACCGTATCATGGGCATCGTCAACACCCCCGACATGCAGATCGTGTTCAGCGACACGCCGGGCGTGCTGAAGCCCAACTACAAGCTGCAGGAGTCGATGCTGGCCTTCTCGGAGTCGGCCCTGCAGGATGCC
>CAMOKH010000068.1 GCA_946617675.1 uncultured Prevotellaceae bacterium | reverse complement strand
TTGAGCCGCCGGCATTGATGGCGGCAATGCCCGTGGGCGCCAGTATGACGTTCTTCTTCTTGGTATGCTCGGCCACATAGCGCAGGAAGGTGGACTTTCCCGTTCCCGCCTTCCCCGTCAGGAAGAGCGAGCGGCGCGTGTAGTTCACTATCTGCAGGGCGTCCTGCCACTCCTTATTGTCTAAATCGAGTTCCACTATTCTCTTACACAGATCTCACGGATTATTCTTCAGTCTTCAGTCCAACTCCCTCGCTACGAGAGAGAGAGCCGGGAGCGGCTTCATCTCTCATCAGAAGTAAACGTCCTCGTACTGCGGCTGGGCGTTCTTCTTCTTCTGCTCGGTAGCCTCGGCGGGCACAGTCTCCTTGGGCTTCGCCGTTGGGTCAGGCTCACCCTCGGTCTTCTCGACGGGCTTGACAATGGGGTTGCCCTCCTCGTCGAGCTCGACATCCTGCTCTACGGGCTCGAAGCTTTCATAGTCGAGGCTGTCGATGGCGGTGGTGTCGTTGGGGTTGTATGAGTAGGCCGTCTGGCAGTTCTGGTACATCTCAGGCGAGATGTCAGAGTCCTTGGGCTTATCGAACTTTCCGTGATAGTGCTTGAAGGCGGGGTCGCCTAACACCGACTCGAGGAAGTAGCCACAGATGGGAAGGGCCGTGCGCGAACCCTGGCCGAGGGCTCCCGTGCGGAAGTGGATGCAACGGTACTCGCCACCCACCCAGGCACCGCAGACGAGCTTGGGCGCGACACCCACGAACCAGGCGTCGGAGTGGTTGTTCGACGTACCGGTCTTGCCGCCGAACTCCGTGTCGCTATACTTGCCGACGTAGCCCCAGAGGCTCATCGACGTGGCTCCGCGCTCGCGCAGACCAGCCTGCAGCAGTTGCTGTACGAAGAAGGCGCTGCGATAGGGAATGGCCTGGCGCTGATCGGTCGGGGCAGCGTAGATTTCCTTGCCGTCGCGGTCGAGTATCCGCGTGACGAGCACGGGGTCGTGCATCTTGCCGTCGTTGACGACCGTCGAGTAGCTGTTGACCAGCTCGAGCAGATTGACGTCGCTGGCCCCGAGTGCCAGGGCGGGCGTGGCGTCGAGCTCGCTCTTGATGCCCATAGCGTGGGCGGTATTGGCAATGTTAGCTATGCCGACCTCCTGGCCTAGCTTCACGGCCACCGAGTTGACACTCTGGGCGAAGGCCAGGCGCAGCGTCATGTTGGCTCCGGTGAAGTAGCCGTTGGCATTGTGGGGCGCCCACGTCACCTCTTTCTTCTTGGCGGGGTCCCACACGGGCATCGACACGTAGCTGTCAGTACGGCTGTCGCAGGGGGTCAGGCCCTGGTTCATGGCTTCGGTGTAGACGAAGAGCTTGAACGTCGAGCCGGGCTGGCGCATGGCCGTCACCTTGTCGTATTTCCAGGAGTTGAAGTCGATGTCGCCCACCCATGCCTTCACGTGGCCGGTGGCGGGCTCGATGGCGACGAAGCCGCAGTGCATGAAGCGTACCATGTAGCGTATGCTGTCGAGCGTCGACATCTCGCGCTCTACGGTTCCCTTCTCGTAGTCGAAGAGCTTCACCGTGTGGGGCTTGTTCAGGTAGTAGCTGATGCTGTCGGGCTGGTTGGGGAATCGCTTGACCAACACCTTATAATAAGGCTGGCGCTTGGCTATATCCTCAATGAAGCCCTGAATCTCCTGATGGCGCTCGTCCTGCCAGGGGTTGGTCGCCCCCCAGTGCTGATTGAAGTTCTTCTGCACCTGCTTCATCTGCTTCGTGGCTGCCGCCTCGGCGTAGCGCTGCATGCGGGTGTCGAGCGTGGTGTAGATTTTCAGTCCGTCGGTGTAGAGGTCGTAGCCGTTGTCGTGGCACCACTCCTTCAGCTCGTTGGCCACCGCCTCGCGGAAGTAGTTGGCCTTGCCGTCGTAGGCGTTCTCGACGCTGAAGTCCAGGTCGATCTCGGTGGTGCGCAGCGAGTCGAAGGCGGCCTGCGTCAGGTGGTTGTGGCGCACCATGTTGTCGAGCACCACATTGCGGCGCTTGACGGCGTTGTCGGGGTGAATGCGGGGGTTATAGAAGGTGGTGGCCTTGAGCATGCCGACGAGGACTGCCGCCTGCTCGGCGGTCAGCTCCTTGGGCGTGGTGCCGAAGTAGGTCTTGGCGGCCGTCTTGATGCCGAAGGCGTTTGAGCCGAAGTCGACGGTGTTGGCATACTGCGTCAGGATTTCCTCCTTGGTGAAGAAGTACTCCAGCTTGTAGGCCGTAATCCACTCCTTGCTCTTCATGATGAGCATCTTCAGTCCGGGAATCTTGCCCAGCAGACCAGTAGAATATTCGGTACGCACGCGAAAGAGGTTCTTGGCCAGCTGCTGGGTGATGGTCGACGCCCCGCGGGCATCGTTGTGCAGCAGGTAGTCCTTCAGAGCCGCTGCGAAGGCGGTATAGTCGATGCCGTGGTGACTGTAGAAGCGCTCGTCCTCGGTGTCGATGAGGGCGTGCCAGAAGACGGGGTTCACGTCCTCGTAGTTGACGGGCGTACGGTTCTCGCTGAAGAATTTTCCGATTTGCTGGTTGTCGGCGCTGTAGATTTCGGAAGCCTGTGCGGGACGTTTGTCCTTGATGGTCTGCATCGACGGCGACTTACCGAAGAGCCACAGGAAGTTGAAGTTGACGGCCAGCAGGTAGAGCGCGAAAAACACGACGATGGAGGCTACGGTTGAGATAATCTTGACATACCAGGGGCGGCCCTTGAAGATGCCGATGTACCAGCCGAAAATACCCTTTATGCCGCGCCAGAGGCGGGCCAGAATGTTGTTTCCTTTTCCTTCTTTACTCATATTGAGAAATGTAGTTCATTATGTTTTCTTGGTTGTCGGGGTGAAACCACCTCATCTGTTCGTCGCGCTTGAACCACGTCAGCTGCTTGCGGGCATAGCGGCGGGTGTTACCCTTGATGCGCTCGACGGCCTCGTCTAAGGACCACAGGCCGTCGAAATAGTTGAACAGTTCCTTGTAACCGACTGTGTTCAAGGCATTTTCATTCCTGTACGGCAGCATCGCCCTGGCCTCGTCCACCAGCCCGTCGCTCATCATCCGGTCAACGCGCTCATTGATACGCTGATAGAGTTTGTCGCGGTCGCGGTTCAGGCCTATCTTGATGATGCCGAAGGGGCGCTGCCGCTTGGTAGCCCGGCGGAACGAGGTGTAGGTCTTGCCCGTCATGTGGCATATCTCCAAGGCGTGGACGACGCGGCGCGGATTCTGCCGGTCGACGATGGCGTAGTGCTCGGGGTCGAGCCGTCTCAGTTCTTCGACCAGCGCCTCCAGTCCCTCTTCGGCCAGCCGACGCTTCATGACGGCGCGCGTCTCGTCGTCAACGGTGGGTATGTCGTCGATGCCGTTACAGACGGCATCAATATACATCATCGAACCGCCGGCGAGCAAGGCGTAGTCGCTCTGCGTGAACAACTGGCCGAGCAGAGCCATCACGTCCTGCTCGTACATCGAGGCGCTGTAGTAGTCGCCGATGTCCAGCGTGCCCACGAAGTAGTGTCTGACGGTGCGGAGCATACGCTCGTCGGGCGACGCCGTGCCAATCTTCAGCTGGCGGAACAGCTGTCGCGAGTCGGCATTGATGACGGGAATGCCGAACCTCTGGGCTATCTTCATGCAGAGGGCGGTCTTGCCGACGGCAGTAGGCCCTGTAATGACTATCAGCCGCTTACCTGATGACACCGCGCTTGGAGTTCTCAATGAACGAGCAGATCAGCTCTACCTCCTTCGTGTTGGGGTACTTGGCGCGGGCTTCGGCGATACCGTCCTTCAGCACGCCTTGCGCGTAGATAATACGGTAGGCGTCGTGGATAGCCTCGATCGTGGCATTGTCAAATCCGCGGCGACGCAGGCCGATCAGGTTCACGCCGGCGAAGCGCACGGGCTCCTTTCCGGCGATGATGAATGGCGGTATGTCCTGACTGGTGCGCGAACCGCCCTGGAACATGATGTAGCTGCCCACGTGGCAGAACTGGTGGAACAGGCAGGTGGCCGAGATGATGGCGTAGTCGTCGACCACCACCTCGCCGGCGAACTTCGTCGAGTTGCCGATGATGCAGCCGTTGCCGATGACGCAGTCGTGGGCCACGTGCATATTCTCCATCAGCAGGTTGCCGTTGCCGACGACGGTCTTGCCCTTCGAGGCGGTGCCGCGGCTGATAGTGACATTCTCGCGGATGGAGTTGTTGTCGCCAATCTCGCACGTGGTGTCCTCGCCCTTGAACTTCAGGTCCTGGGGCTTGGTGGCGATGCTGGCTCCAGGGAAGAACTCGTTGCCAGAGCCTATGCGCGCGCCATAATGTATGGTGACGTTGTTCAGGAACTTGTTGTTGTCGCCGATAACGACGTTCTTGTCGATGACGCAGAACGGACCGATCTCGTTATTGTCGCCAAGCTGGGCCTCAGGGTCTACTACGGCTAAGGGATGTATCTTGTTCATGGGCTATTTGTTTTTAACGATTTGGGCGGTGAAGCTGGCTTCCGACACGATGTGGTCGCCGACGAAGACATAGCCCTTCATGGACGAGACGCCGTGACGGACGGGAGCAAGGAGGTCGACTTTGAAGAGCAGGGTGTCGCCGGGCACCACCTTCTGGCGGAATTTCACGTTGTCAATCTTCATGAAGTACGTTGACCAGCGCTCAGGCTCCTCGAGCGTGTTCAGCACGAGCAGTCCGCCACACTGGGCCATCGCCTCAATCTGCAGCACGCCGGGCATGACCGGCTCCTGCGGGAAGTGACCCTGGAAGAAGGGCTCGTTGGCCGTGACGTTCTTCACGCCGACGATGCTCATGGCGCCGAGTGCCACCACCTTGTCGACCAGCTGCATGGGGTAGCGGTGGGGCAGCAACTCACGGATGCGGTTGACGTCCATCACCGGCTCCTCGTTGGGATCGTAGGCGGGGGCCTGCACCTCGTGCTTACGTATCTCCTTGCGTATCAGCCGGGCGAACTTGTTGTTGATAGTATGGCCGGGACGAGTAGCCACGATGCGGCCCTTGATGGGGCGTCCTATCAGGGCCATGTCGCCGATGACGTCGAGCAGCTTGTGGCGCGTACACTCGTTCTCCCACTGCAGCGGCTTT
>CAMOKH010000067.1 GCA_946617675.1 uncultured Prevotellaceae bacterium | reverse complement strand
GCCCACCTGTCACTTATTATTTCCGTGCTTGTTATACCAATCTGAGTTTCCTACGCTTTTCTTGGCTATGCGCGAAATAATAGCGAATGCATTGTTAGTCCGGATTTCTCCCCGAACCGACTGCAAAATTACACATTTTATTTCTATTTCGCCACTCCAAACGGAAAAAAGTGAGAAAAAGGTTGGAATTTTCCTGCTTTACCTTTTATTTACGGCCGTTCTGCGTTCCCTCCGCCTAAACGGACGCTTTGCTTGAAAAAAGAATCTTCGGAAATTACTCGTTTGTTTCAGCCTTTTTTCGTATCTTTGGCTTCGACGAAGTTACTGGCACTCGGAAATGCAAAAGAAAAGCAAGCTTTCCTTTTGCATTTCGCTCGTTTTTTCGTAACTTTGCCACAAAAATCAGACTAAAAACAGTACAACAGATGAACAAACACAGAATACTCTTCGTCTGCCACGGCAACATCTGCCGTAGCCCGATGGCCGAGTTCGTCATGAAGGACCTGGTGAGGAAGGCCGGACTGGAGCAGGACTTCACCATCGAGTCGGCAGCAACGTCGACCGAGGAGATCGGCAACAGCGTCTACCCACCGGCCCGCCGCAAGCTGGCCGAACACGGCATAGCCTGCCAGGGAAAGACCGCCCGACAGATGACACGTGCCGACTACGACCGCTACGACCTGCTGGTGGGCATGGACGCCTGGAACATACGAAACATGCGCAACATCTGCGGCGGCGACCCGCAGGGGAAGATCGTCATGCTGATGGACTTCACACGCCGGCCCGGCGATGTCGCCGACCCGTGGTACACGGGCGACTTTGAAGCCACCTGGCGCGATGTGCTTGAGGGATGCCAATCATTGATGAATTCTATAATATGAACAGACTGACTACACTATGGCTGCTCGCAGCCGTAACACTACAGCCCGCGCTGGCACAGCAGAGACCCAGCTGGGGCGACCAGGGCAACGGCACGTACGTCAACCCCGTGCTGAACGCCGACTACTCAGACCCTGACGTCATCCGCGTGGGCGAGAAATTCTATATGGTGGCCTCTGACTTCCACTATATGGGTATGCAGGTGCTCGAGTCAACCGACATGGTGAACTGGCACATCGTGAGCCAGATTTTCGACCGACTCAGCTATCCCGGCTGGGACGAGAACAAGCACTTCGCCGGCGGCTCGTGGGCACCATCCATTCGCTGCCACGAGGGACGACTGTACGTCTACTTCTGTACGCCCGAGGAGGGACTGTTCATGAGCTGGGCCGACGACCCACGAGGTCCCTGGTCGCCGCTGCATTGCCTGCGCGAGGTGCCGAAGTGGGAAGACCCCTGTCCGCTGTGGGACGACGACGGGAAGGCGTACTTAGGGCGCAGCCAGCACGGCGCAGGGCCGATCATCATTCACCGCATGACGCCCGACGGACGGCAGCTTCTGGACGACGGCGTGACGGTGTACACGGGCCCCGTGGCCGAAGGGACGAAGCTGATGAAGCGCGACGGCTACTACTACCTCATCATCCCCGAAGGGGGCGTGGGTCAAGGATGGCAGACGGTGCTGCGCGCACGCAACATCTACGGTCCATACGAAAAGCGCGTCGTGCTGGAGCAGGGTTCCACCGACGTGAACGGACCCCACCAGGGGGCACTGGTCGACACACCCGACGGACGGTGGTGGTTCTACCACTTCCAGGAGTCGTCGCCACGTGGGCGCGTGGTTCACCTGCAGCCGGCACGATGGGTGGACGGATGGCCCTTGATGGGTGTCGACATCGACGGCAACGGCATCGGCGAGCCAGTGCCGGTATGGACATGTCCGCTGCCCTCGAAGCCTGCCCTGCCCCAGACGAGCGACGACTTCAGCGGCGCGACGACGGTCTGGGTGGGCCAGCAGCAACGCCAGCTGGGACCGCAGTGGCAGTGGAACCACAACCCGGCCGACGAGGCCTGGAGCCTGGCGGCGCGCCGCGGATGGCTGACGCTACGGGCGCTCAAGGCCGCTACGCTGAAGGAGAGCCGCAACATGCTGACGCAGAAGACAATGGGATACGAGAGCAAGGCCACGACGAAGATAGACTGCCAGGGAATGAAGGACGGCACCCACGCCGGACTGCTCTGCACGGGGCGCGAATTCATGGCCATCGGCATCTGCCAGGTGGAGGGGCGCCGGTGGCTCTACACCGAGAACGACGGCAAACGGCAGATGGTGAGGCTGTGGACGGGCAGGACGGCGTACCTGCGCGTGGACATTGACAGCAAGAAAAACCGCCACTGCCTGATGGTTAGCAGTGACGGTAAGCGATTCACGACGGTCGGCGAGCCGTTCAGTCTGAGAATGGGCAGCTGGAAGGGGTCGCGCGTAGGCCTGTATTGCTATCACACCGCCGACGATGGCGGCACGGCAGCCTTCGACTACTTTGACTATACCGTCAGCGACTGAAGTAAGAGGTAAGAGGACTTCTTACCTCTTACCTCTCACCTCTTACCTCTCACCTCTCACCTCTTACTTATACTCACTCCAGGCCTTGATGCCGATGCCCTCGATGCCGACGTTGCAGAAGGCACGGATGAAGGCCGAGGCCAGGCGGCTGTTGGTGATGAGCGGCACGTTGAGGTCGATGGCTGCCCGCCGGATTTTGTAACCGTTGGTCAGCTCGTGGGTGGTCAGGTCCTTAGGGATGTTGACCACCATGTCAATCTGATGCTGGTGAAGCAAGTCGAGAGCCTGAGGCTGACCCTCGTCGGAGGGCCAGTGTACGAGCGTGTTGTCGATGCCATTGTCGGCTAGATAGCGGCTGGTGCCCCCCGTGGCGTAGAGCTTGTAGCCGTGGGCGGCCAGCATGCGGGCGGCATCGAGCATCTCGGCCTTCTGCTTGGCGCCGCCGGTAGAGAGCAGCACCGTCTGCCGTGGAATACGATAGCCAACTGAGAGCATCGCCTTGAGCAAGGCCGTGTCGGTATTGTCGCCGATGCAGCCCACCTCGCCCGTGGAGGCCATGTCGACACCGAGCACGGGGTCGGCCTTCTGCAGGCGGTTGAAGGAGAACTGCGAGGCCTTGATGCCGACGTAGTCGAGGTCGAAGAGGTTCTTGCCGGGCTTCTCGACGGGCAGTCCCAGCATGACGCGGGTGGCCAGGTCGATGAGGTTGAGCTTGAGCACCTTCGAGACGAACGGGAACGAGCGCGAGGCGCGCAGGTTGCACTCGATGACGAGGATGTCGTTGTCGCGCGCCATATACTGGATGTTGAACGGGCCGTTGATATGAAGCGCTCGTGCTATCTGGCGCGAGATGCGCTTGATGCGGCGGACGGTCTCGACATAGAGCTTCTGCGGCGGGAACTGGATGGTGGCGTCGCCAGAGTGGACGCCGGCAAACTCGATGTGTTCACTGATGGCGTAGGCCAGGATTTCGCCCCCGGCGGCCACGGCGTCCATCTCGATCTCCTTAGCATGCTCGATGAACTTCGAGACGACGACGGGATGGTCCTCAGAGACGTTGGCAGCAAGCTGCAGGAACCGCTCGAGCTCGTCGCGGTTGGAACAGACGTTCATGGCCGCACCACTGAGCACGTAGCTGGGGCGGACGAGCACGGGGAAGCCCACCCGGCTGACGAAGCGATCGATGTCGTCCATGCTGGTCAGCGCGCTCCACTCGGGCTGGTTGACGCCCAGGTCGCTGAGCAACTGCGAGAACTTGGCACGGTCCTCGGCGCCGTCGATGTCGCGGGCCTGCGTGCCCAGGATGTTGACGTGCTGCTCGTCGAGATAGACGGCGAGGTTGTTGGGTATCTGACCGCCCGTGGAGACGATGACGCCGTGGGGCTGCTCGAGGTCGATGATGTCGAGCACGCGCTCGAAGGTGAGCTCGTCGAAGTAGAGGCGGTCGCACATGTCGTAGTCGGTAGAGACGGTCTCGGGGTTGTAGTTGATCATGACGCTGCGCCAACCCTCGCGGCGGATGGTGTTCAGGGCCTGGACGCCACACCAGTCGAACTCGACGCTGGAGCCAATGCGGTAGGCCCCGGAACCAAGGACGATGATGCTGCGGCGATCGCCCTCGTAGCGGATGTCGCCCGCCGTACCGGCGTAGGTGACGTAGAGGTAGTTGGTCTGGGCGGGATACTCGGCGGCCAGCGTGTCAATCTGCTTCACTACGGGCACGATGCCGAGTTGCTTGCGGCGGTTGCGGATGACGAGCATGGCCTGGTGCATGTTGCCGGACTCATGCTCAAGGCCGACGGCACGCGCTATCTGGAAGTCGGTGAAACCGTAGACCTTGGCCTCGTGCAGCAGGGCGGTGTCGAGCGTATTGACGTTCAGCCGCTTCAGCCGCTCGTCGATGTCGATGATGTGGTAGAGCTTCTCAAGGAACCAGCGGTCAATCTTGGTGAGCTCGTGGATGCGGTCGATGGTGTACTCAGGCAGGTGCATGGCCTTGGAGATGACGAAGATGCGCTTGTCGGTAGGTTCGCGCAGGGCGGCGTCGATGTCGGCAATCTTCAGTTCCTTGTTCTCGACGAAGCCGTGCATGCCCTGCCCTATCATGCGCAGGCCTTTCTGGATAGCCTCCTCGAACGTGCGGCCGATGGCCATCACCTCGCCGACGGACTTCATCGAGGAGCCCAGTTCCTTGTCGACACCGTGGAACTTGGAGAGGTCCCAGCGCGGAATCTTCACCACGACATAGTCGAGGGCTGGCTCGAAGAAGGCTGACGTCGTCTTGGTGACCGAGTTGCGAAGCTCGAACAGACCGTAGCCCATGCCTAACTTGGCGGCCACGAAGGCCAGCGGATAGCCGGTAGCCTTCGACGCCAACGCCGACGAGCGGCTCAGACGGGCGTTGACCTCGATGACGCGGTAGTCCTCGCTGGCAGGGTCGAAGGCGTACTGCACGTTACACTCGCCGACGATGCCGATGTGGCGTATAATCTTGATGGCCAGCGCACGGAGTTTGTGGTACTCGGCGTTGGTAAGCGTCTGCGAGGGGGCAATGACAATCGACTCGCCGGTGTGGATGCCGAGAGGGTCGAAGTTCTCCATGTTGCAGACGGTGATGCAGTTGTCGTAGCGGTCGCGCACGACCTCGTATTCTATCTCCTTCCAGCCCTTGAGCGACTTCTCGACGAGCACCTGCGGCGAGAAGGCAAACGCCTTTTCGGCCAGGCGGTCGAGCTGCTCCTCGTCGTCGCAGAAGCCAGACCCCAGACCGCCCAGGGCGTAGGCGGCGCGCAGGATGACGGGATAGCCCAGACGGGCGGCGGCGGCACGGGCGGCCTCGACGCTGTCGCAGGCTTCGCTCTTGATGGTCTTGACGCCAATCTCGTCGAGCCGGCGCACGAAGAGTTCACGGTCTTCGGTGTCCATGATGGCCTGCACGGGAGTGCCGAGCACGCGGACGCCGTAGCGCTCGAGGACGCCGCTCTTGTAGAGCTCGACGCCGCAGTTCAGTGCGGTCTGTCCGCCAAAGCTGAGCAGGATGCCGTCGGGGCGCTCCTTCTCAATGACCCGTTCGACGAAGTAGGGCTGTACGGGCAGGAAGTAAATCTCGTCGGCCACACCCTCGGAGGTCTGAACGGTGGCAATATTGGGGTTGATGAGCACCGTACGGACGCCCTCCTCGCGCAGCGCCTTCAGGGCCTGGCTGCCGCTATAGTCGAACTCACCGGCCTCGCCGATTTTCAGTGCGCCACTGCCTAAGAGCAGCACCTTCTTGATATTCTGGTCTTTCATAATGATTCAATGAAACGGTCGAACATAAATTCTGTGTCAACAGGGCCTGAGCAGGCCTCGGGGTGGAACTGGCTCGAGAACCAGGGGTTGGTCTGGTGGCGGATGCCCTCATTGGAGCCGTCGTTCATGTTGACGAAGAGCTCGCGCCACTCGCTGCCCAGCGTGGCGGCATCGACGGCATAGCCGTGATTCTGGGATGTCACGTAGCAGCGGTTGGTGCCCACCTCGCGCACGGGCTGGTTGTGCGAGCGGTGACCGTACTTCAGCTTGTAGATAGTAGCGCCGCCGGCCTTGCCGAGCAGCTGGTTGCCCATGCAGATGCCGCAGATGGGCTTCCGCGAGAGCGACATCTGGCGGCGGAGCACCTCGACGGCGTCGACACACATATCGGGGTCGCCGGGACCGTTGGCCAGGAAGAGTCCGTCGAACGACATGCCGGTGTAGTCGTAGTTCCAGGGAACGCGCACCACCTCGACGCCACGGCTAACCAGACAGCGAATGATGTTGGACTTGACACCACAGTCGACGAGTACCACGCGGCGGCCCGCTCCCTCATTGTAGCGGATGATGTCCTTACAGCTGACGCGCTCGACCCAGTTGACGGCACCGTAGTCCTGGGCGTCGGCAGACTGCTCGGCGGGGGCGGCGCCTTCGATGACGATGCGCCCCATCATCACGCCATGCTCGCGCAGCACCTTCGTCAGCTGGCGGGTGTCGATGCCGGTCACACCGGGCACGTGCTCGCGCCGGAGCCAGTCGGCAAGACTCTCGTGGGCGTTCCAATGACTGTAGTGGGTGCTGTAGTCGGCCACAATGAGCGCCGTGGCGTAGATGCGGTCGCTCTCCATAAACGTGGGCAGACCGTCGGCACCGAAGGAGAACGGCGGCACGCCATAGTTACCCACAAGGGGATAGGTGAGCACCATGATCTGGCCGGCATAGCTCGGGTCGGTCAGCGACTCAGGATAGCCGGTCATGGCCGTATTGAACACCACCTCTCCGGCCACGTTCTGTTCGTAGCCGAAACTCTCTCCGTGAAATTCTGTTCCGTCCTGCAGGACGAGTGTCACTTTCTTCATATTTCGTCTGTGCTTCTCTTTTCTCATTCAACCGTCACCGACTTCGCCAGGTTCCGAGGCTGGTCAACGTTCTTGCCCTTGCAGACGGCGACGTGGTAGGCCAGCAGCTGCAGCGGGATAGTGGCCACCAGCGGCTCAAGGCACTCCTGGACGTCGGGCAGCTCGATGACCTCGTCGGCAATATGCGAGATGGTGCTGTCGCCCTTCGAGACGAGAGCAATGACGCGCCCCTGGCGGGCCTTGATTTCCTGTATGTTCGACAGGACCTTCTCGTACATGGCGTTGTGGGTGGCTATGACGACGACGGGCATGTCGCTGTCGATGAGGGCTATCGGGCCGTGCTTCATCTCAGCTGCGGGATAGCCCTCGGCGTGAATGTAGCTGATTTCCTTCAGCTTCAGCGCGCCCTCAAGGGCCACGGGGTAAGAGTAGCCGCGACCGAGGTAGAGGAAGTTGTGGGCATAAGTAAAGGTACGCGCAAGGTCCTTCACGCGGTCGTTGGTCTTCAGCACCTCGCGTATCTTGTCGGGTATCTCGCTCAGTCCCTTCACAATCCGGAGGTACTCGCTGCGGTCGATGGTGCCCTTAGCCTCAGCGATGGCGAGTGCCATCATCGTGAGCACCGTCACCTGACCGGTGAAGGCCTTGGTGGAGGCGACACCAATCTCGGGACCGACGTGGATGTAGGTACCCGTATCGGTAGCACGGGGTATCGACGAGCCGATGGCGTTGCAGACGCCGTAGATGAAGGCGCCCTTCTGCTTGGCCAGCTGTACGGCGGCCAGCGTGTCGGCCGTTTCGCCACTCTGCGAGATGGCCACGACGACGTCGTCCTTGCCAACAACGGGATTGCGGTAGCGGAACTCCGAGGCGTACTCCACCTCGACGGGTATGCGGCAGAGCGACTCGATAATCTGCTTGCCGATGAGGCCGGCGTGCCACGACGTGCCGCAGGCCACGATGACCACACGCTTGGCTGACAGCAGCTGGCGACGATGATCGATGAGTGCCGAGAGCGTCACGTGGTCGGCACCGACGTTGACGCGCCCGCGCATGCAGTTGGTCAGGCACTCAGGCTGCTCGAATATCTCCTTGAGCATGAAGTGAGGGTAGCCGCCCTTCTCAATCTGGCCGAGGTCGATGTCGACGGTCTTGACATGCAGCTCCTGAGCCTCGTTGAGGATGCTCACCACGCGGAGCTCCTCGCCGCGACGGATGACGGCGATGTTGCCGTCGTCGAGATAGACCACCTTGTCGGTGTACTCCACGATGGGGCTGGCGTCCGAGCCGAGGAAGAACTCGCCGTCGCCGATGCCCACCACCAGTGGGCTCTGCTTGCGGGCGGCGATAATCTGGTCGGGGTCGCGCTTGTCGAGAACGGCGATGGCATAGGCACCAATGACCTGATAGAGTGCCACCTGGATGGCTGAGAGCAGGTCGAGCTGTCGGTGCTCCTTGATATACTCAATGAGCTGGACGAGCACCTCGGTGTCGGTATCGCTCTGGAACGTGACGCCCTTCTGCTGCAGCTTCTGCTTCAGGTCGGCGTAGTTCTCGATGATGCCGTTGTGGATGATGGCCAAATTGTGTGACTCTGAGTAGTGAGGGTGAGCATTGCGGCTGGAAGGCTCGCCGTGGGTGGCCCAGCGTGTATGGGCGATGCCCACGGTGCCGCTGACGTTCTTGTCGGCACAATACTCACAGAGGTTGTCAACCTTACCTTTCGACTTGTAGACATTTAACTCGCCTTCGCCGTTGATGAGTGCCACGCCTGCCGAGTCGTAGCCACGATACTCCAGTCGGCGTAGGCCCTTGATAAGTATGGGGAAAGCGTCTTTCTTTCCGATATATCCTACTATTCCGCACATAGTCTGTAATGATGTTTGCGTTGTTTCGGGTGCAAAATTACAAAAAAAGAGTGAAAAGCCGCGCTTTCCACTCTCTTTTTTTTTAATAGAACTTGAAATATCTCCGTGCGTTGTTGTAGCTGATGTCCTCGACCATCTGGCCCAGCAATTCGCGGTCGTCGGGCAGCAGGCCCTTCTCGACGTCGTTGCCTAAGAGGTTGCACAGGATGCGGCGGAAGTACTCGTGGCGCGGATAGCTGAGGAACGAGCGGCTGTCGGTCAGCATGCCCACGAAGCGCGAGAGCAGGCCGAGCACCGAGAGGGCGTTCATCTGGCGGATCATGCCGTCCATCTGGTCGTTGAACCACCAGCCTGAACCAAACTGAATCTTACCCGGCTCGCCGCCCTGGAAGTTGCCGAGCATCGTGGCGATGACTTCGTTGGCGCAGGGGTTCAACGTATATAATATGGTACGCGTGAGCTTGCCCTTCATGTTGAGGTTGTTCAGGAACTTCGACATGGCGCGGGCGGTGTTGAACTCGCCGATGCTGTCGAAGCCTGTGTCGGGGCCTAGCTGGTTGTACATGGCGGTGTTGTTGTCGCGGATGGCACCGTAGTGGAACTGCTGCGTCCAGCCGGCGTCGGCGTCCATCTCGGCCATAACGGTCAGGAAGCAGTTCTTGTACTGGCGCACCTCGTAGGCCGAGAGCTGCTGGCCGCGCATGGCCTTCTCGAAGATGGTCTCAATCTGTGAGTCGGTGTACTCCTCGTCATAGAACTCCTCGATACCGTGATCAGAGAGTTTCGAGCCCTGAGCCTCGAAGAACTCGTGGCGCTTCTTCAGGGCGTCGACCATATCGGCGAACTTAGTAATGCTGACGCCGCTGACATTAGACAGCTGCTCAACGTACTTGGCAAACTCGGGCTTCTCGATGTTCATAGCCTTGTCGGGACGCCAGGCGGGAATCATGATGGGGTCGTCCTGAGCCTTGTGCTTGGCATACTCAATATGGTTGTGCAGGTCGTCGACGGGGTCGTCGGTGGTGCAGACGCATTCCACGTTGTAATGCTTCATCAGACCGCGGGCCGAGAACTCGGGCTGCTTCAGCTTCTCGTTGCACTCGTCGAAAATCTCGCGGGCAGTCTTGGGCGACAGCAGCTTCTCAATGCCGAAGGCCGTCTTCAGCTCCAGGTGAGTCCAGTGGTACAGCGGGTTGCGCAGCGTATAGGGCACCGTCTCGGCCCACTTCTCGAACTTCTCCCAGTCTGACGTGTCCTTACCGGTACAGTAGCGCTCGTCGACGCCGTTGGTTCGCATGGCACGCCACTTGTAGTGGTCGCCACCCAGCCAGAGCTCGGTAATCGACTTGAAACGATGGTCGTTGGCTACCATCTCGGGAATGAGGTGACAGTGATAGTCGATGATGGGCATCTTCGATGCGTGGTTGTGGTACAGGTCCTGAGCAATTTCGGTCTCAAGGACAAAGTTCTTGTCATTGAATTGTTTCATGAGTTTCTTGGTTTCGTTGTTGTTGTTACTGTAAACTTCTGCAAAGTTAATGCTTTTCACGCCGAACGCCAAACAAACGGGCCGGAAAATCAACGTAAACGATTGCTGGAAACAAAAAGGGAATAAAAAATCGGCTTTCCTTTGCTAATATCAGATTTAATGGCTACCTTTGCAGGCAGAATTTTATTCAGAACATGGCTAAAAAGGAAATCATCAGAATCAAGGACATCGCTATCAGGGCTGGCGTCTCGGTGGGCACTGTCGACCGCGTGCTGCACAACCGGCCCAACGTGTCGAAGAAATCGCTCGAGAAGGTCAACAAGGCCCTCGAGGAAATGGACTACCAGCCCAACATGTACGCATCGGCGCTGGCCTATAATAAGACCTACACCTTCTACTGCCTGCTGCCCAAGCACGAATCGGAGGCTTACTGGGAGGAGATTGAGGAGGGATGCCTGGCCGCCTGCGAGCACCGCCGCGACTTCGGCATCTCGGTGGAGTTCATCTATTATAACCGTTTTGACCCGAAGACCTTCGAGCGCGCAACGACCGACTGCCTGAAGCTGCAGCCCGACGGCATCATCGTCGTGCCGGCCTCGCTCGAGGTGACGCGCAAGTTCACCGACCAACTGCACGCCCAGCAGACGCCGTTCATCCTGCTCGACTCTTATATGCCCGACCTGCGGCCCCTGTCGTTCTACGGCCAGGACTCGTTCCAGAGCGGCTACTTCGCCGCACGCATGCTGATGCTCATAGCCTGGAAGGAGAAGGAAATCATGCTGATGAAGCAGATGCGTAACGGCAACGTGGCATCGAAACAGCAGGAGAACCGCGAGACGGGCTTCCGTCACTACATGCGCGACCACTTCCCCGACGTTGCCATCACCGTGGTGAACCTGCCCCTCGACGAGTCGCCCGAGAACTACGAACAGATTCTCGACGACTTCTTCCGCGAGCACACCAACGTCCATCATTGCATCACGTTCAACTCGAAAGCCCACCTCGTGGGCGAATACCTGCTGCACGCCAACCGCCGCGACATCCAGATTATGGGCTACGACATGGTGCCCAAAAACGAGGAGTGCGTACGCGAGGGCAGCATCTCGTTCCTCATAGCCCAGCACGCCTACCGGCAGGGCTACTCGTGCATCGAATCGCTCTTCGAGGCCATCGTGCTGAAGAAGAAAGTGAACCCGGTGAACTACATGCCCATCGAGATACTGACTAAAGAGAACGTTGACTTCTACCGCAGAACATTCAAAGGATAAACAAACTACAAGACTATGGAACTTAAAACTTATCTGAAAATCAATCCGGCTGACTCGGTGGTGGTCTGCCTGCAGCCGAAAAAGAAGGGCGACGTCATCGAAGCCGGCGACGAGCGCGCCGTACTCAACCAGGACGTGCCCGCAGGCCACAAGGTACTGCTGCACGACGTCAAGGCCGGCGAGGACATCATCAAGTACGGCTACCCGATAGGCCACGCACGCCAAGACCTGAAAGCAGGCGACTGGGTGAACGAGAACAATCTGAAGACCAACCTCAGCGGCACACTCGAATACACCTACAAGCCCGTAGGCAAGGAGCTCGACATTCCCGTAGCCAACCGCACCTTCAAGGGATACCGCCGCAAGAACGGCGACGTCGGCGTACGCAACGAGGTGTGGATAGTGCCCACCGTAGGATGCGTCAACGGCATCGCCGAGCGGCTGGCCAGCCAGCTGCGCCAGGAGACGGGCTGCGACGGCATCGACGCCGTTTACGCCTGGCACCACAACTACGGCTGCTCGCAGCTCTCCGGCGACCACGAGAACACACGCCGCGTGCTGCGCGACATCTGTCTGCACCCCAATGCCGGCGCCGTACTCGTGCTGAGCCTGGGTTGCGAGAACAACCAGCCCGACGACTTCATGCAGATGCTCGGCGACTACGACCGTGAGCGCATACGCCTGCTCGTCACACAGCGTGTTGAGGGCGACGAGGTGGAGGCCGGCATGCAGGTGCTGCGCCAGCTCTACGACATAGCCCGCCAGGACCGCCGCGAGGAGGTGCCCGTCTCTGAGCTGCGCGTCGGTCTGAAGTGCGGCGGCAGCGACGGCTTCAGCGGCATCACCGCCAACCCGCTCGTCGGCGAGTTCAGCGACTGGCTCGTGGCACAGGGCGGCACAAGCGTGCTCACCGAAGTGCCCGAAATGTTCGGCGCTGAGACCATACTCATGAACCGCTGCCGCACGGAGGAGTTGTTCAACCAGACCGTGTCGATGATCAACAACTTCAAGAACTACTTCCTCTCGCACGGCGAACCTGTAGGCGAGAACCCAAGCCCGGGCAACAAGGCCGGCGGCATCTCAACACTCGAGGATAAGGCTCTGGGCTGCACGCAGAAGTGCGGCAAGGCCCCCGTCAGCGGCGTCATGGAATATGGCGACCGTCTGCAAGCCAAGGGGCTGAATCTGCTCTCGGCACCTGGCAACGACCTCGTAGCCTCGACGGCACTGGCCGCCTGCGGCTGTCATGTAGTACTCTTCACCACCGGGCGCGGCACGCCCTTCGGCACTTTTGTCCCCACGATGAAGATAGCCACCAACCCCACGCTGGCCAAGAACAAACCCCTGTGGGTCGACTTCTCGGCGGGACAGCTCGTCGAGGGCCGCACGATGCAGGAGTTGCTGCCCGAGTTTATCGACAAGGTGCTCAGCGTAGCCAGCGGCGAGCCTGCCCGCAACGAGCAGAACGGCTATCGCGAAATCAGCATCTTCAAGAACGGCGTCACGCTGTGAGAAGTAAGAGGTGAGAGGTAAGAAGAGCGAAAATCTGTGAGATCTGTGAGATCTGTGTGAGAGAGAGATGAAGAAGGGGTTGATAGCTTTATCGCCAATAGCGGTGTTCGTTGGCCTGTATCTGGTCACGAGCATCGTGGCGGGCGACTTCTACAAGGTGCCCATCACCGTTGCCTTCATGGCGGCCTCGGTCTATGCCGTCGTCGTCAGCGGCGGACGGCCACTCCGACAGCGTATCGACTCCTTCTCGCATGGCGCATCGACACCCCAGATGATGCTCATGATCTGGATATTCGTCCTGGCCGGAGCCTTCGCCAGCTCTGCCAAGGCGATGGGGGCTATCGACGCTACCGTCAACCTGACGCTTGCCCTGCTGCCACCCCAGATGCTCATGGCCGGACTGTTTCTGGCCGCCTGCTTCATCTCGCTCAGCATAGGTACCTCGGTGGGCACCATCGTCGCCCTGACGCCGATAGCGGCGGG
>CAMOKH010000066.1 GCA_946617675.1 uncultured Prevotellaceae bacterium | reverse complement strand
GTCGCACTTGTTGAGGAACACCACCAGACGGGGAACGTTCACCTGACGGGCGAGCAGCACGTGCTCACGGGTCTGAGGCATGGGACCGTCGGTAGCAGCAACAACGAGGATAGCACCATCCATCTGAGCAGCACCAGTAACCATGTTCTTCACATAGTCAGCGTGGCCCGGGCAGTCAACGTGAGCATAGTGACGCTTTGCAGTCTCGTACTCAACGTGAGCGGTGTTAATGGTGATACCACGCTCCTTCTCCTCGGGAGCATTATCAATCTGGTCGAAAGACTTCACCTCGGAGAGACCCTGCTTAGCCAGCACAGTGGTGATAGCAGCAGTCAGAGTAGTCTTACCATGGTCAACGTGACCGATAGTACCAATGTTCACGTGCGGTTTGGTGCGCACAAATTGTTCTTTTGCCATTGTTTTGTTGTTTTATTAATTTATTATTTTGAATACTATTGTTTTTGCTCCTCCTCTTTCCTCAGAGAGCTGTAACTGAGAGTTGAACTCAGGACCTCTTCCTTACCAAGGAAGTGCTCTACCACTGAGCTATTACAGCATTTCGTTGTTCATAGAGCGGAAAACGGGGCTCAAACCCGCGACCCCCAGCTTGGAAGGCTAGTGCTCTATCAACTGAGCTATTTCCGCAAAAACAAACTCTCTTGAGAGTGGGTGGAGATGGATTCGAACCACCGAAGGTAAAAACCAGCAGATTTACAGTCTGCCCCATTTGGCCACTCTGGTATCCACCCAAGTTTTTGTCTTTCCGTTTTTGAGCTTTGCTACTCTTGAGCCTCTTGTCGGATTCGAACCAACGACCCCGAGATTACAAATCACGTGCTCTGGCCAACTGAGCTAAAGAGGCTTCTTAAGCAGCCGTTCTCTGTTTCAGATTTACGACCTGTCGGAAAACGGCTGCAAAGTTACTACTTATTTTTGAATTACCAAAACTTTTCCGAGTTTTTTTTAATGATTTCTCAATTTTTCCTTAAATTTCTGCAGTTGAGCCCGCATTGAGTCCACGCAAAGGTCAACACTCTCCTCAAAAGTGTCGCTCGTCTTCTCAACGAAGAGTGTGCTTCCGGGGACACCGACAGAGAGGCTTACTTCCTTATTCTGAGCGGTGGCAGGCTTGACAACTTTCAATTGCACCTCTACTTTCTGTATGTCTTCAAATGATTTTTCCAACTTGGCGATCTTCTTTTCAATGAACGCCTGTAACTTCTCGGTGGCATCGAAGTGAATCGACTGAATCTTAATTTCCATAGTTACCTCCAATTGTTTAAAGTTTATAAATAAGGTTATGCCCTCGGATGGGCTTCGTTGTAAACTCGCTTGAGCTGCTCGAACGTGGTGTGCGTGTAGACCTCTGTCGTTTCAAGGCTCGCGTGGCCTAACAGCTTCTTCACGCTTTCAAGCCCGGCACCATTGTTCAGCATCGCTGTTGCAAAGCTGTGCCTCAGCACGTGAGGCGAGCGCTTCTTGAGCGTCGTGACTTCCGAGAGGCGGCGCCTCACCAGGTTCTGCACCTGGCAGCGGCCTATCCGCCTGCCCTTGTTGTTCACGAACAGTGCGTCCGACTGCTTCTCGACCGTATCGTCGCGGAGCGACACATACCCGGTCAGCGCCTGCGCCAGTTCCTCGCCGAAGGGGATGATGCGCTGCTTGTTGCGCTTTCCCGTCACTTTCAGCTTCCTGGCCTCGAGGTCGACATCCTTGTTATCGATGCCTATCAGTTCGGCCAGTCGGATGCCCGTCTCATAGAATAATAATAATATGGTACGCGCACGTACATTATTAAAATCATCCTTCCACGACACGTCATCGAGGAGCCTGTCCATCTCGCCCTCACGCACGAACATCGGCAGAGGCTTCGAGGCCTTCGGACCGACAATCCCGTGGGCGGGGTCTTTGTCGACAAGCTTGCGCGCCAGGGCAAAGCGATAGAACGCCCGCACGGCACTCAGCCCGCGGTTGACGGTGGCCGGTTTCTTGCCCTCGTCCATCTTATGCTCAACCCAGCTGCGGATGACGTCAGCATCGGCAGTCAGCAACGAAAGACAATCGTCCACTCCCCGAATATACGTTTCGAAATCGCGTAGATTCTCCTCGTACCACTGCACCGTCAGCGGGCTTCTGTTCCGCTCGTATTGCAGATAATTCAGGAACTGGTCGACTATCATAAACGTTACCTTTCAGTTTTCGGCAACGAATTTACGGAAAAAATTTCAAACCACCAAATTTTTTGAGGTTTTTTTACTCCTCAGTGGCGCGGAGCTTCTGTACGTAGATGGCGTGCTCCATCTTCAGGCGCTTCAGAACAGACGGTTTGTCGAACTGCTGACGACGACGCAGCTCCTTCACGACACCTGTCTTTTCGTACTTTCTCTTGAACTTCTTGAGGGCCTTCTCGATGTTCTCGCCTTCTTTTACGGGTACAATAATCATTTTGCTTTGCTTTAATTATTAAATGTTAAACTTAGTGCTTCGGGCCAGGGGCCACGAAAAGCGGGTGCAAAGTTACAACTTTTTTACTTAACAGCCAAGTTTTTAGGCTTTTTTTTCTTTCAGAAGCCCTTAATTCATCAAAATTGCCTAACGGGTAAGCACCCTCAACCCGGCGGGTTAGTCGTGCTAAGTGGCCTAATTAGCATGACTAACTGGCCAAGTTGGTCGAACGTCATCCCGTCACACTATGATTAGAAACACAGATTATCGTTCCACCCAGTTCTGTACTTCGATACCATCTATACGGTCGAAGTGCTTCAAATTGTCGGTGACCATAATCATCCCTTTGGCCTTTGCTGCACAGCCAATGAGCAAGTCGTAATCCTCCAGTTTCATTCCCAAACTCTCCAATCTGAGTTTTTCTTGGCAGAAGGTGTCTATGGCCTCTGCAAAGGGGACTATCTTAACCTTCTCAAGAAAGTTGTTGACGATGGTCAGGTTCTCTACTGTCTTTTTACTCTTATAAGCCCCATAGCGCAGTTCCAAAACAGTGATGTCAGAGACGTAGCAGCTATTCTCTCCGCACTGCAGCATACGTTCGTTGATGCCATATTGATCTCTAAACGCAAAGATACATATATTAGTATCGAGCAAGTATTTGTTCATAACTCAATCTCCCTCATGTTGGCATTTCTGGCAGCACGGATGTCTTCAACAATTTCCTCTGCAGTCCTGTCATCCTGCCATTTGCCTGCAAACTTTTCTGTCCATCCCTTGCCATCATCAGCTTTTTCCCCATTTTCTGGATGTGTCATTGAGCTGCTGAGCAGAGTTATGAGTTCCAATTTCACGTTGTCACTCAAATTCTTCAATTCCGACCAATACTTGGCACAGACTGGTGAAGATGCGGAAATAAGATTCGTATTCATTTGTTACTTTTTCATAATTACACGCTGCAAAGTTAAGTATTATATCCGAAACAACAAAATAAAAGCCGAAAAATAATTGTCGACGAGGCCCCAACACGACGAAAGCTGATATCCCCCAATCAGTATGACGTTGTCTACTACCACGCTGTGCCGCGCAAGGTGGCCTAAGCCTCCGATGGGGATTGGACGGGACCTCAACGGGAGGTGTCAGCGAGACACCTCCCGTCCCCCAATCCCTCTGCACATCGGCATTTCAGAAGAAAACGGGAGGTTGGGAGGTTAAAATGTGAGTGTCGTCAACGTATGATTTGATACTTGTGGATTTTTTAATCTGTCTGCAATTCGAGTTTCTGCTTTGCAAGAGCAGTTACTTCATTAATAAACGCTTCTGTTGGCTGGATTTTAGGCACAACATCTTCTTCTGTCAACCCCCTGTTTTCTTCATTTAACCCCATAATCTTATTCCATCTTCTGTTACGTTCTGACGAAAAGGACTTGCAATGCTGCTCTCCCAGTCACGTCTTGTATATAAAATAGCATTGATAGACTGTCCGTAACCCCAACCCATCTCACGCAAAGGATAAGTATAATCATCTATGTCCTGGGAGGTGATGCGATCTTTGTCGAGCAGGATAAGCACATCCCAATCTGAGTCATCACGCGCATCCCCTCTGGCTCTTGAACCAAAGAGAATAACCACAGCACCTTTCGGTACTATCTGGCTGGCTTTTCCTCTTATAGCTTCCAATATTTGATTATGTCGTTTTACAGTCATATTACTATCTGTTTGTATTCTTGTGTTCTCGTGAAACACATTCTTGGTGGCAAAGATACGAATAAATGAGAACAATTCCAAAGAAAAGTGCATTTTTCTTTGAACATCTTTGTTTTTTTCTTCTTGCCGCATAGAAGGAATTCCTATGCAAACGGCAGGAGACACACCTCAGGGACGTTCGACGGGACCTCAACGGGAGGTGTCAGCGAGACACCTCCCGTCCCCCAACCCCTCTGCACATCGGCATTTCAGAAGAAAACGGGAGGTTGGGAGGTTAAAATGCAAGTGCCGTCGTTTACTT
The DNA here is from genome assembly GCA_946617675.1 of uncultured Prevotellaceae bacterium. GTDB lineage: Bacteria > Bacteroidota > Bacteroidia > Bacteroidales > Bacteroidaceae > Prevotella. The sequence goes on along the minus strand of CAMOKH010000066.1, from coordinate 21,054 downwards.
GACAAGTTCGATGAGTGCCGCCACGTCGGCGATGTCCACCGTTTCGTCACCGTTCACGTCGGCTGCCGCCTCGTTGGCGAGCGTGCCGCGACCGAGAATGTAGTTCACGAGGGCGAAAACGTCCTCAGAGTTCAAGGAGCCGTCGCCGTTGGCATCGCCAGCAATAGAAAGTTTGACGAGTTTCTTAATTTGGATGGTGTGCCAGTTAGTACCTGTTTTTTCAGCAACCATCGAAATCCGCAGGGTACCGTCAGTAACCTTTGTGCGAATTCCGCAAACACCGTTGCCATTGACTAAGAACTCCTCTGTATATGCAGGGATATAGACACGGACATCATTTGCAGCAACATAGACCATATCATTGGCACCTTCCTCAAAATCGAAACCTTGTACATGAAAACTTTTTCGAGTATTTGCATATACCCCGACTAAATAATCGCCGTTATCCAATCCAGTGATGGTCTGATACATAATCTCTCCAGTCCTATCTGCTGGTGATTCTGTCCATACTTCCATCAACTGTACCTGACGACCGTCGCTGGTGGTGACGGCAGGGGCAAATTTCGTATCAGTAGTGTATAAGGCATGCCAATCTTCTTGTGAGACCCCTACTTGTGCCGTTAAGTCTACACCATATTTCTTTATATCTTCTGATTCCTTGACTGTTAAAAATTCTGTTGTTTGGCCATAGTCCAACACATAGTTCCCATTGGTTTTACTATTGCAGTTCACATAGATGGGGTATGATCCTGCTATTGCCCACCCATACAACATCGGATTGGTTGTTGGTTTCACGATAAAAGCAGTCTCCTCGGTCTCGGCATTTTTGAAGCCATCGTATATTGGGGTAATTTCTGGAATCATCTCGCCTTCAACAAGGGAAGGGTTACCTGTGGAAACAGCCAGTGGGGCTGGAATGACGTGAAGATTTCCGGGATAATAGTTCACATTGTCCTCGTTGCCATCTATTGAAATGTCATACATGCCCACAGCCGAGGCTTTTGTAACAGATGTTGACAAGGAGGGCGTTTGCGAAGGGACATTTCCCACAACCGAATAGGTCAATTCTGGCACCTCATCCCCATATCTCATTGCCTTGTCATCAGTATTGAGCAAAGTACGGATAGTTAACGGTTCTCTTTCTATACCGTCATTACTGAGAAATATTTCTTTAATTGACACAGATGTTCCATATTTCCAAATGAGCACTTTCTTTATATGAGTCAGATCAACGTCTTTCTGAGCTTGTAAATCCACAACGACTTCTGTTTGCCAACTGAGAGCTGTCTTATAAGGCTCTTCTTGGATACCATCATCAAGCTGGATCTCCGCAGGTCCCATTGCCGTTTCATTCAAACGGACAACTATATAACGATAGGCAGACAAGTCTATTCTATTTGGAAAGAGCCAACCTCCTGAACCATCACCTGTAAAAGTTTGTGTCTCCGAGTCAAATTCTGTATCGAAATCAAAGTATGTAACTCCTGTTGCTGTTAATGGAAACATTACACTATTAACGTCAAATTGCGTTTCAAATGTCTTACCTGCGCCATCAGTATATGTTCCGCGAATGGTTACTAATCCTTCTTTTTTGACAAAGATATTGCCTCGGTCAATGCTTGCTACAGTTTCGTCTGAGCTCGACCATATGGCATCACCAGCTACGTCCCACGTGTTACCATTGGTAAACTCTGCCATTAGTTTCATTGCTTGAGAATAGCCAGGATACACCGTTGTTGGTGCATCTTCCATCCATACTTTAACCACTTTCAATTGACTGACAGGAAGAACCTTTTTCTCAGCATATTCTTTGAACCAATTCCACGTTGGAACTAAGGGATATTCGTCATCATTATATTCTGTTAGTTTCCCGTCAGGAGAAGGCTGATTCACTCGGAGGACATCCCAACAGTGGTCAATCAGAGGGTTCCAACTCACATTTCCCAATTCGTCAATATTTCTCTTCAGTCCTTCTCCAAATACGCTGGTGCAATTTCCCGCTGCTGTATCCTCTTCGTAAGTCTCTGGATTATTCCAATACGTTTCTGTAATCATGAGGGGAGCCATATTACCGACAGGTTTTATTTGCTCATCCCATTTTTCCTTAATCCATTCATAGCTATTACCTCGGTAATAATGATTATAGGCGTGGAAGGCATAACCGATGTTTTCTCTCTTTATTGGATTTGTTGCAAAACCTGCATATTGCGATTGATATCCAAGTCCAGGAACCCAAACTACACAGTTGCAACCATTCTTTCTGATGATGTCTATCATGGGCTGGAAGTAGTTCTTCACATCTCGGAAATCCTCACGATGACCGTCATGGCCTACCACACCGACAGGTTCGTTGTGTAACTCTATCATGACTCCTGGGTTATTCTTTATTTGTGGATGGGAACTAACATAATCCCAGAATTCAAACAAACGTTGTTGGTTCGAGTCACCAATTTCAATATCGCATCCACCTCCATAATCAAAATATAAAACTGCATATATCCCCTTGCTATTCAAATAATCAATGAAAGGTATATACACTTTATCGAAAAAAACTTTTTGTTTGAAATAATCTAAATCGTAAGTATTAGTAGCTTTATTTATTATCCATCCGTCGCCAACATTCAAACGAATGTAATCTATCTTCCAATCTACCATCAGAAGTGAATCAATCCACTCTTTTTGATACTTTACAGCACCTTCATAATCCTCGCCACCCCAGATGGTCCCCATATGGTCTATCCATGTGTGAATAGTCTTCTGAAGGCCGTGCAACGTCACGATGTCACCTGCCGGGTTCTTCAGATACCGCCCGTCTACATGGAGCGGCTCAAGGTTATGCGCTTGGCTGAAATGTGCCAGGGCAAACAGTATAGCTGTTAATAGAAATTGTTTTACTTTCATATTCATTGTTGTTTTAAGGATATTTTTCGTTTTTGGTTAAACACAATTCCCAAATTATTTAATTACGGATAACCTCCGCTTCGGCTGCAAAGATAGGCAAAAAAGATGAAAGGACAAAACTTTAGGCTGCTTTTTTGCAGACATGAATCTTCGTGCCGGCGTTTCCCCACCTATCAGAATGCTCTCACGGCGAGGTAGCGGTTGATGACATCGACCGTCAGTTCCTGTGGCGAGGTGAGCAGCGAGAGGATGCCGTACTGACGGAGAGTGGCACTGACAAGCTGCTTTTCAGCGACGAACTTCTCGGCAACCTCGTGCTGACAACGCTGTTCGGCAGTTGCTGCGGGCGAATCGACAAACTGCTGCAGCTCGACGTCGTTGAAGAAGACGACAAGCAGACGGTGGCGGCGGGCAATCTGCAGGAGGAATGGCAGTTGGCGCTGCAGGGAGACCAGCCCCATGAAGTTAGTAAAGAGTATCAGCAGGGAGTGCTTGCTGATGTGGCGGCCGATACCCACCGAGAGAGCCGAGAAGTCGGTCTCCTCGAAGTTGGTCTGCTCGGCGTAGAGCGTTTCCATGAGTTTGTTTATATGGCCGGAACGGCGGTCGGCAGCCACGAAGGTTTCAAGGTTATCGTTGAAGGTGATGAGTCCGGCACGGTCCTCCTTGCGCATGGCTACATAGCTGAGTGCCAAGGAGGCATTGATGGCATAGTCGAGGAGGGTCATGCCCTCAAAAGCCTGCTGCATGACACGGCCCTTGTCGACAATGCAAAACACCTGCTGCGACCGCTCGTCCTGATAGACGTTCACCATCGGACGGCTGAGACGCGCGGTGGCCCGCCAGTTAACGGTGCGATAGTCGTCGCCGCGCAGGTAGTCGCGAATGTGTTCAAACTCGGTATTGCGGCCTATGCGGCGTATGCGCTTGATGCCTGGCTGCTGCAGGTTCTGGCTGATGGCCATCAGCTCATACTGGTGCAGTTTCTGGAATGAAGGGTAGACGCAGACGTCGCAGGGCGAGGCACAGCGGTAGCGGCGCTCGACGAGGCCGAGGTGCGTAGAGGCGAAGACAAGGACGTGGCCGAAGCTGTAGACACCACGGCGGGTAGGGCGCAGGACGTAGGGAATTGACAATTGAGAATTGAGAATTGACAATTGAGAATTGACAATTGACAAGGAGGTGCCGGTGCGGCGCTGGAACTGCGAGGGCAGCTCGTCGATGACCTCGACGCTGACGGGGAACGGGTAGGTGCTCTCTACGCTGATGGTGACGGGGTTGTCGTCGCCATTGCTGAAGCGGGGACTGAGGTGTCGCTCGGCGGTGATGGCCTTCTTATGCCAGAGCAGGGCGACGTCGGCCACGGTGGCCAGGAGCAGGAGCAACGTCAGCAGCCGCCCGGCCGTGTAGAGCGGGGCGTAGGCGTAGCCGAGGCCGGCAATGAGGGCGACGGCGAGCAACAGGATATAAAAGCGTCGCTTCAGGTACATATCACTTTGGCACTTCCACTTTGTCGAGCAGGCGGCGGGCGACCTTCTGGGGGGTGTAGCCCTCCATCTCGGCCTCGGCGGTGAGGACGAGGCGGTGCTGGAGTACGGCGGGCACGACGGCCTTTACGTCGTCGGGCGTCAGGAAGTCGTGGCCCTGCAGCAGGGCGTAGGCCTTGGCCGACTGCAGGATGGCCACCGAGGCACGCGGCGAGGCGCCGAGGAAGACGACACGGCTCTTGCGCGTCTGCTGGACGATGTCGACGACATAGCGCAGCAGCGACTCCTCGGCATAGACGCCGGCGAGCAGCGCGCGCAGCCCAAGCAGCTCGGCCTTGGTGATGACGGGCTCTATGCGGCTGAGGTCGGTGAACGCTGCGTCCTGGTGGTGGCGCTCCAGTATGCGCAGCTCCTCGTCGGCCGAGGGGTAGTCCATCGTGAGCTTCATCAGGAAGCGGTCGGTCTGCGCCTCGGGCAGTTTGTACGTACCCTCCTGCTCCACAGGATTCTGCGTGGCCAGGATGGTGTAGAGGGGCGACATGGGGTGGGTGGTGCCGTCGATGGTGGCCTGGCGCTCCTCCATCACCTCGAAGAGGGCGGCCTGCGTCTTGGCCGGGGCGCGGTTCACCTCGTCGACGAGCACGAGGTCGGCAAAGACCGGACCGGCGTGGAACTGGAACTCCTGCGTCTTCATGTTAAAAACGCTGGTGCCGAGCACGTCGCTGGGCATCAGGTCGGGCGTGAACTGCACGCGGCTGAACTTGGCGTCGATAAGCCGGGCCACGAGCTTGGCCAACAGCGTTTTGGCTACGCCGGGCACGCCTTCTATCAGCACGTGGCCGCCGGCGAGGATGGCCGTCAGCAGCAGTTCTACGTTTTCGTCCTGGCCGACGATGACCTCGGCAATGGCCTGGCGCAGCGTCTGCACCTTCGCTGAGAAGGCGGCGAGGTCGATGGTGGTTCTTTCGTTGTTCATATCGTTGATGGGTTAATGGGCTTTGTCAGCCTTCTTTGACTTGTTATACTGCAGGGTGCCGATGTGGCGGATAAAGTCGAGCTGGTAGTTGCGCGGCGGGGCCTCGACGGGGATGGCGCGCTGGCGGCGGCGGGCGTTGAAGCCGATGAGCAGCGCCACGCCGAGCAGCACGAGGTAGAGGGCCCAGCGCAGCGGCGGCCGGCGGAGCAGCTCGCGCAGGGGTGAGCTCTCCACAGCGTCGTAGGAGGGCATGTAGGCCTCGGTACGTACCACGGGCAGCGATTTGAGGCGGTTCATCAGGCGGTGGACGTAGGCGGGACAGTCGAGCACGCCGTAGTTGGTGAGCATCAGCGGCGTGGTGACGAGGATGATCTCGCCCCGGCCTACGCTACAGCTCAGCGCCACCACCTCGGGCACGGTCATCGAGGCGGAGTCGCCCTTAGCCCAGGGGTTCTCCCAGTGGCTGTTGTTTTCCACGTGCTCGCGTACAAACAGCCGGTTCTCCCAGTCGTGAATCACGGCCAAGGGTTCGGCGGTGGCCGTGTCGGTCAGGGTGGCGCTGATCATCGACTGGTGTATCATGTATGTCGTCGGCTGATAGCTGGGCGTGTCGCCCGTCCAGAAGATGGTGTCGCGCTGCCGGGCCTGCGACGACAGCATCTCTAACGCGAATCTGTTATGCGAGGCACAGGCGATGTGGAGGGTGTCGCAGAGGTCAGTGTCGATATAGGTGTCAGCGTAGAGGATGCGGTTGCCACGGGCGGCTAAGGCCAGGAGCGTGTCAATGTTGACGCCGCCGCCGTAGCCTCCGGCCTGGCAGAGGATGACGATGGCGCGGGGCGGCACCTGCTCGAGGGCTAACTGCGAGAGCGACTTGCGGCAGACGCTGTAGCCACGGGGCATCTGCTGAGCGAAGATGCTGTCGAAGACGTAGCAGCCGAAGGGCTGGCGGTCGGCATGGGCGAAGGTCGCGGTCCACTGGAAGCGGCGGGGCATCTGGTACTCCAGGAGGAGCATCAGGGCGAGCAGGGCGACGACGAACAGCCAGAACTTACGGCTCACGGCTCACCTCCTTTCCTAATGACAGCACCTCGTCGTAGAGCGGGCGCGCGGCGGGGAAGTTGCCGTAGCGCACGCGGAGGAAGTGGGCGGTGAGGGCGCGGAAGGCGGCTTCGCGGGGAGCGGAGGCTGACTGCGAGGCGGCCAGCTCGCGGACGTACTGTGAGGGGGTCTTGTAGGGCTGCCAGTCGACGAGGCGGGCGTCGGCGAGGGTCTTCAGCGTCTGGAGGTAGACCAGGCGGATGGCCTCGCGGTAGTCCTCGGCGGCGAGGGCCCGGTCGATGGCGGCGGGAAAGTCGACGCCGTAGATGTTGTCGGCGGCCTCCTCGCGGTCGGTCGCCAGCGTCTCCTGACGGCCGAAGAGGCTCGGGTGGTAACGCCACAGATACCAGGCGATGAGCGCCAGCGTGACAATGGCGACGGTCACGAGCAGCCAACGCACGATGCTGCCGGCCGTGGCATTGCCGAAGAGGTCGCCGAGCAGTTCGCTGAGCTTCATCTTCAGCCACTCGGTGAAGGTCATGCCGCCGCCCACCAGTTCACGACCGTAGTCGTAATCTGGCTGCGTCTGCCATTGGGCAATCTGGGCGGTGTCTATGACGAGGGTGTCGGGCAAAATGAGAATTGAGAATTGAAAATTGAGAATTGAGAATTGAAAATTGAGAATTGAGAGGCCAGTTAGAGGGTCTCGAAGTTCTCGATGTCGCGGTCTACGCTGACGCCGTCTACCTTGTCGCAGGCGTGGCCGTACTGGTAGGCCAGTCCGACGATGGGCAGCACCATGAGACAGTTGGTGACGAAACTGGAGACGACGCCCAGCACAAACTGCAGGGCAGTATAGCCGAAGGACGAGACGAAGCCGGCAGAGCCGCCCTGCGTGGTGAGGATGTTCTTAGCCACCAGCATCATGTACCACGGCATGGACACCACGCCCTGAACGATGCTGACCAGCAGATAGAGCACGAAGATGACGCCGACGATGCCGGCCCACGTGCGCCAACCGAGGCGTAACGACTTGGAAAAGGCACCGATGACGCTGACCTTCTCAAACAGGTAGACCGGCGTGACCAGGGCCAGAAGCGGGCTGGCCAACATCAGTATCAGGGCGCCCGGCAGCATGAGCACCGGGCTGATGCTGGTCAGCAGCATAATGAATGCCAGGCACGTCAGGGCCACGGCAAACCCACAAAACAGGAGCACCAGCATGCGCAGCGTCTTGGTCATGACGCCCGCCTTCAGGTCGGCCCACACGATGCCGTTGAGCCGGGGGCGCTGCTCGTAGAGCTGCATCATGGTGTAGGTCAGCGCCACCAGCAGCATGATGCCCACATACTGCACCACGACGAGCAGCCCCATCGAGGAGAGCCAGGGCAGCATCTCGCTGAGCGCCATGTGCTGCATTCCCGCCAGCGCCGAGGTATAGCCCGACATGAAGCTGTCCATGAAGAACGTCTGCACCACGGACACGGGCAGCAGCAGATAGGTGATGTACTTCAGCAACGGGCGCCAATTCTCACGCACGAAGTCGAGCGCATCCGACAGCTTTTCGCCGAACATGCGCTTCTTGTAGAGTTTAATCAGTTCTTTCTCCATATTCTTGATGTCTTATTCTTGGTAAAACGATGAAATAATAGACGACGAAGGCCAGCGAGGCACCGATGATGGCGAGCCTGAGCAGGTCGGGCCACTCGGTGTGGCGCGTCAGGAAACTCTCGATGAAGCCCGCCACGACGAACAGCGGCACCGTGCCCACCACGATGCGCAGGCCGCGCCGCGCCCCACGCCGGAAGGAGACGAGGCGCGGATAGGTGCCGGGGAAGAGCCAGCCGTTGCCCATAGCCAGACCGGCGGCTCCGGCCACGACGACGGACGAGATCTCGAGCGTGCCGTGGAGCCAGATGGCCAGCGCCGACTGCCACAGCAGTCCGTGCTGGGCGAAGAGCGTCTGGAAGGCACCGAGCATCACGCCGTTCTGGAACAGCACGAAGCCCGTGCCGACGCTGGTGAGCACGCCCAGGGCGAAGGCCACGAACGACACCCTGACGTTGTTCAGCGTGATGCTGCCGAACATCGAGTCGGCGCTGTCGCCGCTGTAGACGGCCATCGGCTCGCCCTGCGCAATGTTCTGCAGCGTCATGTCGACATAGTTGTCGCCGAGGATGATGCGGCAGAACTCTGGGTCGAGCATCTGGGAGAGGAAGCCGACGAAGGCGCTGACGGCGAAGATCGTGAACGACAGCAGCAGCTCGCGCCGCGCCTCCCACATCGTCAGCGGCACGTCGTGGGTCCAGAACGTCAGCAGACTCTGCCAGCGGTAGCGGTGCGAACGGTAAATCTCGTTGTGCAGCGCCGAGGCCAGGTTGTTCAGGTAGCGCGTAATCTTCGAGTCGGGGTAGTGGGTCTGGGCGAAGGCCAGGTCGCTGGTCACGTCGATATAGGTATCGGCCAACTGGGCGGCGTCAGCCTCGCCGATAGACTCTGCCACCAGCTCGGCACTGCGCCACTTCGCGATGTTCTGCCTGATAAACGTCACTTCCTTCATAAAACAGTGCAAAGGTACGAAATAATTTACAATTCACAATTCATAATTCATAATTATTTTGTACCTTTGCAACCATCATGGCAGAAAAGAGCATCGTCACCGGACAATACGTACGCATCAGCCAGACGCCGGCAAGCGTCGGCGAGCGCATGCTGGCACAGGTCATCGACTGGGTGATACAGGTCGCCTACTTCCTGATGTGGGCACAAATCGTGCGGAAGACGGACTTCGACCCGTCGTCGTTGTTCGTCATCGTGGTCATCGTCCTGCCCGTGCTGCTCTACTGCCCGCTCTGCGAGATACTCAGCGGCGGACAGACCATCGGCAAGTGGATTGTCAAGCTGCGCGTCATCATGGCCGACGGCACCCTACCCTCGCCCGCTGCCTACCTGCTGCGGTGGCTGCTGATGATTGCCGACGGTCCGCTGTTAGGATACGTCGGCGTGCTGGTGATGATACTGAACCGCAACAACCAGCGTCTCGGCGACATGGCCGCCGGAACGCTGGTTGTCAAACTGCGCAGCTATTCGAAGATACAGGTCAGTCTCGACGAGTACGACTACCTGACGCGCGACTACCACCCCACCTACCCCCAGGCTGCCGATCTCTCGCTTGAGCAGGTCGACGTCATCCGCCGCACACTCGACAGCGGCGCGTCTGAGCGCATCGGCCAACTGTCGCAGAAGGTGCAGCAGATTCTCAGCGTCAGCCGTCGCGAGTCTGAAGACGAGTTCTTCCTGCGCCGCATCGTGCGCGATTATCAGTACTACGCCTTGGAGGAGATTTAGCGGCTACGGCTGCGGTATCGGCGGCGGTGTCAGTGCAACGATACGCAGTACCTGCGGAACCTGTTCCACCGGTTTCCACTCTTTCATGCCGGGCATCCAGCACAGGGTGTCCTTTGCTATCTGTTTGTTGTATATCATCCGCGACACCTCACTCTCGTTGAGCGGCCCCACGGGCTTGCCCTCTAAGGCCACATAGTAGGTGGCCGGGGCAGCCTGCGGCATCGTCTGCACGCTGCCAGGCACATACATCTGCTGTAGTTGCAGGTTCATACTCCCCACCATCTGGCGGGCTATCTGCATACTCATACCGAACTCCACGAGTCGGTCTATCGAAAAGAAATTATTGTCGTCCATACTCCCAAACTCCTAAAACTCCTAAACTCCTAAACTCCCGGAATCGGCGGCGGTACAGCCCCTGCGGGCGGCGCAAACAGCGGGGCCAGCTCGGGAACCGTCGATGCGGCAGCCCACTGTGGCATTCCCTGTTTCCATACGAGGGTCTGCATGGTCAGCGTACCATTCTGCACCAACTGCGGCAACTGCTCGGGGGCGAACGGACCAGCCTGCTGGCCGCCAACGGCTATGAAGAACTGGACACCAGGCATGGGTGGCGGAGCGGCCTGTTGGCCCTGCTGCCAGTACTGCCCCATGTTGTTCATCATGCCAGCCATCTGCTGCCCCATGGCACCGCCCATCATCATGCCGGTCATCATGCCGGCAGCATTCATGCCGCCACCGCCACTGCCGTCGCCACCGCCGCCCATCTGGCCCATCTGACCCAAGCTCTCGGCTCCGGCCTTGAGCACCGTGGTCTGCTGGTCCAAAGCATGGGCACCCATGAACTGCGTCTCGGTCTGCAGACGTTGGGCACGCTGAGCCTCTTCGCGCTGTATGCGCAGCGTCTCCTCCATGTTCTGGCGGTTCAGCTCCTGCGTATCCTTCATATTTTTGATGTTCACATCGCGCTGTGCCTTCATGGTCTCGGCAGTGATGCCAGCCGTCAGTTCGCGCAGCTCCAGATAGTAGGGACTGGTCTTGTCGATTTCCAGGTCCGACACGTCGAGCGAGCGCAACTGAACCCCAAAGACGTTCTCCAACTGCTCAGCCAGCCTCGGTGTAAGGGCATCGTTCACGATATCGAGCCGACGTTCCAGCTGAACCACGGGCAGATTGGAGTCCATCGGCAGATTGGTCACCACCTGGCGCACATGTTTGGCCAATGCCGAACTAATCTGCCGCTTGAAGGTGTCATGGTCAAAGTCCTGCAGGCGGTTCAACTTGATGAAGCCCATGTAGTCCTTAATATTGAACGTCAGCACGCCACGCACAGCCATCGGCACACCGTGGTCGGGCAGCCGCGGATCGAACACGTCGAAGTAAGGCACCCCGAAACGCAATTGGTTGTTCAGCTGAATGTTGATGAAGTACACCTCAGCCTGGAACGGACTCTCGCCGCCCCAGAGCGTCCCCACGATACTGGCCAATACGGGAAGGTTGGCCGTCGAGATGGTGCCGTCGTAAGGGCCAGTGATGAAGTCCTGCATCGGACCGTCCTTCTGGCTGTAGACGAAGACGGCCACCTCGCCGTCCTTGACGCGGAGCTGACTGCCCCAGCGTATGGCGTTCTCACGACTGGTGCTGTTGACGGTCTGTCCCTCGGGTCGCCATTTCCACACCATGTATTCCTGTTGGTCGCAGCGGATGACGTTCATCACTCCGCCGCCTTTTCCTCTACCGAATAGTCCCATAGTTAATTCCTTATATAATATGTTTATTGACTTCTTTCTCTAACTGGTCGAGCCGTGCCAGGTCGCCAGCGTTATGCAGCGTCAAGCGGGCCTTCGTCATACACTGGCGGAACTTGTCCTTCCACACCTTCGTGAGCTCGTTGTGCCGGTTATTCTCCTTCGAACCGCCCTTGGCAGCATAAAAGAAAGCGAAGGGCGCACCAAGGATGAGTCCAAATGCCCCTGAGCCGATAATGACAACCAGTCCCCTCTGTAAGAGTCTCTCACCCCGCTTTGTTTCCTCGGCAATGAGATAGATTACAAAGAAAAGCAGGAAGAAGAGACCGATGAAGATGCCTACCACCAGCAGGAAGCGGCGCACGGGATTGGCTGTCACGCCACCCTTCAGCTGACTGCGCTCGGCGGCCAGCTGAAGAAACTCCAGCAGGTCCTCACGCGTGTTAGGAACGGGGAAGGTTGAAATGACGTCACGGCGCCGGGCCATGTCGACCTTGTTGTTGCCCGTGGTGGGCAGCGAGGCCAGCTTCTCCTCGATGGCCTTCACGCTCGAAGCCCGTCCGACGGCAATCTCGGCACCGCAGTTTGGGCAGACTTTGACAAAGGCCTCTATCTCAGTGCCGCACTGCGGACACTTATGCAGCCTGGCCTTCTTTTCTACGCGCCACTGCTGCAGGCGTTCTTCCAGCATCTGGTCTACTGCTTCACGGCTGATGCCCTCTCCCTCGGCCAGGCGGTAGAGCACCGCCCGCTCTTTCTCTGAAATGAACCCGTCGGTCAGCGTGGCCTTGATGACCTGCTCTAATTGGGCTGAAAATGTATATTCGCTCATGGTCTGTTGGAAATTACATTAGAAGATGGTGTTTATCACTTTTGTCAGCACCGGCTCGGTGGCCTCGCGCTCCAGGCGGTCCATCGTGGCATTATCGTCGGCGTTGTTCAACCGCGCCCGAGCCTTCTGCAGACACTCGTCGAAGCGGCCACGCCACAACGAGGCGAAGTGGTTGTGCTCCTGAGCCACGGCGGTATCGGTACGCCGGGAGACAAGCCAGGCCGGTATGCCACCGCAGACGGGCAGCATAAACAGGGCTTCATCGATAGCCTTTGACAGCTGTACCCCGTTGACGGAATGAATAAACAGGCCGCCAACAACCAGCACGACAAAAACGGCCGCAAACGTCAGCACCACCCGTCCCCACTTGGTATTGGTGAGCGGATTCTTACGTTTGGCCAGCGGTGCCGACAGGGCGAGGAACTCCAGCAGGCCCTCGCGGTCGTCGGGCAGTTTGAACTGGCAGACCAGTTGTTCCTTCTGGGGGCGCGTCACTGCCTCGTTGTATGCCACGAAGAGGTCGCTGACGGTCTTCTCGGCCAGCATGTCGCGCAGCTCGTGGCCGCAGTAGGGACAGTGGGAGTCGAAGCCTTCCAACTCGGCGCCGCAGTGCGGACAGTTGTGGCGGTGGCGCTCCGTCAGCTGCTCACGCTGCCGTTCGGCGTCGCGCATGATCTCGGCCACGTCTTCGTCCTCCAGGTAGCTGTTCTTCAGCGGCGCCACCCTCGACTTGGCCTGCATGGCCTGGAGGTCAACGCTGTTGCGGGCCTGCTCCTCGGCCTGTTTGCGCTGCATCTTCTTATACTTGTAGTACAGCCAGGCGGCTGTGAGTATAGCCAATACGAAGCCCAGCATTGAGCCGTCGCCGGAATCGTCGTCCATCCCCGTCGCCTGTGCAGCCATCGCCAATGGCCACAAGGCCATGGCGGCGGCAGTCCGAAACTTGTTTGTCATTGTCATCATTGTTTCAAATTAGCAGAAAGACGTTGCAAATATAGTAATTTCTGAGCAAACGACCAAATTTCACGTGTACTTTTTGTCAGAGCGGGCTACAGGCCTGCCTTAGCCACTCTGCCTCGCCGGCATCGAGATGGGGCGACAGCTGGTCATAGACCGTCTGGTGATAGTCGTTCAGCCAGTCGATTTCCTCCTGCAGCATACGCTCGCGGATGATGGGACGCTTGTCGATGGGACAGAGCGTCAGCGGCTCAAACTGCAGGAACTTGCCGAACTCCGTCTCCTTGTAGGCCGTGATGAGCAGCGTGTTCTCCGTGCGGGCACCACAGCGGCCGGCGAGATAGATGCCCGGCTCGTCGGTGATGGTCATGCCCTCGACGAGCGGGGCGGGCTTCCACTCCATGCGGAACTGGTGAGGCCCTTCGTGGACGTTCAGGTAAGTACCCACGCCGTGACCCGTTCCGTGCAGGTAGTTCAGTCCCTCGCGCCACATCGCTGCCCGTGCCAGGATGTCAATCTGCGTGCCGCTGGCCCCACTGGGGAATTTGCACAACTCTATCTGGATATGCCCTTTCAGCACCAGCGTATAGATCAGCTTCTCCTCGTCGGTCAGCGGTCCGAGGGCTATGGTGCGAGTGATGTCGGTCGTGCCGTCCAAGTACTGCGCACCGCTGTCGAGCAGAAGCAGTCCGTGAGGCTCCAGAGGGATGTCGGTCTCGGGCGTCGCCTCGTAGTGAACGATGGCGGCATGTGCGCCGTAGCCCGCAATCGTGTCGAACGAGATGTCGCGATAGAGTGGCTGCTCGGAGCGCAGTGCCGTCAGCTTGCGGTCGATGGACATCTCGGTCTTAGGCTCCGGACTCTCGTCGAGCCACTTCAAGAACTTAACCATGGCGATGCCGTCTTTCAGCATCGCCGACTTAAAACCCGCTATCTCGGTGGCGTTTTTGACGGTCTTCATCCGCTTGACGGGCGATTCTTCCTCCACCTTCTCGCGGGTGACAGCTTGATAGAGTGCATAGTTCACCTCGTCGGGGTCGACGAGGATGTTGTACTCGAAGTAGTCCTTCAAGCCACGGACGACATTCTCGTAGTCGTCGACCTTGATGCCTTCCTGCTGCAGATAGGCCGACACCTCGGGCGTCAGCTTCACCTTATTTATATATAGGGTGACATCCTTTGACGAGATGAGCAGATAAGAGACGAATACCGGATTACAGTGGACATCGGTGCCGCGCAGGTTCAGCGTCCAGGCTATGTCGTCGAGGGCCGACATCAGCATACCGTCGGCGTGTTTCTCGCGCAGGGCCTTGCGGATGCGGGCTATCTTGCTGGCCGTCGTTTCGCCGGCATATTCTATCAGGTATATTTCCACCGGGTTCTCGGGTATAGCCGGACGGTTGCGCCAGATCAGCTTCAGCGGGTCCAGATTGGTGCGCAGCGTCAGGCCGCCCTCCTTCCGTAGGTCGGCTATCAGATCCTTCACGCTGGCGGCCGACGAGCACCAGCCGTCGATGCCGACCTCCGTTAATTGACAATTGGTAATTGACAATTGAGAATTTAGCCACTGGGCGATGGTGGGCGTGCCCTCGATCTTGAGCTTCATCAGCTGGAACTCCGTGCCCTTCAGTTGCTCCTCGGCGGCCAGGAAATAGCGCGAGTCGGTCCACAGGGCGGCACTGTCCATCGTGACGACGGCGGTTCCGGCAGAGCCATTGAAACCTGATATAAACTCACGACCCTTCCAGTGGTCGGGCACGTATTCGCCCTGATGGGGGTCGGTACTGGGGAAGATAAAGGCGGCCAGATGCTCGCGCCGCATCACCTCGCGGAGGTCTTCTAATCGTTGTTGGATGGTATTCATAGTTTTGGTTTTTAATTTACAATTGTTATTACCCGCCAATGACCACCTGCAGTCCGTGAGCCTCCAACAGCTGACGACAGCGGCGTAGCGTTTCCTCCGAGGGAACGGCCATCGGGAAGCCCTCTGGATTATAGGGTGTCGGGGGCATCATACGGCGATGCTTGTCCTTGCCTACGTCGTGGTAGGGCAGCAGGTGGACGGACCCACCCCCGGCCCCTCCCTGTGAGAGAGGGGAGTAAAGTGACTGGAGGAATTGGGCGGTTGCCTCGATGTTCGCCTCGTCGGCATTGATGCCTTCGATGAGGGGGATTCGGATGCGGAAGTCCTTTCCAGCCATAGCCACGCGGCGTATGTTTTCAAGGATCAGCTCATTGCCGACACCCGTGTAGCGCCGGTGCTTCTCCGAGTCCATCAGTTTCAGGTCGACCAGCAGCAGCTCGCATTCGGCAGCCACGACATCGACCACTTCCGGCCGGGCATAGAGCGCCGTGTCGACGGTGCGGTGGAAGCCACGTCTCTTCAATTCACGCAGGATTGCCAACGCATCGTCGGGGTGCATCAGCGGTTCGCCACCACAGAGGGTCACGCCTCCGCCGCTGTCCTCCATGATGTCGCGCTCCTTCTCAATCTCGGCCATCAGCTCGTCCATCGTGTACTTGCGGCCGCACAGTTCGCGGGCTGTGGTGGGGCAGTCGTCCACGGTGAAGCCCGGCTCGTTGCACGTACCACAGCGGATGCACTTCGACTGTTTGAAGAGCACCTGCGGCTCTGCTGACCAGCTTTCCGGGTTATGACACCACACGCAGCGCAGCGGGCATCCCTTCATGAAGATGGTTGTCCGAATGCCCGGCCCGTCGTTGATGGCATAGCGCTTGATGTCGAAGATGAGCATTTCTTTCCTGTTTTTGTTGCAAAGGTAGCTTTTTTCTTGAATATTCCAAAAGAAAATGCTAATTTTGCGTAGCATTTCGCAAACTTTGGTGTATATAGTAGCAGATGGACAGAGAGACGTACATATCCTGGGCGGCAGAACTGCGGCGGCGAGCCGTGGAGACTGCAGCGGCGGTGGTCGGCAGTGAGGAGGCCGAAGACGTGGCGCAGGAGACGATGCTCAGGATGTGGGAACGGCTGGACCAGTTGGATGGCGACAGGGAGCGGCTATTGGCTTACGCAGCCACCTCGGCCCGCAACCTAGCACAGAACCGGCGGCGACAGAAGCGACGGCACCCCCTGCTTCAACTGTTGGGGTGGAAGGGCGACCACACGGACGACACGCCACAGCGACGACTGGAAACGACTGAGACCGACAGCCTGTTTGCCCAGACGATGGCTCAACTGCCCTACAACTGGCGCACGGTGCTGCAGATGCGCAACGTCGAGGATATGAGCTTCGCCGAGATAGCGGCCATCACGGGAATGACGGAGTCGTCGGTGCGGGGCACGCTCTCGAAAGCCAGGAAACGAATGATAGAACTAATCAATAAACAGCGATGATGACAGACAAACAGATAAACGACCTGCTCGACCGGTTTATGGCGGGCGAAACCAGCGAACAGGAGGAGCGGCTGCTGACCGACTACTTCTGCAAGCGGACGGATGTTCCCGACGAGTGGGCGGCATACGCCGTGATGTTCCGGGGTTTCCGGCAGCCGGCGGCGCACGAAGTACCCATCAGGAATTACCAGCATCGCTGGTGGATGGCTGCGGCAGCTGCCATATTGGTGCTGCTGGGCCTCTGGTGGTATATGCCTGAAAGGGAAAGCCAGCCAGAGACGGTGGCGAGGACGGAAACGCCGACTCCGAAGCCCACGGTGCAGCCGGTTGTGGAGGAAACGACGCAACAGGTGGCCGTCGTCGCTGAAGTTCCCAAGCCAGCACGCAAGGTTCGTGCGGTAAAACCGCACGACGCTGTGGAGGCAGAGCCCGCCGAAGCGCCTGTCGGCGAGGGTGAAGCTGTAGCCGAAGCCGTTACCGAAATAGACGACCCGGCCGCCGACCTGCTCGACATCGACATGGCCGCCGTGCAACAGCAGGGCGCAGAACTGCGCACGGCTCTGGCCATCATGAACCAAGAACTCTTTGAAACGGAATAAGCCTATGAGACGAATACCTATTTTGCTGCTCATGCTGACCGTCGGCAACGTCGGCTCGTCGGCTCAAGGACTGTGGATGAACCGGCTGATGGACCACTTCGCGGCCCACGGCGCCAAGGTGTCGGTGTCGCGCATCAACGACAAGTACCACCTGTCGCGGCGCTGGAACGTAGCCTTCGACCATGACCTGCCGCTGGCCAATACGGTCTGCGTCTACCTCGACAGTCTGGCCCGCCACGCCGTGGAGTCCTACCGCTACGAGTGCCACCGCAACGGCAACGACACCATCACTTACTCCATCGCCCTTCGCGGCTACGGCAACAACGACGACTACGTGCTCGACCTGACCCGCGTGGCCGACGCGTCGAGCACGTGGACCAACGACTACAACGACTTCAAGAAGACGCACGTCTACCTCTACCGCAACCCCTACATGCTGCAGGAGCGCAACTTCTACAACCTGCTGCAGGGCAACAACCGCCGCATGTATTTCGGTGCCCGCGAGGCCGTGATGTTCGACTACGTGCAGCACCACGGCAACCTCATCGCCATGGCTACCCAACTGAACGAGGCCCAGGGCACGTACTACCACTTCGTCATCGCGCCCTTGGACAGTCTGCTTGGCACCCTCAACGCCCGGAAGACGCCCGTACACTACCGCCACGAGGCCGGTCAGCCCGTCGATAAGGCCACCACTTATTATTATACGGACTACCTGCTGCCGAAGTCGAAGGGAAAGAGCGAGTCGCACGGCACACTCTACGTCATTAAGGCCGATGAGGGCGCTGCTGCCCTTTACCGCACGTTGCTCGACGCCGCCAACCGCCACTTGGACGAGAACCCGACGCAATGCTGCGTGCTGGAGTACACCGACCGCCACTTCAAGCTGAGCGGCGTGAGGAACACCACCAAACTGCTGGTCAACGAGATTGCCGAGTCGAGTTTCCTCATGGCCGACCTCGACCGCGACGGCACACTCTACGTCCTAAGGCTCGAAGTGGACGGCGAATACTGGATACCGAAGAACTGGAAGCAGTGACTCCTTTTTAAGACTACGAATTATACGAATTAGACGAATTGCTTGATGACAATGAACAGAACAGGGAAATGGCTGATGGCCGCAATGTTGATGCTACTGCCGATGGCAGGGCTTGCGCAGGGTAAGCTCATCTGGGTACACAGCGAAGATGAGGAGTGGCGGAAAGAGAATCCGCAGTGGGTGCTTTACGACCAGGAGAAATCACGGCTGCTGATGCCGCAGGGAGCAGCCTTCGGCGTGGAGTGCATACCTTCGTTTTCAACCGAATGGACGCTGACCTACGACTCCGTGGCCCACGCCCTCGTCTACCGCGAAGTTGAGAAAAGCCTCTGGCATGCCACGTACAGGGCTTTGCATAAGCTGAAGAAGATAGACAAGAAACACTCGAAGTGGGAACTGCGGAAGCGCCCGAAGGACTATGAGGCACCTGGCGTGAAAACCGCCTCGCTCCCCGTCAGCAACGATCAGGCGTGGATGCTGCGAGCTGTCTGGACATCGGCCTTCCACGATGCCGAGGACCGCGAGGTGTTTATCCTGGACGGAACGAAGTGGGAGTTCTTCATCGACGGACGGCGGGCCAAGTCGCACAGCGAGAAGAACACGCTCGTCAGCTTCGTCAACGACCTGAAAGGAGCCGTCGCTACAGGCAATGTGAGCCGCAAAGACTCACTCATCGGCAACGCGTTCCAGCAGGTAGTGGCCAGTCTGATAGCCGTCGACAAGCCGCCCCGCAAGAACAACGACTCCATCGTCGTCATCACCAACGGACAGCAACTGCCCGACTCCCTGTGCCGGTTGATCAACCACAGACCCAAGCAGTTCTACTACCAGCGGGGCGAACTGGTCACCCATGAAAGCACATGGAGCATTTATGGAGCGAAACAGACCTTTGACATCGACTGCCCGGTGCTGGAGCTGAAGACTGTGCCCGACACGCTCAGCGATGCCTACGTCAGCCGACATCCGGCACTACAGCAAACGCTGAATCATTATACAGGCACCGTCGTTGACCAGGACGACAAACCGATAGCCGACGCCTGGGTGGGCATCTATGGTGCAGGGGCGGGCGCACCGACTGATTCCGCCGGCCGCTTCTCCTTCTGGGTGCCCCGCAAGGCTACACGCTTCTACGCCGAATGTCCAGGCTACGAGAGGCTACGCAACATCGACGACATTGACTTTCCGTCCGTCATACGACTGAAAAAGACTAAGAAGTAACAAACCATAAAACAAACAAGAAAATGAAAAGACTCACAACACTCCTGGCCGTCATGCTAATGGCCGCCACAGGCCTGACGGCCCAGAACGTGGCCCCTCGCGGGCTGTTCAAGTTACAACGCTTAGGCTACGAAAACGGACGCCCTGACCACGTGCCCGAGATGGCGCAGTACAAACTCAGCACCGACTACGTGCCCGTGACGCTGATGGTGCACAAGAATACGCCGCAGGACTATGTCTACAACATGCGGATGGACGAGCCGCATCCCTACAACTGCACCGGCGACGTGCCGGTGGGCGAGAACGGGCGGGGCACCCGCATCTACGACGGTTACGACGACCGCTTCACGCTGAAGTGGTACAACAACCTGCGACCTTACGAGGGTGCCGTCTTCCCGATGAATGAGTTCATCACCGAGTACTACGACCGCAAGGACATGGAACCGCAGATGGTGCGAAGCATCGAGATGCTGCAGATGAAGCACAAGAAAGCGTCGCACCGCTTTGCCGGCAGCTGGCGCATGGTGGGCAACTATGGTCTTGTGGACGGCGAGCGCATCCTGAAAGCCCCGACAACTCATCTCTTCAAGGTCTATGGCGAGAAGGACGTCACCTTCCTCTTCTGCTCGCCTCAGCAGCTGACGGGCGGCACCGTCTTCTACAAACCGCTGGTGGTCAAGTCGGACAACTGCATCAAGGAGGGCGACAACAACGAGTGTACCATCACCTGGAAGAATGACGACGCCTTCATCCTGAAGTTCGACCGCGGCGACGGCACCTTCGTCGAGGAACTGTGGAAGCGCTCGGGCCTGCCCAAGCCGTTCCAGCAGCTCTTCGGCACCGACGTCCCCGTCTACGACGTCCAGATTCCGAGTGGGTTCTGATACCTGCGACTATCACTTACGTAAACAATGGAAGAAATCAAAGTCTATCATTCCGTCTGGAAGAGGCTGCCCGTCATCCTCGTCGGCTTTGCCTTTTCCGCCTGGGCGGTTTTTGCACTGTGGCAGGGGCGCGGCCAGGCGTGGAAGGCGTGGCTGTGCCTGCTCCTATTCGGCCTGGGCAGTCTGCTGTACTTGTACCTGACGCTGAAGGAGAGATGGTCGGACAAGCCGTATCTGACCGTCACCGCCAAAAGCCTCATTGTCAACAATGGCTACGTCTTCGGCCGTGGCTGGTATATGTCGGAAATCGACCTTGCCGACGTGGAGCATTTCGAACTGGTGCCGAGGAGTATCTTGCATAAGAGAGGCCCGAGGCTGCGCATCCACTACAAAGGGAGAATGGAAGAGAAATATCCCACGGACCTCGTAGGCCAGATTCCCGTCGGCGACATTGACATGAAACCGCAGTTGCTCTGCGACCTGCTAAATGAGCAACTGCGGTAAGGGACAAGGATCATGGGGACAGGTTGTTTGAAGTGAATTCAACGAATTCATTCAAAAACCTGTCCCCATGATCTGATGATGATATATCTGTTAGAATATCATTCTTCATTTACTTTAATCTTCAGTAAATCGAAGTACATAAGACGAGTATTGAGGGGTAAACGA
>CAMOKH010000065.1 GCA_946617675.1 uncultured Prevotellaceae bacterium | reverse complement strand
TCGTTGTCGAAACCTATCTTCATGGCTTACTGTTCTTTAATGTTAGGCAGTTCAAGACCGAGGCCCTTCTTGCGGTCGACGACCTTCAGCACCAGCCCGAGCAAAAGTGCTGCCACACCGAGACAGGCCAGCATGATGAGCGGAGCCGTGTAGTTGAGCTCCGTGGCGCTGGTGCCTTCAGGGTTGGTGGCATCGAGCACCTTGCCGATGAGCAGGGGGAAGAGCCACAGGCCGATGTTCTGAATCCAGAAGATGAGGGCGTAGGCCGAACCGATGATCTTGGCATCGACGAGCTTAGGCACGCTGGGCCACAGCGAGGCGGGCACGAGCGAGAATGAGGCGCCGAGCACGAGGATGGTGACGTAGGCAATGACGATGCCGCCCACGGCCGAACCCTTGAACAGGGGCAGCACGAAGGCAAACGTCAGGTGGCAGAAGATGAGCAGCAGCGAGCCTAAGACGAGCATCGAGACGGCCTTGCCGTGGTGGTCGAGATAGCTGCCAAGGATGGGGGTGATGAGCACGGCCAGCAGGGGGAACACGGCAAAGATGCTCTCGGCCGTCTGGCGCATGTAGCCCATGTAGCAGTAGGTGATGAGGGCGACTATCGACACGGCTAAGAGGCTAAACTTCTTAGCGCTCTGCTTCTGGAAGTTGGAGGCGAAGCCGGCGGCAGCCACGATGAGCATGATGACATACTGGGCGATGGTGACGCTCTCGGAAGCCCAGAACGAGTCGGCGGCCGGGGGCGTGAGCGTCAGGTTGCACTGCAGCATGTTGACGGCGTACTTCTGGAAGGGGAAGATGGCCGAGTAGTAGAGCACGCAGAGCAGGGCGACGAGCCAGAAGCCGCTGTCGGACAGGATCTTGCCGATGTCTGACACCTTGAAGGGGTCGTCCTTCTCCTCGGCCTCGCCCGTCTGTGCGTCGAGACGCTGGTCCATGACGAAGTAGACGATGGCCATGATGAGGGCGATGCACATGAGCACGACGCCGAAGGCCACCGAGCGCGAGACGCTGACCTCGCCGCCGAGGCGGGCGAAGAAGGGCGAGAAGATCATGCAGGTGGCTACGCCCAGGCGCGCCAGTGCCATCTCAGAGCCCATGGCGAGGGCCATCTCGCGGCCCTTGAACCACTTGACGATACCGCGCGAGACGGTGATGCCCGCCATCTCGCAGCCGCAGCCGAAGATCATGAATCCCGAGGCGGCAAACTTGGCCGAGGCGGGCATGCCCTCGTAGAAGGGGCTGACGCCGAGCTCGTCGAAGAGCGGGATGTAGTTCAGGTTCTCAGTGAACCATGCCTCGAGGGCGCTGCCGGTGAAGGCGTCGCTGACGGCGTACCACTTGATGACGGCGCCGACGAGCATCACTGCCGTCGAGAGTACCATGGTGAAGCGCACGCCCATCTTGTCGAGGATGATGCCGGCGAAGATGAGGAAGAATGCAAACACATTGAGGAACACCTCAGCACCCTGCATCGTGCCGAAGGCCGTTGAGTCCCAGCCTCGCTCGGACTGCATGAGGTCCTTGATGGGTGAGAGGATGTCCATGAAGATGTAGCTGCAGAACATGGCCAGGGCCAGCAGCAGCAGGGCGGTCCAGCGCATGGCGGCGCTGTCGCGCAGGGTCTTTTGAATTGTTTGTGACATAATTTTCAATTATCAATTATCAATTATCAATTTATCTAAGCCATCGGGCGAGCCAGTCGAAGTAGGTGCGCTGCCAGAGGATGCCGTTCTGGGGCTTCAGCACCCAGTGGTTCTCGTCGGGGAAGATGAGCAGCTGGGCCTCGATGCCACGCATGCGGGCGGCGTTGAAGGCCGACATACCCTGCGTGGCGTTGATGCGGTAGTCCTTCTCGCCGTGGATGCAGAGTATGGGGGTGTCCCACTTGTCGACGAAGCGGTGGGGCGAGTTCTTGTAGGTGCGGTCGGCACGGGCGGTGCGGTCGGTGTTCCAGTAGGCGTCGTCGTACTCCCAGTTTGAGAACCAGTTCTCCTCGGTCTCGGTGTACATGGCCTCGAGGTTGAAGGCGCCGTCGTGGGCTATGAAGCACTTGAAGCGGCCCTCGTGGTGGCCGGCGAGGTAGTAGACCGAGAAGCCGCCGAACGAGGCGCCAACGGCTCCCATGTGGTCGCGGTCGACGTAGGACAGGTTCTGGGCGGCGTCGTCGATGGCCGTCAGGTAGTCACTCATGCAGAGTCCCGTCCAGTCGCCGCTGACGGCCTCGAGCCAGTCCTGTCCGAAGCCGGGCAGTCCGCGGCGGTTGGGGGCAATGACGACGTAGCCCTGTGAGGCCATGATGAAGAAGTTCCAGCGGTAGCTCCAGAACTGTGAGACGGGGCTTTGCGGCCCGCCCTCGCAGAAGAGCAGAGTGGGGTACTTCTTGGCGGGGTCGAAGTGTGGCGGCTGTATGATCCAGTAGAGCATCTGCTTGCCGTCGACGGTCGTCACCCAGCGCTGGTCGACGGTGGGCTTGTCGAGCTGGTCGAGTATCTCCTTGTTGACGTTGGTTATCTGTGTGGCCTTGGCGCAGTTGAAGTTCTCGTCGTACGCCTTGGTGTTGGGGTCGACGGTGTAGAGGTCGGCGGGTGCCAGGAAGCTGTGGCGCTCCATGAGCAGGTGCTTGCCGTCGCCTAAGAGCTGCAGCGAGCCCCAGTCGGCCCAGTCGTTGGTGAGCTGCTTGACCTCGCCCTTCCAGCTGATGGCGTAGAGGTTCTCGGTGGCGTGCCAGACGCCGATGAAGTAGACGAGGGCCTCCTCAGAGTCGCTCCAGCAGAAGGCGTCGACGTTGGAGTCGAACTGCTCGGTGAGGAATTTCTTCTCGCCGGTCTTGAGGTCCATGCAGCAGAGGCGCTGGCGGTCGGCCTCGTAGCCGTTACGCTGCATGGAGAGCCAGGCCACGTAGCGGCCGTCGGGCGAGAACTTCGGGTTCTGGTCGTAGCCGGGCAGGTTCTTCAGGTTCTCGGGGGCGTTGACGGCCTGCCCCTTCATGGTCTTGGTGGGCTGGATGGCAGGCTCGCTGTAGTCGGCGGGCTTGCAGAGGTTGGTGGTCTGCTTCGTCTCGACGTCGTAGAGGTAGATGTCGGAGTCGGTAGAGATGCTGTAGGCCATTCCCGTCTTCTTGCGGCAGGTGTAGGCTATCTGGCGTGAGTCGGTGCTCCAGGCCAGCTGCTCGATGCCGCCGAAGGGCTCCATGGGACATTCGTAGGGCTCGCCGTCGAGGAGGTCGGTGCCTTCGGGGGTGATGGCAAATCCATCGCCCACGCTGAAGAGGAAGGGGTGCTGGATGGACTCGACGTAGTGGTCCCAGTGGCGGTACATGAGGTCGGTGACGAGGCGGCCCGTGGTCTTGGGCAGGTCGTCGGGCTTGGCCTTGATAACGTCGTTGAAGGGAATGCTCTTGAGGATGATGACCTTCGTGCGGTCGGGCGAGAACATGAAGCCCTCGGCCTGGCCGTCGGTCTCGGACAGCTGCTGGCGGCCCATGCCGTCGAGGTTCATCTTCCAGACCTCGCCGCCACGGAGGAAGGCGATGGTCTCGTTGTCAATCCACTGGGCGTCGGTCTCGCCCTCGGCGTCGGTGGTCAGCTGGTGCTGCTCCGAGCCGTCGGCGTTCATGATCCAGAGCACCTGGTGACTGGCGTTCTCGGCGACGCTGTAATACCCCATCTGGAACACGACGTGGCGTCCGTCGGGCGAAGCCTGGTAGCCGCTGATGCGGCTCATGGCCCAGAGGGCCTCGGGGCTCATCTGTCGGTTGTCTAACTTGACGGTCTGTTTCTCGATGTTCACTTTGTCGTCTTCTTTTTGCATGCCGCAGGCTGTAAGCATCAGTGCTGCGCAGGCAAAGGTTGTCAGTTTGCTTTTCGTCATAGCTTACAAATTTTGCCTGCAAAATTACAAAAAATCCTAATATATACCAAGGAAAGCCCCGAAATATTTGAATTTACCAGATCTCTACCGTGTCGCGGTCGGTCGTGAAGGGGGCGGGCAGGTCAGGGTCGGCCTCGTCGTAGGACATGTCGGTGACGGCCGCCGCGCCCTGTCCGCAGCCTGAGTCGCCGCCGTTGGTGCGCAGCATGCCGTCGCAGGTGGCCAGGTCCCAGTCGGTGCGCTGTGCCCACTGCCGCTGTGAGGCAGTGTCGGAGAGTGCGCAGGTGCCCACCACGCGCCCTGTGGTCAGCGAGATGTAGGTCCACTGTCCCGGCACGTTGGGCACGGTGAGCAGTCCCTCGCTGACGATGCCTCCGTCGTCGCTCGTGTTGTTGCACGACAATAACGTTAACCCTAATGCTAACGTTAACCCTAACTTCTTGATTCCTATTTCGTACTTCATACTTCTTACTTCTTACTTCTTACCTCTTACCTCTCACCTCTCACCTCTTACCTCGTACCTGATTGTGATGGTCTGCGCCTGCGTGTCGGGGGTCGAGAATCGGACCTTGGCGTGGCTGCCGTCGGCAGTGCGAATGAGGTAGGTGCCGGCCGACAGGTTGCCGGTCTCGTCGGTGTAGCGCAGTGGCGAGGCCGACGTGGTGTAGCGCGGCACCAGGGGGATGCCGAAGTAGTTGGCACCGTCGGCGAGCGTGGCGGGCAGGACGTCGCGGCAGACGAACTCCTTAGGCTCGGCGCCGCGGTAGTCGATGGCTGAGAGGGCCAGCAGCTGACCCTCGCCCTTCTTCTGGCCGTACATTGAGCGCACGATGTTGAATAGGTACTTGCGGTCGGTGGGCTTCACGTAGGGCGTCATGTCGAGGGCGAACTCCAGCTCGTTGCCGAACTGCGGCCCCGTCATCGGCATGTCGCCGCCCTGGTTGCAGAACACCGAGGTGTAGTTCTGGCTGCGCGGCACGGTGCGCTGCAGCTCGTCGGTGGCCGACAGACCGTAGCGCAGGTCGTCGCGCGACGTGTAGCTGAGCCGCACCTTGAGCACCACCTGGGGCTCGTAGGTGCAGGCACTGACGCCCTCGACCTGGTCGGAGAGCTGGATGGGCTTCACCAGCGGGTCGCGGAAGAAGTCGTAGGGCAGGTAGAAGCGGCCCTGGTCCTGGAACCACGTGCCCCACGAGTTGACCACGATGAAGGCTCCGTCGTGGCGGCGCCCCTCGTCGTCGGTGAAGCTGACGGTGTCGTCGTAGCCGGCTATGGTCATGGCGTGGCTGCCGTCGTCGCCGAGGCCGGTCATCAGGGAGTGGTAGCCCGTGAGCGACGGGCCGTCGTAGCTCTTGTTGAACACCCAGCCCAGCGACTGGCCTGAGAAGGTGAGCACGCCTCCCGTGGGGCTGCCGTCGCCGTGGTCGTAGAGGTAGCGCTTCATCAGCTGGATGTCGTCGTCGTAGGTGTAGATCTTGTCGGCGCGGTAGCGCATGGCGCGGTGGTACTTCTCGTAGCCGCTGGGCCACTTGAACATGAAGTGCTTGCCGTAGTCGGCCTCGGTCATCATGCCGTAGTTGCGGGCCAGCACCAGACCCTGGTCGACGAAGCTGCCTTGGTCAATGCCGTCGTTGAGCATGTTCCACGCAAACTGGTAGCTCAGCCGGTTGTCGGCCGAGGCCGAGGCGTCGCGGTCGAGCAGACGGTTCACCTCGTAGGTGAGCATGTGGCCGATGCCGGCGGCCTGGGCGCAGGAGCCGCCCAACTGGTCGATGACGGGCGGGAAGAACTTCAGCCGCGAGTTGTCGACGGCCGGCGGCAGCTCGCTGTCGGCGAGGGCCTTGACGGGACGGAATTTGACGCGCTGAGCGTCCGTCGGCAGCGAGCCGAGGACGCTCAGGATGACGAGCCACAAAACGTTATTTCGCATAGAGCCGGTTGTAGGTCTTCAGGGCCTCGTCGCGCACGGCCTGGCTGTAGCGCACGTCGGCAGAGATTTTCTGCATCGTCTCGCCGATGAGCTGGCGCTGGCAGCTGAGGGGGTGCCAGCCGAGGGCCTCGATGATGAGCAGCTTGGTGTCCTCGTCGGCCTTCTGCTGGAGGTAGTCCAGGATTTGCGGCACGAGGTGGTGAACGGCGACGTTGCGGGTGGAGCGCAGGCTGAGGCGGCGCTCCTTGGCGCTGACGGTGTCAGTGAGGCAGGCCTCGATGTCGCGCGCTATCTTCGTTGAGTTGACGCTGATGGCACGCTCGATGACACGGCGCACCGAGTCCTTGCGCACGTACTGCACGGCGGGCGTGTCGAATTGGCGGGCGAACTCGCTGAGCAGGTCGTCCTTTCGGAAGGCGGGCATCACCTGTCCGGCGTCGAACACCACGCGGTCGCTGGTGTTGTTGGCTATCGAGAGCGTCATCAGGGCCGGCAGCAGCTGCGGGTCGCCGCTCTGGCCGATAAACTTCACGGCGAAGCGCTGTATCAGCTCGTTGGCATCCTGGGCGGCGAGCCCGAGCAGCTCGATGGTGTTCTGGTCGTGGCAGTCGACGATGGAGCGCATGGCCTGCATGCGGACGATGGCGTAGGGCGACTGGCGGTAGATGTCGAGCAACTCGGCGCTGCCGATGGCCCCGAGCTGCTGCAGGCGGTCGATGGCCAGTGTCTGCTGCTCGGGGGTGCCGCTCTTCAGCAGGCGGTGCCAGTCGGCAGCCTTGCCGCTGAGGATGAGGTGGTCAATGTCGGGCGTGCCCTTGGCCGTGGCGAAGCGGTAGGTGGGGTCGCCGATGACGTGCGACTCGAGGAAGGTCGAGAAGCGGGCCATGTCGCCTACGCAGCCGCCCTGCGAGAGCAGTCCGATGAAGCGGTCGCTCCACTTGTCCTGCAGCGAGTTGACGGTGTTGGCCAGCACGGCGATGGTGCCGCCGGGCTGGAAGATGTACTCGTTGGCGATGCAGTCGTCCTGATGGAACGAGCCGCAGAAGCAGGCGTCGATGATGACAACGGGCGTGTTAGGCTGGTAGCCGTAGACCTGGAAGTCCTCTAAGTGCAGGTCGGTGGCGGCGTCGAGCAGCGAGTCCTGGCGGGCCAGCGAGTCGTTCAGACAGTCGGCCGCCCACGATTCAGGCAGGTCGAAGCGCTCCAGCAGCTGGGCCTTCAGCGAGTCGGCGTTCTTGCCCCGCTTGTGGGCGGCGTAGACGTGCTCGCGGATGTTGCGCATGATGTAGGTCTTGGCGTCGCGTACGGTGTAGGGGCGGTCGACGCCGTTGAGGTACTGGGTGTCCCAGTAGCCGTGGTGGTGAAGCACGGCCACGTCGAGGTCGGGGCGCATCAGCTCGTTCATCAGGCGCTCCTTCACGGGATTCACGTCAGAGTGGTCCAGATAGCCGATGCGGTTGACGTTGTCCTTCAGCTCGGGGAAGTGCTCCATGAAGACGGCCTTCTCGTCGAGGCGGGCCACCTTCGACTCTGAGATGTAGCCGTGGCCGCTGAAGAAGAAGAGCTGGTCGACCGGCCGTGGCTGGCGCTTGGCCTGGGTGGCCTTGGTCAGATAGGCGCGCAGCTTCTGGTAGCGCGAGGTGCCGCCGGCGTCGGTGGGGCGTATGCGGCCGCTGTAGAGGTCGGGGTGTGTGCGCTGGTCGCCGTCGGGAGCCACGCTGTAGTAGAAGTAGGGCTTGCCCTCGTCGCGGTCAAGATAGCGGAACTTCAGCCCGAAGTCGTCGTAGAAGCGGTCGGACGGTACCGACGACTCGAAGCGGGGCATCGTCTGGTTCATCTTGAAGGCCGACGTCATGTGCTGGCCGTCGCGCACCATGACGACGGGAATGTCGCCGACGAAGACGGCGCCGACTATCGGCTCCTGCTTCTGCCGGTGAAGGCGCTCAAGGCAGTGGCGGATGCTGTCGGGCACGCCCCAGCGGTCTTCGACGATATACACTTTCAGGTTGTGCACCTCCTCGACGGCGCGGGCGTAGGCGTCGACCTCAGTGCGCGCCTCGCGGTAGCTCTGCGGGTCGATGACGATGGCGAAGCCGTCGCGGGCGGCCATACTGACGACCGTCAGCAGGGCGGCCGTCACGGTAAACAGTTTCTTTTTCATTGTATGCTTAATCCTTTAGTCGTTTCAGTGTCTTGACAGCCTCGTGGCGCACGGCCTCGGTCAGACGGCTGTCGTGGGTCATCGACTCGACGATGGCGATGACGGCCTGGTGGTCGAAGCCCAGGCGGTGCCAGCCCAGCGAGCTGAGCAGCTGCTGCTGCAACTCGGGCTTGTCGGCTATGGAGACCGTGTAGCGGGCTACGTCGGCGGCCAGCCACGGGGCGAGGTAAATCTTCATCATGTCGGCCTGGCGAAGGGCCTGGCGGTCGGTCATCTGGCCGGCGCAGAGCTTCGCTATGTCGTCGGCCCAGCGGCCGGCGTAGTGGGCCACCTGCCGGTTGCGGCTCTCGACGTACTCGTCGGGCCACGTGACGTAGGGGCGCATGCTGTCGAGGGCGGCGGCCACGGCCTCAGTGATGGCCTGCTCGGGCAGGAACTGCACCACCTCCTGGGCGTTGAACTTGACGCGCGCTGAGGTGTTGTTCTGGGCGATGAGGCGGGCCAGCGTCGGGGCGAGCTTCGGGTCGCCCGACTTCTGGATGTCGTTGACGGCGAAGCGCTGCAGCAGCTCGAAGTTGTCGGTGGTGGCCACCTGGATGGCCTCTGTCAGCAGGGGACTGTTGCGCTTCTCGAGCAGCAGGAAGGCCTGAAGGCGCACCAGCGCGAGGGGCGACTCGCGGAGCGTCTCCATCAGTTGGCGGTCGGTCAGGCGGCTGCCCTGGCGCACCATCTTGAGGCACTGCTCGTCGGCGGTCTGGCCATTGCCGCCCTCGTCGGCGAACATGAACGTCGGGTCGCCGATGACGTGCATCTCAAGTTCGGGCTGCAGCTGGTTAATCTGGCCGATGTTCACGCCGTGGCTGAGCAGGCCGAGGTAGCGGTCGGGCCACTTGTCCTGCAGCACGTTGACGGTGCCGCCCAGTCCGGCGATGGTGCGTCCGGGCTGGAAGATGTATTCGTTGGCTATGCAGTCGTCGTTCTGGAAGGCGCCGTTATAGCAGGCGTCGTAGATGCAGACGCGGCAGTTGGGCCGGTAGCCGTAGTTGCGGAAGTCCTTGAGCGTCAGGTTGAGCGAGTCCTCCATGAGCGAGTCGCGGTGCATGTTCTCGGCGCTGGGCTCGCCCTGAAGCCACTCCACGGGCAGGTGGTCGCGCTCGGTCAGCATGCGGCGCACGCTGTCGACGTCCTGGTCGTAGCGGCGGGCCTGCTGCAGACGGTGGCGGTAGCAGTAGAGCAGGTATTGCAGGGTCTCGTCGATGCCCGACGGCTTGGGGTAGTGGGTCAGGTACTGCGTGTCGTAGTCGCCGTGGTGGTGCATCAGACCGATGCTCAGGTCGGGGCGCATCATCTCGTTCATCAGGCGGCGCTTGATGAAGGGGGCGTCGCCGTAGTCCATGTAGCTGAAGGCGCCTGAGCGGCGGGCCAGCTGGGGGAAGTGCTCGCGCATGGAGAGCTGCTCGTCGATGTGGGCCACGCGCGACTCGTTGAGGCTGCCCGAGCCGGTGTAGGTGAAGATAGCCTGCACGGGCTCGGGGTGGCGCTTGGCCTCGGTGGCCTTGCGCAGATACTGGCGCAGCTTCTCGTAGCGCGACGTGCCGCCGGCGTCGGTGGGCCGTATGCGGCCGGTGAAGAGCTGCGGGGCGAGCTGCTGCCGTCCCTCGTGGGTCAGCGAGTAGTAGAAGAGATGGGGCATCAGACTGTCGCGCTTGAGAAACTGGAACGCCAGCCCGAAGTCGTCGTAGAAGCGGTCGGAGGGCACCGATGAGTCGGGCCACGGCATCTTCTGGTTCATCTTGAAGGCCGAGGTGAGGAACTGCGCGTCGCGGATCATCGGCACAGGGATGTCGCCCACGAAGACGGCGCCCACGATGGCGTTGCGCTTCAGACCGTGCAGGCGTTGCAGCTCCTGCCGGATGCTGTCGGGTACGCCCCAGCGGTCGACGACGGTGTAGACGTGATAGCCCTGCACTTGCTCCAGGGCCTGTATGTAGTCGTTGAGCTCGGCTTTCGCCTCGCGCTGGCTTACGGGGTCGATGACGACGGCGAAGCCGTTCTGGGCTACGCTGACAGAAAAGTGGCTGATGACCAATGATAAGATGAACAGGGTCTTGCGCATGATGATGGTGGAGTAGGGGGATTAGAACTTGATGTAGATGCCGAAGTCGGCGGTGGTCAGGCCGGTGCCGTCGTAGCCCTGCCAGTACTCGTTCTTACCCGTGTAGCGCTGGTAGCGGCACTTGGCGTAGAGGCCGGCGGAAATGCTTGCGCCGACCGGCATCGACGCATCGGCCAGGGCGCCGACGTGCCAGCACTGGGCCGACTCGTACTCGAAGACGTGGCGCGTGAAGTCGCCGTCGATGTTGTCTTCGCCGCTGTAGACGGAGCCGCTGGCGTAGGTCTGCTTCTGGGGCGTGCGGTAGCCGCCACTGAGCTGTGCCAGCAGCGTCACCTTATTTATATATAGCACCTTGCCGGCCTCAATCTGGGCGGCGATGGTCTGAATTTGCTGCTTGGGGGTCGTCTCGCCGAGCAACTGCTTGCGGGTGATGCTGCCTAAGGCTGCTTCGGCGCTGACGAAGAGGTTGCGACGGTCGTCGCTGCCGAGCAGGTCGAACTGGTAGCGCAGCGAGGCATCGAGGCGTTGGGTCTTATGGTTGGTGTACTGGCTGAGCACGTCGTAGTAGGCGATGCTGCCGTGCTCGATGTCGGTCTGCCGCTTCTGGTCGTACCAGGTGCCCTTTCCGTTAGTGTAGGTGGCGCGGAGCGTCAGGTTGTGGAGGGCCGCACCTGACTTCAGCTGCAGGCGGTCCTTCAGGGCGAGCACCGTCTCGGCATAGTCGCCGCCGTGGAACGAGTAGCTCGTGCCGCCGTCGGTGGCCTCCTCGTTGTTGGCCTCGGCCGACAGCTCTAAGTGGTTGGCCACGGCGCCCCCGTCGGGCTGCCATGTGGCACTGAGGGCACCGAGATAGCCGTTGCCCTGATAGTCGCGCTTGTAGCCCGGCTCGTCGGCCGAGGTGCGCTTGGCGTAGTCGCCCATGCCCTTCATCAGGAAGTAGCGGAAGACGCGGGTGGTCTGCACCGAGGTGTACTCAATGACCGAGCTCGACAGGCGCACGCCGGCGGCCAGGCCGACATGCCAGCTGTCGGCTATCCGGTAGTCGGCGCCGACGGTGATGGGCAGCAGCGAGGTGACGGTGCGCGGGCGAGGGTCGTTCTGGTCGGCACGGCTGCCCGTGCGCAGCCCGATGCTGAGGCCGACCTTCAGGCCGCCGGCGAAGTCATAGGCGGCGGCAGCTTGCATGTCGAAAGCCTCGGTGGTGGCGTCGCCGGGCACCGAGTCGCACAGCGTGTAGGGGTTGTCGGCCAGGTTCCAGAGGGTGCTGTTCCAGCTCTGGTCGTTGTCTTTCCGGTTGCTGTAGCTGATGTGTCCTGACAGGCTGAACTGCTTCACGCGGCGCAGTCCGCCGATGTAGACGTCCATGAGGTGGGCGTCGCCCGACTGGTCGATGGCGTGGAAGTCGCCCTTCTGCAGCTGGTAGCTGCCCTTGGCCACGGCGAAGTCCTGCTGTGGGTTATACGACAGCCGCGTGGGACTAAGGCTCTCGTAGCGCAGGTTGTGGGGCTGGTTCTGGAAGCTTTCGTTCCAGGACTGTGCCTCGGCCGCCGTGCCGAGCGAGAGTGGCAGGAGTGTCAGGATGAGTCGTTTCATGCGTTTATGGGTTTGGGGTTGAAAGGGTGTGCCGGCGTCGTGCCGGCACACCTCCTGGTTGTGTGAAATCGTTGTTTTAGTCTACGCTTGTGGGCTGTAGGCCGGGCGTGACGTCCTGATTGTTCTTCCAGTCGTCGCGCGAGTTGTTGGTGTCCTTGTAGTAGACGCGGCCGTTCTCAATCTTGCTCACCTTGCGGCGGATGCACTTGCCGGCGTACATGTCGTTAGCCTCTACACCCGAAGCATCGTCCTGCGGCAGGAAGAAGGGGTAGTGGTCCTCGGCGGCCAGACCGTGCTCGTAGATGTCGACGGCGTCGAGCACATACTTGCTGGGAATCATCAGCACCTGACCGGTAGAGGTAGAGTTGGGCTGCACCTCGAAGTTGGCCTCGTCGGCGATGTACTGCTGCCAGGTAGTACCCTCGGGGAGCTTCACGAGCATGTAGGCACCGCCGGTGACGCCGAAGGCCCACATCTTCTTGTACTTGTTCAGACGGACGACAATCTCCATGTTGGGCACCTTCTCGTTGTCGGCGTCGCCGTTGCCGTAGTACTTCTCGAAGTTAGCACCCGACAGGTCGGGGCTGTTGACGAAGTTCTCCTTCTTCTCCTCGTCGTCGCCGTAGGCCAGCTTGTGGTTCAGAGCCTGGTCGGCCACGACCACGAACTCACCGGGCTGCAGGGGGTAGTCCTTGCCCGAGCCGGGGAAGGCCAGAACGATGGCGTTGCTGGCGTCGCCCGTGCGGTACTTGTCGGGGAATGCTTCCTGCCAGGCGCTCTTGGCCTTCTGGTTGGCCAGCGTGTTGGCCACGATCAGTCCGTCGAGATACTGCACCTCGTCAGAGTTGTTGGCAATCTCGAAGTAGCTGTCGAGCACGTAGTAGAGTGCCGAGCCGGTGGTGTGGAGGGTCTTGAACACCAGCGGGCTCTGGTTGTACTTGGTGAGCTTCACCTCGACGCTCTTCTCGGCGTAGAGTTCGGCGGTGGCCGTTCCCTGTACGTAGGCTGTTGCCTCGTCCTTCACCTTACCGCTGACGGTGATGTTGTAGGTGCCCTGGGTGAGTGTCAGCTTCTGCTCGGTCAGACCGTTGGCGCTGATGGTGTCGCTCTTGGTGGCATTGCTCACGATAATCTTCACGTTGCCGATGTTGTTGGCAGCGATGTCGCCGGGATTCAGCGTGATGGTGAGCGGATAGCTCTTGACTTCGTCGTCGTCGTCAGAGCAGGCTACGAACGATGTGACGGTCATGGCGGCCATCAGCATCATGGTAAACTTGAAAACCTTTTTCATCTTCTTTTCTCTGTTTTGTTTGTTGTTAATAAATATAATAGAATAATCTCAGAACTTCAGCTTGACCTCGGCGCCGAAGTACATCGGCGGGTAGACCTGGTACTGGGCGTTGCTGTGCTTGTAGCGGCGGTACTTATGGGTGTTGGTCAGGTTGTTGGCAATGAACGAGAGCTCGGCCGTGCGGCCCAGTTCCTTGGTGAAGCGCATGCTGAGCATGGCCCAGGGGTCGATGACCTCAGTCTCCAGGTCGTAGCTCATCTGGCGCGCCATGTAGGTGTTCAGCAGTTTGTCCTCGGCGTCGGCGGCAGTCCAGGGGTGCCACGTCTGCTGCATGTCGTAGTAGCCTATCGGGTCGGCCACCCAGTAGTCGGCGTCGTCGTAGTGCTTCAGGTAGTAGCGGCTGTTGCCGTTCTCGTCTTCGTAGATGGTGCGGCTGCTCTGTCGCCACACGACCTGCACGGTGGTGGTGAAGATCATCTTCAGCTGCGGGATGTGGGTGATGAAGGCGAAGTTGGTGTTCACGCGGTCGCTGATGTTGCCTAAGCCCTCGGGCAGCACCACCATGTTGACGAATGGCGTGGGCTGGCGTGTGTCGAAGGCGACGTTCGAGTAGTCGATCTTTGACCGCTGGCGCTTGATCCAGAACCAGGCTCCCGTGATGTTCAGGCTGGTGCGCAGGGCCTTGAGCTCGCCCAGGCTGAGGGTGTACTCGATGCCGTGCTTGCGCGAATCTGAAGTATTCGAGGGCAGGGCCCAGCTGGTACGCTCGGTGTAGATGGTGGGCGTGGCGGTCGCCTTCTGGCCCCCGAGGGTGTAGCTCAGCTTGCCGTCGGTGCTGAAGGTGGGTAGGGTGGCCCCCTCGGGCAGCTCGTACCAGGGGTAGTCGATGTAGAACGACTGCGTCAGGAAGCCGTACTCGTTCTTATGGCGCTCGTTGAAGTAGGTGACGGTGGCGCTGACCTGCCCCTTGCGCAGCTGCAGGCCCAGTTCCCACTTGCTGCTGCGGGTTGTTTTCAGGTCAGGGTTCTGCGTCTGGCTGACGATGGTGGTCTGCACCAGCGCCAGGCGGTTGCTCTCGTCGTCGCTCCAGCGGCCCAGGGCCACGTTGTCGAAGTAGGCGGCGTCAGGGTAGAGGTAGATGA
Organism: uncultured Prevotellaceae bacterium; assembly: GCA_946617675.1. GTDB lineage: Bacteria > Bacteroidota > Bacteroidia > Bacteroidales > Bacteroidaceae > Prevotella. The sequence continues at coordinate 25,626 of CAMOKH010000065.1, read as the reverse complement.
GTGAGGGCAGCTTGTTGGCCAGGCCGAAGCCGCCGGTGAGCGACAGGTCGTCGAGGAAGCTGTTGTTGCGGCTGTTCAGCAGGTTGAGGCTGGCGTTCAGTCGGGGCTCGGCCACGAGGTAGCCGCTGTTGCCGCCGCTCTTGTCGCTGTTGAGGAAGAGGTTGGTCAGTCGGACGCCTGCCTCCACCTGGGCACTCATGCTGCCGAAGCTGAGGCTGGTGCGGTCGCTGAGGAAGGCCGTCAGCGCCGACATGCCGGGAATATCGCTATAGGCTCGCGGGCGCAGCGTGTGCGAAGCCTGGGCCTGCGGCGGGTTCTCGATGTCGTAGCTCAGGCCGTCGCCGCTGTTGCCGTCGTAGACGTACTCGGCGCCCAGCTTCAGGCTGGTGTAGTCGCGGTCGCCCAGGCTGATGTATTTGTTGGCCACGAGCTGGGCGTAGAGGTTCAGGGGGCGGCTCTCGATGGTGTACTCGCTCTGGTAGCCGTAGCGCTTGAATCGCGCCTCCTGCAGGCCCTCCAGGCGGGTGTTGGTGATGACGCCGTCGGGGTTGTACACCCAGTTGCTCATCCAGTCGTGCTGGCGCGAGAGCTGGGCGCTGAACTTGTAGTCGACGCTGGTAATGAAGGCGTGGTCGCTCATGTAGCGCCCGTTCAGTGCCAGTCGGCCGCCGGTGTTGTTGTTCTTCCATTCAGAGTGGGCCTCGGTCATCTGCGGGTCGCGCTTGGTGTTGTTGATGCTGGTGTAGAAGGCCCCGCGCACGTTCAGGCTCAGCGGCCCGAACTGGTTGCTGTAGCCCACCGATGCCGTCACGCGGTCGTAGCCCTTGTAGTGCAGGCGCGTGTCGGCCCACGACTGAGCCCAGTCTACCGAGAAGTTCACGGCGCCGGCACCCTTCAGGTTGAAGCCCTTGCCCAGGAAGGCCAGCTTCGAGTTGGGGTCGGCCGATGCCTTGACCTCCCAGGGCGTATGGCCAGACTTCGTGTTGACGATGACCACGCCGCTGGTCAGGTTGCCATACTCTACCGACGGAATGCCGCGTATCACCTCCATCGACTCCACGTTGCCGGCGCTCACCGTGCGCAGGTCGATGCCTCGGCCGCCGGTGGTGTTCTCGCCGACGGTGAGGTCGTTGCCGCCGGCCGAGCTGCCATAGCGGTTGGCATTGAACACCTGCAGGTTACCGTCGTTCGAGAGCGGCGTGCCGTCGACGACGACCGCCGTGCCGCGGGCGTTGGCCGCGTCGTAGACGATCTTGTTGCCCGACTGCACATCTTCTATTTCGCGTATGTGCGCCTGCGCGAGGTTGTTCAGGTTGGGGTTCTCTATCAGGTTGCCGGGCACGAGCTGCAGCAGGTCGCCGATGCTCTTGGGCTGGATGTGGCGGATGGCGTCCTGGTCAATCACCGACTTCGAGCCCATCTGCACCTGCTTGGCCGTCACGGTGACGTTCTGCAGCTGCAGTCCCAGTTCGTGCAGCGTCACGTTGAGCGTCTCGCGCCCCGTCTTGACGGTCAGCGAGCCCGTCGCCGTCTCGTAGCCCACGAACGACACGCGCCACTGATAGGTGCCCGCCGGGACGTTGCTCAGCTGGAACTTGCCCGAGGCCGACGTGCCTGTGACGAGCGACTGGTTGAGACTGACGGTGGCCAGCTCGATGGGCTTGCCGTTATCGTCGGTGACTGATCCGCGTATGGTGAATCGGGCTTGCTGCGCCGTGGCTGTCAGTGCAAGGAGACTGAGGATAGCCAGCAACGCATTGCGGTTTACTATTGTGAGTATTTGCTTCATAAAGTAAACAATCTTAATTCGGCTGCAAAGGTACGGATTTTTTCCGTTACTCGCAATACCAAAGTTTTAGTATTTTTAGCAATGATACGCGCCGGGCCAGCGCCAGCCGCCCGCCTACTTGTGCTGCTGGCGCTGGCGCTGCAGCTCCTCGGCCTGCTTCTGCATGGCTTCGAGGCGGGCTGCGAGTCCGCTCTGCTTCTTGGGGTTGGCCTTGTTCTCCTTGTAGCGGGCTTCAAGGATGGCCAGTAGCTTGTCGTCGTCGGTAGTCTTGCGGAGCACGAACATGATGATCGACGAGAAGAGCAGCGAGATGAAGTAGTAGAAGTTCAGACCGCTGGAGTAGTCGTTGAACATGAAGAAGAACATCAGCGGCATGAGGTACATCATCCACTGCATCATCTTCATCTGCTCGGCCTGTGCGCCCACCATCTGGTCCTTCTGCTGGCGCATGGTGAACCACGAGTAGAGGATGTTCGAGCCGCAGAAGAGCAGGCACGAGAGCGACAGGTGGTCGCCGATGCCCCAGATGTGGGTGTTCCACGAGACGATGGGGTCGTAGGTGGCCAGGTCCTCCATCCAGAGGAACGACTGTCCGCGCAGCTGGATGGCGTTGGGCACGAACCAGAACATGGCAATCCAGATAGGCATCTGGATGAGCATGGGCAGACAGCCCGAGAGGGGCGACACGCCGTACTGCGAGTACATCTGCATCATGGCCTGCTGCTTCTTCATCTGGTCCTCAGGCTTGTCGTACTGTCGGGTAGCCTCGTCGAGTTTCGGCTTCAGTACGCGCATCTTGGCCGACGACATGTATTGTTTCTTCACCATGGGGTAGGTGAGGGCCTTTAATAATAAGGTGATGAGTATGAGGACGATGCCCATCGACATGCCGAACGACGAGAGCCACTCGAAGACGTAGAGGGTGAACCAGCGGTTGATAAGCCTGAAAATCCACCAGCCGAGGTTGACGAGCTGCTCGAGGTCGAGGTCCTTGCCGAAGGTGCTTTGCTTGGCGACGTCCTGGATGAGTCGGAAGTCGTTGGGGCCGATATACATCTCGAACTCAGAGGGCTGCCGGCCTGTGGGGTCGAAAGCCGTCTTCAGGCGGGCGTCGAACTGCTTCAGGTAGCCCGTCTCCTTCTGGTCCTGCACGCTGCTGAGCTGTGCGCCGCCGGCGAAGTTGTCCTTCGAGACGAGGGCCACGCTGAAGAACTGGTTGCGGAAGGCCACCCAGTCGAGCTGTTCGTCGATGGTCTCGCGCTTGTCAGCGGTCTCTGAGAGGTTGTCGGTAGAGCCGTCGTTGGCCTCCTTGTAGAACAGGCCCGTGTACCGGTTTTCAAAATAGAAGCCCTTCTCCTGCTGGCGGGTGTGGTCGCTCCACTCGATGTCCATCTCCTTGTAGGTGGGAGCGAAGATGCCGCTCAGTCCGTTGGCCGTCAGCGAGAAGTGCAGCATGTGGTCGGGCCCGAGCTTGTAGTCGAGCACGATGCTGCCGCCGCCCGTGGCCTGAGCGGTCATGGTGACGGTCGAGTCGCTCTGGTTCGACGGTGTGAAGAAGAGTTCCTGGGTGATGATGTTGTCTTGCTTGCCGGCCAGCAGGAAGTTCATGCGCTGGTCTTTAGCGTCAAAGAGCGTGACGTCGGGGTTGCCGTCCTTGTCGGCAAAGCCCTTGACGACGGCCTTCGACAGCGTGCCGCCCTTGGTCGAGAAAGTCAGCTCAACCTTGTCGTTCTTCAGCACGACGTCGCTGTTCTGCCCGCTGAGGGCTGAGTAGAACAGGCTCGTCGAGTCGTTCTTAGCGGCCTCGTCGGCCCTGGCCTTACGTGCGGCCTCGTCGGCCTGTTGTTTCTGGGCGTTTTCCTTTATGACAGCGGCGATGCTGTCCTCTTTGCGCTGGGCCTCAATCTGCTCGGCCGAGGGCTGGTTATACCAGCTGAAGCCGATGAGCACGAGGGCGATGAGCACGAATCCGATAACGGTGTCTCTGTTCATTTCTATCTCTTTTTTTTGTTCGCGTTACGTAATCAAGGTGCAAAGGTACGAAAAAAATCCGAATGACGGCATAGCATTCGGATTTTTTTCGTACCTTTGCAGCCAGATTATGCGTAAGATGTTATTTACACTCGCGGCAGGCTGTGCGCTCAGCGCCAGCGCCGCACAGCCAATTGATTCGGTCAGTGGGGCCACCTACAAGCTGTTTGCACCGCTGACGTTCTATCACAATGTGTCGGCCGGAATGCTGGCACTCAGTCATGAATCGAACGACGTGGACGAGGCTGTCGACAAGGCGTTGATGAACGTCTACCTGAACCGCCCTGACCTGGTTGAGGCCACCGAGACCGACCTTGAGGAGGCCGGTTCGCTGCGCCAGGACATCGACCAGCCCATCGAGCAGCGTGTTGAGCTGGTGGAGCACGTGTCAGCCCAACCCGACGAGCCCGAGCTGGCTCCCACCGAGGTGGTGGTGACGAAGCCGAAGTTCTGGACGAAGAAGGGCGACGGATTCCTGCAGGCCATGCAGAACTACGTCAGCGGCAACTGGTACAAGGGTGGCGAGTCTACCTACTCGCTGCTGGGCAGCCTGACCCTTGAGGCCAACTACGACAACAAGGGCAAGTGGAAGTGGGACAACAAGCTCGAGGCGAAGCTCGGCTTCCTGACGGCACGCTCTGACTCGCTGCACAAGTGGAAGTCGAACGAAGACCTGCTGCGTCTGACGTCGAAGGTCGGACTGCAGGCCACAAAGCGCTGGTACTACACGCTGCAGGTGCTGGCTTGGACACAGTTCGCCCGCGGTCTGAAGTCGAACGACCATCGCACCTACTCGGACTTCTTCTCGCCGTTCAACCTGAACGTCGGTCTCGGTATGGATTACAAGGTAGAGGCTTTCGACAAGAAGCTGACGGGAACAGTCAACCTTTCGCCCATCGCCCTGAACTACCGCTACGTAGACCGTACGTGGTTCCCCAACCAGAATGCCGAGAATCCCGCTGACTACAGCTGGTTCCCCTCGCGCCACGGCGTAGATGCCGACAAGCACCACCTGCTCGACCCAGGTTCGCAGGTGACGGCCGACCTGCAGTGGAAGCTCTCAGAGACCGTCACGTGGAAGAGCCGCTTCTGGGCCTTCACGTCGTACCACCGTGCTGAGGTGGAGTGGGAGAACACGTTCCAGCTGAAGGTGTCGAAGTACATCTCGGCCAACATCTTCCTCTATCCCCGCTTCGACGACGGCAATGCCTACGACGACGACCTCGGCTACTGGCAGTTCAAGGAGTACACGTCAATCGGACTGTCGTACTCGTTCTGAATAAGTAAGAAGTAAGAAGGAAAAAGAAAGAAGTATGATTACTTGGCAAAGCCCGCCAAATATCTGGGCTTGCTCGGTAATCATACTTCTTTCTTTTTCCTTCTTTCTCTTTTACTTCAAAAGTTTACTTCTTCTCCTCCATCGTCCCCTCGATGTAGAGGCGGGTCATTTCGACCTTGCCGTTGGTGCGGACGGTGATGGACTTCTTGAAGTGACCGGGGTATTTGCCCGTGCCGTTGTAAGTCACCTTGATGCTGCCCTTCTCGCCGGGCTGCACAGGCTCTTTGGTGTATTCAGGGACAGTGCAGCCGCACGAGGCGACGGCCTGATTGATGACCAGCGGCTTGTCGCCGACGTTGGTGAACGTGAAGGTGCAGCTGACAACGGGCGAAGCCTCAGAGAACGAACCGAAGTCGTTGGTCAGCTTGTCGAACTTAATTTCGGCCTGTGCCGATGCAAACACGATGCCACAGACGAGCATCAGAGCTGTGAGTAAGGTCTTTTTCATTGTGCTTGTCTTTTTTTTATTAGATACTTTGGTGCAAAAGTAGTCATTTTGGCACGGATAACACGGCAAAAGCAGTTTTATTTAAACTTTTTTATCATTTCAGCAGCTTGTAGTACTCAACCGCACCGAGCAGGAAGCAGCCCGTTCCGTAGTCCTCGAAGTCGGGCACCTTGTCGTACGACAGAGGCTGGCCGGCCGAGGGATCCTTGCCCGTGCCCTGCATCCAGCCGAGGAAGCCGTCGCGGTGGACAGCCGTCTTCACCATTGCCGCCCATGCACGGTCGCAGGCCGGCCGGTAGTCCTTAGCCTTGAGGTAGCCCTGACGGATGCCCCACGCCATGCCGTAGAGGAACAGGGCCGTGCCCGACGTCTCAGGCATGGCATAGTTGGTCGACACCAGCGAGGGGTTCCAGAAACCGTCCTCGCGCTGGCATTTCAGCAGTCCTTTGGACATCAGCATGAAGTCCTTCTTCAGCTCCTTGTAGGCCTTGTCCTTCTTGGGCAGCTCGTTCATGCAGCGCACCAGTGCGGCGTAGACCCAGCCGTTGCCGCGGCTCCAGTAGCAGTCGCGTCCGTCGGGCTCCTTGTAGGGCGGCACGTAGTCGGCGTCGCGCCACCAGAGGCCGTCCTTCGTGTTGAACAGTCCGCCGCCGCACTCGTTGCGGCTCCAGCGGTACATCTGCATGGCGTGGTCGCGGTACTTCGTCTCGCCCGTCAGTCGGGCCATCTGCATATAGAGCGGCATGGCCATCTGAATGGCGTCGATCCACGTCCACCAGCCGTAGAGCGAGGGCGTCTTGATGTTCTTCTTCTCGTTGGGCGTCTTCATCTGGTAGTCCAGGTTTTCGCGCATCCGTGCAATCTTCTCCTCGCCGCCAACCTGCTCGTAGCGCATGAGGTAGGTCTGGCCGCAGCACTGGTCGTCGGCGTCGCAGGTGGTCGTGCCGTTGCGCGGCGTCCACTTGTGGAACGCGGCCCAGCGGTCGGTGTAGTCCAGGTAGCGCTGGTCGGGGTCAATCTCGTAGAGGGCCATCAGTCCCTCGTAGTAGACGGCCCGCGTCCAGAGGCTCGACGGGCGCACGCGCTTGACGTTGGTCGGCACCGTTGGGTCGCTGTATTTAGCCATGAAGTAGTTGTTAGCCTTGCGGACCGTGCCGAGCACGTCGTCCGCCGTTGTCTGTGCCGTCATGGTCAGTGCCGATGCGGCCATTGTCAGTAGTGTAATCAGTCGTTTCATTGTCTTGGTAGATTTGTTTCTGCGTGCAAAGATAATGATTTTCTGTCAAAAATCAACATGTCAGCCCGTTTTTTTCGCAAATATATCCCGAAATCTCGGTGTAGTCACCCTTGAGCCTGATGACCGATTCTACCTCACTGCCATTCCAACGGCGCTCGATGAAAGAGAACCAGCCTGAGGCGCCGCGTGTTTCGGTGCGGGTGTTGTTCACGCCCTCATGGTCTCCCTCCCGACTTTCCTCGAAACTCGTCGTCCCGCTCGGCCTATTGGCAAAGGATTGCGCAAAAAAAGAGCGAAAGTGTTGCACTTTCGCCTTTTTTTGTTTACCTTTGCAGCCCGAAACAATTATATATATTAAAAATATGTATAGAACTAATACTTGTGGTGAGCTGAGACTCACCGACGCCGGCCGGCAGGTGACGCTGGCCGGATGGGTGCAGCGCACCCGTAAGATGGGCGGCATGACGTTCGTCGACCTGCGCGACCGCTACGGCCTGACGCAGCTCGTGTTCGACGAGTCGAAGGACGCCGCCCTGTGTGAGTGTGCCAACAAGCTTGGACGCGAATTCTGTATTCAGGTGAAAGGCTGCGTCAGCGAGCGACAGTCGAAGAACCCCAAGATGCCCACCGGCGACATCGAAATCCTGGCCACGGAGCTGAACATACTCAGCGAGAGCCTGACGCCCCCGTTCACCATCGAGGACCAGACCGACGGCGGCGACGACATCCGCATGAAGTACCGCTATCTGGACCTGCGCCGCTCGTGTGTTCGTAAGAACCTGGAGCTGCGCCACCGCATGACAATCCTCATACGCAACTTCCTCGACTCGCTGAACTTCATCGAGGTGGAGACGCCGATACTCATCGGGTCGACCCCCGAGGGCGCCCGCGACTTCGTCGTGCCGTCGCGCATGAATCCCGGACAGTTCTACGCCCTGCCGCAGTCGCCCCAGACGCTGAAGCAGCTGCTGATGGTGAGCGGCTTCGACCGCTACTTCCAGATTGCCAAGTGCTTCCGCGACGAGGACCTGCGCGCCGACCGTCAGCCGGAGTTCACCCAGATTGACTGCGAGATGTCGTTTGCCGACCAGGAGGACGTGCTCGAAATCTTCGAGGGCCTGGCCCGCCACCTGTTCAAGGAGGTGCGCGGCATTGAGCTGCCCCCGCTGCAGCGCATGACGTGGCACGAGGCCATGCGGCGCTTCGGTAGCGACAAGCCCGACCTGCGCTTCGGCATGGAGTTCGTCGAACTGGCCGACGTGCTGAAGGGCACGGGCACGTTCCCCGTCTTCAACGAGGCCCAGTACATCGGCGGCATCTGCGTGCCGGGCTGTGCCGGCTACACCCGCAAGCAGCTCGACCAGCTGACCGACTTCGTGAAGCGCCCGCAGGTGGGTGCCAAGGGGCTCGTCTACGTCAAGTTCAACGAGGACGGCACCGTGAAGTCCTCTGTCGACAAGTTCTATGAGCCCGAGGTGTGGCAGAAGGTGAAGGAGGCCTGCGGCGCCAAGGACGGCGACCTGGTGCTCATCCTCAGCGGCGACAACGCCAACAAGACGCGCATCCAGCTCTGCACCCTGCGCCTGGAGATGGGTGACCGTCTGGGCCTGCGCGACAAGGACAAGTTCGTCTGCCTCTGGATTGTCGACTTCCCGCTGTTTGAGTGGAGCGACGAGGAGCAGCGCCTGATGGCTACCCACCACCCGTTCACGCTGCCCAACCCCGACGACATTCCACTGCTCGACACGGCTCCCGAGAAGGTGCGCGCCGTGGCCTACGACTTCGTCTGCAACGGCGTCGAGGTGGGCGGTGGCTCGCTGCGTATCCACGACGGACGCCTGCAGGAGAAGATGTTCGAGATCCTGGGCTTCACCCCCGAGAAGGCTATGGCCCAGTTCGGCTTCCTCATCAATGCCTTCAAGTATGGTGCGCCGCCCCACGCCGGTCTGGCCTTCGGTCTCGACCGCTTCGTGAGCCTGATGGCCGGCCTCGACAGCATCCGCGACTGCATCGCCTTCCCGAAGAACAACTCCGGCCGCGACGTGATGCTCGACGCCCCCGGCGAACTCGACCAGAAGCAGCTCGACGAGCTCTGTCTGACCATCACGCGCGAACCTTAAAATAATAGGGCGGTCGCGCAGCGGCGACAGAGAAGAGCCGAGAGACAAGAATTGACCTACGTCAAGAATAATACGGGTTTAAGCAAAAAAGCCTAAATATCAGTAACTTGTAAGAAAAGAAGAAGTAACTTTGCACCGTCAAAGGTATAAAAACAAAGTATTTACTTCAATACGTGTATTAAATTTTTAAAGCATTATGGCAGAAAAGAAAGCAACAACTAAGAAGGCTACTGAGACTAAGGCTACAGCAGCTAAGAAGACTGAAACCGTGAAGAAGACTGCAACAAAGGCAGCTAAGGCTACGCTCGCAGTGAATGCTGAGAACGCTGGTTTCAAGGCAGGTGATGTTTATCAGGCACTGGCAGCAGCCGAGAAGGCTCTCACGGTGAAGGAGATTGCAAAGGCTGCAAAAATTTCTGAGGAGGAGACCCTGCTCGGTCTTGGCTGGCTCTTCAAGGAGGGCAAGTTGTCAAGCGCTGAGGACAAGGTGACGTTGGCCTAAAGAAAGTTTCAATACAATACACGAAGAGGTCGGTAAGCATACGAGTTTGCCGACCTTTTTTTCAATGACATACGACAAGCAGATATTGCAGATCCTGACTGCCGTGGGCGAGCAGGGCATAGGCGTGCAGCAGTTGGCCAAGCACGTTTATAACCTGTCGTGCACGTTGTTTTCGCAGCCCGACCTGCAGGAAGTCCACCGCTACGTGCAGCAGTACCTGCTTCGGCAGTCAAAGTCGGCACAGTCGCTCATCGAGCGGACCGAGCGCCGTGGCTATTACCGGCTCAACACGCTCAACAATGCCGACGCCCGCTCGTTGATGCTGCAGTTCCGTGAGCAGCAGGCCGACGAGCCGGCCGGGCAGGAGCCTGAAAAACCGAAGGTGGACCTGTCGCTGAGCCTGTTTGACTGAGCCGCTTTTCAGCAATAATGACGTATTTTTGCAAATTTTCTGTATTTTATCAGACTATTTGCAAATTTTTTAGTAACTTTGCACCGCTTAAAAGCGAATCATTGTTATAACAAAATAAATTTTATGGATTTTACCTTGTTAATTACCGTCTTGCTGACGGCATTTACATTGGTGGCGGGAGCTTACGTCGTTGCTAAGCTTATTGGTCCACGCTCATACGCAAAGGTGAAAGGCGAACCCTACGAGAGTGGTATTCCCACTCGCGGAACGTCGTGGATACCGGTCAGTGTGGGCTTCTACCTCTTCGCCATCTTGTTCCTCATGTTCGATGTGGAAACGGTGTTTCTGTATCCATGGGCGGTAGTGGTGAAGGACTTCGGTGTGATGGCCTTGCTGTCAATCGGGTTCTTCCTCGTAGTATTGGTTTTAGGCCTGGCTTACGCCTGGCGGAAAGGAGCGCTCGAATGGAAATGAAACCCAAGATCAAGTCGATTCCCTACGAGGAGTGGAAAGACAACGAGTCGTTGGAGAAGATTGTCGACGAGCTGCACGAGGGTGGCGTCAACGTCATCACTGGTTCGCTTGACAAGCTGATCAACTGGGGCCGCTCTAACTCGCTGTGGTCGCTGACGTTTGCTACCAGCTGCTGCGGTATCGAGTTCATGGCCTGCGGCTGCTCGCGCTACGACTTCGCCCGCTTCGGCTTTGAGGTGACGCGTAACTCACCCCGCCAGGCCGACCTTATCATGTGTGCCGGCACCATCACCCACAAGATGGCTCCGGCGCTGAAGCGCCTCTACGACCAGATGGCCGAGCCGAAGTACGTGGTGGCCGTCGGCGGTTGCGCCATCTCGGGCGGACCGTTCAAGTCGAGCTACCACGTGGTGAAGGGCATCGAGGAAATCGTGCCCGTCGATGTGTTCGTCCCTGGCTGTCCGCCGCGCCCCGAGGCCATCATGTACGGCATGATGCAGCTGCAGCGCAAGGTGAAGATCGAGAAGTTCTTCGGCGGCGCTAACCACAAGCAGACGGCTGAGGAAAAGACGCTCGGCGTATCGAATGAGGAGCTGACGTTCCGCGAGAAACTGGGCGACCACCGCCGCGAGACCATCGTGGTGACCGACGTACCTCAGGAGTTTGTTGACGAAATGAAGGCTGCGGCTGAGTCGCAGCAGACAAGAAAGGAGGAGCAGGCATGAAATTAGATTTCTTATCATACGACTTTGGCAAGTTCGCTCAGGAAATGCGCAACTTGAAGGAGAAGAAAGGCTTCGACTACCTCGTGACCATCGTCGGCGAAGACTTCGGCGGCGAGGAGGGGTTAGGCTGCGTCTACATCCTCGAAAACACCACGACCCACGAGCGCTGCAGCGTCAAGATGCTGGCCAAGAGCCAGGTCTGCGGCGACGGCATTGCCTCGAACGGCACCGGTGAGACAGACGGTCAGAAGATGTACTACATTCCCACCGTGAGCGACATCTGGCGCGTGGCCGACCTGCTGGAGCGCGAGGTCTACGACTTCTACGGCATCGTCTTCCTGGGTCATCCCGACATGCGCCGCCTGTTCCTGCGCACCGACTTCAAGGGTCACCCCTTCCGCAAGGACTGGAAGTTCAACGACAGCTACACGCTGGACGACGACGTCGAGCCCGACTACGGCCTGGAGTACTACTTAGACAAGGACGGCAACCTGCAGTCGAAGCAGAACCGCCTGTTCACCCAGGACGACTACGTTATCAACATCGGTCCGCAGCACCCCGCCACCCACGGCGTGCTCCGTCTGCAGACGGTGCTCGACGGCGAGACCGTGAAGCGCATCTACCCGCACTTCGGCTACATTCACCGTGGCATCGAGAAGATGTGGGAGCAGATGACGTACCCCCAAACGCTTGCTTTAACCGATCGTCTTAACTACCTGGGAGCCATGCAGCATCGCCACGCTCTGGTAGGCGTCATTGAGGAGGCTATGGGTGTCGAGCTGACCGACCGCATCAAGTACATCCGTACCATCATGGACGAGCTGCAGCGTCTTGACTCGCACCTGCTGTTCACCTCGTGCGTGGCTCAGGACCTCGGCGCTCTGACGGCATTCCTTTACGGCATGCGCGACCGTGAGCACGTGCTGAACTGCATGGAGGAGACGACGGGCGGACGCCTGATACAGAATTATTATAGAATAGGTGGCCTGCAGGACGACATCGACCCCAACTTCGTCAGCAACGTGAAGGGACTGGTGAAGTATCTGCGCCCCATGATTCAGGAGTATATGGACGTGTTCGGCGACAACGTCATCACCCACAACCGTCTGGAGAACTGTGGACCGATGTCGCTCGAGGACTGCATCTCGTATGCCGTGACAGGCCCGGCCGGACGTGCCTCGGGCTGGAAGAACGACGTGCGCAAGAACCACCCCTACGACCTCTACGACAAGGTGGAGTGGGAGCAGTGTACGGTCGACACGTGCGACTCCATGGGCCGCTACCTCGTTCACATCAACGAGATGTATCAGAGCCTGAACATCATCGAGCAGCTCATCGACAACATTCCCGAGGGTGACTTCTACGTGAAGCAGAAGCCCATCATCAAGGTGCCCGAGGGACAGTGGTACTACTCTGTTGAGGGTGTGGCCGGCGAGTTCGGCGTCTACCTCGACTCGCGTGGCGACAAGAGCCCCTACCGCATGAAGATGCGCCCGATGGGACTGTCGCTGGTGGGGGCTTTCGACCCCATGCTGCGCGGCCAGAAGATAGCCGACCTGATTGCCACCTGTGCTGCTATTGACGTAGTTATTCCTGATATTGACCGCTAATCAAAGAAAAATATGTTCGACTTTTCAATTATTACGCAATGGTTCGACCAGTTGCTGCGCGTCACCTTAGGGTGCCCCGACTGGCTGACGATATTGATTGAGTGCGTGCTTGTCGGCGTGGCCATCCTTGTCGGATACGCCGTGCTGGCCATCGTACTGATATTCATGGAGCGCAAGGTGTGTGCCTACTTCCAGTGCCGTCTGGGCCCGATGCGTGTCGGTCCCTGGGGCTTGCTGCAGGTTTTTGCCGACGTGTTCAAGATGCTCATCAAGGAGATCTTCTTCGTCGACAAGGCCGACAAACTGCTCTACGGCGTGGCGCCGCTGCTGGTCATCGTTGGCTCGGTGGGCGCTTTCTCGTTCCTGCCGTGGAATAACGGTGCCACGGTGCTCGACTTCAACGTGGGCATCTTCCTGCTGACGGCCATCTCGTCGATAGGCGTCGTGGGTATCTTCCTGGCCGGCTGGGCCTCTAACAACAAATACTCCGTCGTCTCGGCTATGCGCGGCGCCGTGCAGATAATCAGCTACGAGATGTCGCTCTGCCTCTGTCTCATCACCGCCGTCATCCTGACCGGCACGATGCAGATGTCGGGTATCGTCGAGGCCCAGACGGGCCCCTGGCGCTGGCTCATCTTCCAGGGTCACATTCCTGCCATCATCGCCTTCCTGGTATTCCTCATGGCTGGTAACGCCGAGGCTAACCGTGGCCCGTTCGACATGGCTGAGGCCGAGAGCGAGCTGACGGCAGGTCACCACACCGAGTACTCGGGCATGGGCTTCGGCTTCTTCTATCTGGCCGAGTTCCTCAACCTGTTCATCATTGCCGCCATCGCCGCCACGGTATTCCTCGGTGGCTGGGCACCGGTGAACATCGGCATCGAGGCCTTCGACACGGTGATGAACTACATCCCCGGCATCGTCTGGTTCTTAGGCAAGGCCTTCCTGCTGGTGTGGCTGCTCATGTGGATCAAGTGGACGTTCCCCCGTCTGCGTATCGACCAGATTCTGAAGTTAGAGTGGAAGTACCTGATGCCCCTCTCGCTCATCAACCTCGTGCTGATGACCGTCGTGGTGGCCTTAGGCTTATACATTAAATAACTAGAACATCTAGAATATCTAGAACATCTAGAATATCTAGAACATCTAGAGCATCTAGAAAACCTGGAAAAAAAAGAAAGCAATGGAAAAAGAACAAGGATATTTCAGTGAACTCGGACACGGCCTGAAGACCTTGGCTACGGGTATGGGAGTAACCTGGAAGGAATACTTCAAGGGCTTCTTTACCAACAAGTCGACAGAGCAGTACCCCGAGAACCGCAAGACCACGCTCCATGTGGCCAAGCGCCACCGCGGCCGGCTGGTCTTCAAGCGCGACGAGAACGGTGCCTACAAGTGTACGGCCTGCACGTTGTGCGAGAAGGCATGCCCCAACGGTACAATCAAGATTGTAGCCCACATGGCCGAAGACCCTGAGACGGGCAAGAAGAAGAAGGTGCTCGACGACTACCGTTACGACCTTGGCGACTGCATGTTCTGCCAGCTCTGTACGAACGCCTGCAACTTCGACGCTATTGAGTTTACCAACGACTTTGAGAATGCCGTCTTCGACCGCTCGAAGCTGGTGCTCCACCTCAACGAGGAGGTCTACCAGGGCGGCTCGCTGCCTAACCTCATAGAGGGTGGCGCCGAGTGGAAAGTCGGAACGTTTAATACTAAAACCAAGTAAGGACCTATGGCAAATATCATCATGTTTTGCATCTTAGCGGTCGTCATCCTCGGCTCAGCCGTGATGTGTGTGACGACGAAGCGCATCATGAGGGCCGCAACGTTCATGTTGTTCGTGCTCTTCGGCGTGGCAGGCCTTTACTTCCTGCTCGACTACACCTACCTCGGTGCTGCACAGATCAGCGTCTATGCCGGCGGCGTGACGATGATCTACGTCTTTGCCATCCAGCTCGTGTCGAAGCGCACGCTGCAGGGCATGGTCGAGAAGATCAAGTGCTCGCGCGCCATCGGTGCCGCCCTGCTGACCGTCGTCGGCCTGGCCACGGTGGCCTTCGTGTTCCTGAAGAACGAGTTTATGTGTCGTGCCTGTGAGGTGGCCGATGTCGAGGTGCCCATGCGCACCATCGGTCAGGCCCTGGTCGGCTCTGAGAAGTATCAGTATGTGCTCCCCTTCGAGTTCATCTCTATCTTCCTGCTGGCCTGCATCATCGGCGCACTGGTTGTTTCACGTAAAGTAGAGGAGGACTAAGCTATGGTACCCGTACAATGTTATTTCGTGCTCTCAGCACTGTTGTTCTTCATCGGCGTCTATGGCTTTGTGACCCGTCGCAACCTGATTGCCATGCTCATCTCGATTGAGCTGGTGCTCAACGCCGTCGACATCAACTTCGCCGCCTTCAACCGCCTGCTCTATCCCGGTCTGAACGAGGGCTTCTTCATGACCCTCTTCTCCATCGGTGTGTCGGCAGCAGAGTCGGCCGTGGCTATCGCGATTATTCTCAATGTGTACCGCAACTTCAAGAGCGACACAGTAGACAGCATTACTAATATGAAAAATTGATCATCTATGGATTACGGATATACAATCTTTATTCTTCTGCTGCCGCTGTTCTCATTCTTAGTGTTGGGACTGCTCGGCATGAAGATGTCGCATAAGGTGGCGGGACTCATCGGTACCTGCACACTGGGCGTGGTCACCCTGCTGGCCTACACGGCGGCTTTCCAGTATTTCGGAGCCGACCGCGTGGACGGTGTCTACCAGACCATCGTGCCCTACAACCTGACGTGGCTGCCCCTGGGTAGCTTGCACTTCGACATGGGTATCATGCTCGACCCCATCTCGGTGATGATGCTCGTCGTCATTACCACCGTGTCGTTCATGGTTCACATCTACTCCTTCGGCTATATGCACGGCGAGAAGGGCTTCCAGCGCTACTACGCCTTCCTGAGCCTCTTCTCCATGTCGATGCTCGGCCTGGTGGTGGCTACCAACATTTTCCAGATGTACCTGTTCTGGGAGATGGTGGGCGTGTCGAGCTACCTGCTCATCGGCTTCTACTATCCGCTGCACGCCGCCGTGGCTGCCTCTAAGAAGGCGTTCATCGTCACGCGCTTCGCCGACGGTTTCTTCCTGGTGGGTATCCTCATCTTCGGCTACTACACGGGTTCGTTCTCGTTCACGTTCATCGATAACATCCAGATGGCCGAGGGCGCCACGCCGTTCATTGCCGGCGACGCTGCCAAGGCAGTGGCTGCCGGTGGGTTCATCCTGCCCACGGCCCTGACGCTGATGTTCATCGGTGGTGCCGGTAAGAGTGCCATGTTCCCGCTGCACATCTGGCTGCCCGACGCCATGGAAGGCCCCACGCCCGTGTCGGCCCTCATCCATGCCGCCACGATGGTCGTGGCCGGTGTCTACCAGGTGGCCCGTATGTTCCCCCTGTGGATTAACTACGCCCCCGAGGCCATGTCGATCATCGTCTGGGTGGGTGTCATCACCGCCTTCTATGCTGCTGCCGTGGCCTGTGCGCAGACCGACATCAAGCGCGTGCTCGCCTTCTCCACCATCTCGCAGATTGCGTTCATGATGGTGGCCCTCGGCGTCTGCACCGAGCAGCTGACGGGTCACGAGCACCCGGGCAGCGTAGGCTATCTGGCCGGAATGTTCCACCTGTTCACCCACGCCATGTTCAAGGCCTGCCTCTTCCTCGGCGCCGGTTGCATCATCCACGCCGTCCACAGCAATGAGATGGCCCTGATGGGTGGGCTGCGCAAATACATGCCCATTACCCACTGGACGTTCCTCATCTCATGTCTGGCCATTGCCGGTATTCCCTTCTTCTCGGGCTTTAGCTCGAAGGACGAGATTATCTCGGCCTGCATGAACTACAGTCCCGTGGTGGGCTGGATCATGACCGGCATCGCCGCCATGACCGCCTTCTACATGTTCCGCCTGTACTACGGCATCTTCTGGGGTACCGAGAACAAGGAGGCCCACGAGCACCACACGCCGCACGAGGCTCCGCTGACCATGACCGTGCCCCTGATCGTGCTGTCGGTCATCACCGTCGGCGTAGGTATCTACACCACGCTGGCCGGATTCCTCGGCTGGGGCGGTTCGTTCGGCTCGTTCGTCTCTGCCGACGGCCACGACTACACCATCCACTTCGACCCGACCGTTGCCGCCGTGAGCACCGTCATCGCCATCTGCAGCATCTGCCTGGCCACCTATATCTATAAAGGTGAGCAGCAGCCCGTGGCCGACAAGCTTTACGCTACGTTCCCCCGTCTGTGGCGTGCTGCCTATAAGCGCTTCTATCAGGACGAGATCTGGCAGTTCGTGACCCACAAGGTCATCTTCGCCTGCGTCTCGCGCCCCATTGCCTGGTTCGACCGCCACGTCATCGACGGTACGTTCAACTTCGCTGCATGGGGAGCCAACGAGGCCGGCGAGAGCCTGCGCCCGTGGCAGAGCGGCGACGTTCGCCAGTATGCCGTGTGGTTCCTTACCGGTGCTGTAGCATTAACATTAATCCTTTTAGCAATCTAAAGATATGAACATACTTAGTCTATTTGTATTGATTCCCGTCCTGATGCTTTTAGGATTGTGGATAGCCCGCAACCTGGGTCAGGTGCGTGGCGTGATGGTGGCAGGCTCCTCGGCTCTGCTGGCCCTCTCCATCTGGCTTACCATCTATTTCATTCAGCAGCGCGCCGCCGGCAATACCGACGTCATGCTGCTCACGGCCTCTACGCCGTGGTTTAAGCCGCTGAACATTGCCTATAGCGTTGGCGTCGACGGCATCTCGGTCGTCATGCTTCTGCTGTCGAGCATCATCGTCTTCACCGGCACGTTCGCCTCGTGGCAGCTCAAGCCGCTGACGAAGGAGTACTTCCTGTGGTTCACACTGCTCTCAACGGGTGTCTACGGCTTCTTCATCTGCACCGACCTGTTCACCATGTTCATGTTCTACGAGGTGGCCCTTATCCCCATGTACCTGCTGATTGGTGTCTGGGGTAGCGGTGCCAAGGAGTACGCCGCCATGAAGCTCACGCTGATGCTCATGGGAGGCTCCGCCCTGCTGATTCTCGGCATCCTCGGCATCTACTTCTTCAGCGGTGCCACGACGATGAACGTCAACGAGATTGCCGCCATGCACAACATCCCGGTGGACATGCAGAAGGTGTTCTTCCCCTTCATCTTCATCGGTTTCGGTGTGCTGGGCGCCCTCTTCCCGTTCCACACATGGTCACCCGACGGTCATGCCTCGGCCCCCACGGCGGTGTCGATGCTCCACGCCGGCGTGCTGATGAAGCTCGGAGGCTATGGCTGCTTCCGCGTAGCCATGTACCTGCTGCCTGAGGCTGCCCAGGAGCTGTCGTGGATATTCCTCATCCTGACCACCATCTCCGTGGTCTACGGTGCCCTCTCGGCCTGCGTGCAGACCGACCTGAAGTATATCAACGCCTACTCGTCGGTCAGTCACTGCGGCCTGGTGCTCTTCGCCCTGCTGATGATGACCAAGACGGCCTGCACGGGTGCCATCCTGCAGATGCTGTCGCACGGCTTGATGACGGCCCTCTTCTTTGCGCTCATCGGTATGATCTACGGCCGCACCCACACCCGCGACGTGCGCCGTCTGGGTGGTCTGATGAAGATTATGCCGTTCCTCGCCGTGGGCTACGTCCTGGCCGGTCTGGCTAATCTCGGCCTGCCGTTCTTCTCGGGCTTCGTGGCCGAGATGACCATCTTCGTGGGCTCGTTCGAGAATGCCGATATGTTCCACCGCGTCTGCACCATCATCGCCTGCACGTCGGTGGTCATCACCGCCGTCTACATCCTGCGCCTCGTGGGCAAGATCCTGTATGGCGAGGTGGCCGACCCGCACTACCTGCAGCTCACCGACGCCACGTGGGACGAGCGTCTCGCCGTCGGCTGCCTCATCTTCTGCGTGGCCGGTCTTGGTACGTTCCCCTTCTGGGCCTCGAACGTCATCAACGACGCCGTGATTCCCATACTCAACAATATTAACATGTAAACGATAGGAGGACAAAGATATGAATTACGGACAATTTCTACAGATGGTTCCCGAGGCCTGCCTCGTGGCTATTCTCTTAATCGTTTTCTGTGCCGACTTCTGCCTGCACCGCTCTGAGCAGAAGGGTAGGGTGCTCTATGCCCTTACCGCCGTGCTGCTGGCCCTGCAGATCGTGCCCTGCGTCCTGGCCGTGCCCACCGAGGCCTTCGGCGGACTCTACGTCACGTCGCAGATGGCTAACGTCATGAAGACCATCCTCACCGCCGGTACGCTCATCGTCGTCATCATGGCGCAGCCCTGGCTCGACGGCAAGCGCATACAGGGAGAGTTCTACATGCTCGTGGTGTCAACCCTGCTGGGTATGTACATGATGATTTCCTCGGGCAACTTCCTCATGTTCTTCCTCGGACTCGAGACCGCCTCAGTGCCCATGGCCTGCCTGGTGGCCCTCGACAAGAAGAAAAAGGTCAGTGCCGAGGCAGCCGCCAAGTACATCCTGACGGCTACGTTCTCCAGCGGCGTCATGCTCTACGGCATCTCGCTGGTCTACGCCGCTGCCGGCACGCTCTACTTCACCGATGCAGCCACCGTGCTCTCGGGCATCAACCCCTTCAGCAGCCAGATGCTGCTGCCCGTGGCCGGGCTGGTGTTCTTCTTCAGCGGACTGGGCTTCAAGCTCTCGCTCGTGCCCTTCCACTTGTGGACGGCCGACACCTACCAGGGTGCGCCCACGCCCGTCACCGGCTACCTGAGCGTCGTCTCGAAGGGTGCAGCCGCCTTGGCCGCCTTCATCATCCTGACCAAGGTCTTCGGCCCCATGGTCGAGCAGTGGACGCTGATGCTCGGCATCATCATCATGCTCACCATCACCGTCGGTAACCTGTTCGCCATCCGCCAGTCGGAGCTCAAGCGCTTCATGGCCTTCAGCTCTATCTCGCAGGCCGGCTACATCATGCTGGCCGTGCTGGGCAACTCGCAGATGGGTGCCACGGCGCTGACCTACTACGTGCTGGTTTACGTCGTGGCCAACATGGCCGTCTTCACGGTCATCAACGTCGTTGAGCAGAACAACGGCGGCCGCACCGACATGGCCGCCTACAACGGCTTCTACGAGACCAACCCCAAGCTCAGTTTCCTCATGACGCTGGCCCTGTTCTCGCTGGCCGGTATTCCGCCCTTCGCCGGTATGTTCTCGAAGTTCTTCGTGTTCATGGCCGCCGTCGGTGGCCATGAGGCAGCCCCCTTCTGGGTCTACCTCGTCGTCTTCGTCGCCTTGATCAACACGGTGGTCAGCCTCTACTACTACCTGCTCATCGTCAAGGCCATGTACATCAAGAAGACGCTGACGCCGCTGCCCACGTTCCAGAGCGACGCGAACACCAAGCTGGCGCTGGCTCTCTGCACAGCCGGCGTTGCCCTCTTCGGCATCGCCTCCTGCATCTACGACTGGATTGCTGCGGCTGCCGTGTAGCCACAGCCTGAGTACATAAAGAAGCGGGAGCACTTCCGAAAGGAAATGCTCCCGCTTCTTTTCCTGTTGTTACCGTCGGCGTGGTTACCAGTCTTCGTCCTCGTTGCCCACGATACCGTTCTTCAGAGCCTCCTCGATCTTGTCCATGATGGCGTTCGAGTAGGCGTGCGTCATGACCAAGGCCTTCGAGCACGTGCGCTTCTTGTTGTCCTTCTCCACGAAGGGGTAGTGCTTCGATATCTCCCACTGCTCGTCGTAGAGTCGGCGGTCCTGGGTGTCGGCCTTCATGCGCTTGCCGTCGCTGTATATGTTCTGGTGGCTCTGTCGGTTGTCGCTGTTGTCAATCAGCAACCCCAGCCATCCGGCGACTTCAGCCTTCAGTATGTCGTAGTTCTGTACGGTGTAGGTCACGCGGACGCGCCCGTCCTTGATGTCGATCTTGATGACGGGCGTGATGCTGACCACGTAGCGGTTCAGCGTTCCCGTATGGTCGGCAATGCCGTCGATGGCCGACGAGATGATGATGCAGCCCGCCTCCTTGTCGTTCAGCGTGATGGCCTGCTTGTCCTTGAACGTTGCCGTCACCCAGTAGTTCAGCGCCACGTAGAGCTGCTGTTTCGTCTTTCCCGGCGCCTCGATGACCTGCTGGTAGGTCAGCGACTCGTTCTTGTCGAGCGTCAGCCCCGAGGCCAGGTTTGCAGCCGCGTCGAGCCATTTGTCGCCATACTTCTCCTTGGCGTACTTCTCCAGGTCGGCAGCTTTCATCACTTGCGCTTGGGTGTTGCTGGCTATGCCGCTGAGGGTAAGGATGGCGGCAATCATCCATGTCTTGCTTTTTACCATATTACTTTGAGTTGATTAGTTTCTGTAAATGTCGGAGGGTGTCGGCCTGTCGCAGGCTGGCACCCTCTGGTGTTTATCATATTCTTAGTTTTAGGTTTTTGTCAGATTGGCAATGCAAAGGTAACACTTTATTTCTTATCTACCAAACTTAAACCCACATTTTTTCAAATATTTTGATATTTCGCCCTGTCAGGCGTAGAAGATTCTTAGCCAGGAGCCGTCTTTTTCAGTGTTAAGTGAAGAAAAAGGCAAAAAAAGTGGCGAAAAAGTTTTCTGGTATGATTATTTTTCGTACCTTTGCACGGGCTTAGGTTTTCTGAAACGGGAAACTTTTTACGGGAAGCCTTCGGAAAAGTTTTCCAAAAACGATATCTTCAGCCCATCGGCGACAAGTAGCAAGAATGAAACAACTATAGATATGGAGATTAAGAATTTTACAATTACCAAACGCGACGGCTCTAAAGACCGCTTCTCTTTAGACAAGATTATGAACGCCATCGTCAAGGCGTTCGAGAGTGTGGAACAACCTACCGACTTGGGGTCTATCTCAAAGATTCTCAGTCACTTGGATATTCACGACGACATCAAGGTCGAGGATATCCAGAACCAGGTTGAGGAGGCCCTGATGAGAGAGGGCTACTACAAGGTGGCCAAGTCGTTCATCCTCTACCGCCAGCAGCATACCGAGGACCGCGAGACGCTTGAGAAGATGAACTTCTTGTCGGAATACATGGAGTCGGTCAATGCGGCAACGGGCTCAAAGTATGATGCCAACGCTAACGTTGAGCACAAAAACATTGCCACGCTGATTGGTGAGTTGCCTAAATCGAACTTCATCCGCCTTAACCGTCGCCTGCTGACCGAGCGCATCAAGAAGATGTACGGCAAGCAGCTCGCCGACGAGTATATTGACAAACTGACACACCACTTTATATATAAGAACGACGAGACCTCGCTGGCCAACTACTGTGCCTCCATTACGATGTACCCCTGGCTCATCGGCGGCACCACCAGCATCGGCGGCAACTCCACGGCCCCCACAAACCTGAAGTCGTTTGCCGGCGGATTCGTCAACATGGTGTTCATGGTCTCGTCGATGCTCTCCGGCGCCTGCGCCACGCCTGAGTTCCTGATGTACATGAACTACTTCATTGGCAAGGAGTACGGGCAGGACTACTGGCGCCGCGCCGACGAACAGGCCGACCTGAGCCTGAAGAAGCGCACCATCGACAAGGTCATCACCGACTACTTCGAGCAGATCGTCTACACGCTCAACCAGCCCACCGGCGCACGCAACTATCAGGCCGTGTTCTGGAACATCGCCTACTACGACCGCTACTATTTCGAGTCGATCTTCGGCGACTTCTACTTCCCCGACGGGTCGAAACCCGACTGGGACGGACTCTCCTGGCTGCAGAAGCGCTTCATGAAGTGGTTCAACAAGGAGCGCACGAAGACGCTGCTCACCTTCCCCGTCGAGACGATGGCACTGCTCACCGACGAGAACGGCGACTGCAAGGATCCGGAGTGGGGCGATTTCACCGCCGAGATGTACGCTGAGGGTCACTCCTTCTTTACCTACATGAGCAACAACGCCGACTCGCTGTCGTCGTGCTGCCGGCTGCGCAACGAGATTACCGACAACGGTTTCTCGTACACACTCGGCGCCGGTGGCGTCTCGACAGGCTCGAAGTCGGTGCTCACCATCAACCTGAACCGCTGCATTCAGTACGCCGTGAACCACCAGATGGACTACCTCGAGTACCTCGGCGGCATCATCGACCTCTGCCATAAGGTGCAGCTGGCCTACAACGAGAACCTCAAGGAACTGCAGGCCCACGGCATGCTGCCGCTGTTCGACGCCGGCTATATCAACATCGGCCGACAGTACCTCACCATCGGCATCAACGGACTGGTCGAGGCTGCCGAGTTCATGGGCCTGAAGATAACACCAAACGACGACTACCTGCACTTTGTACAGGGCATACTGGGGCTGATAGAGAAGTACAACAAGCAGTACCGCTCGAAGGACGTCATGTTCAACTGTGAGATGATTCCCGCCGAGAACGTCGGCGTGAAGCACGCCAAGTGGGACCGTGAGGACGGCTACTTCGTGCCTCGCGACTGCTACAACTCCTACTTCTACGTCGTCGAGGACGACTCGCTGACCATCATCGACAAGTTCAAGCTCCACGGCGCTCCCTACATCGAGCACCTCACCGGCGGCTCCGCACTACACATGAACCTCGACGAGCACCTCTCCAAGCAGCAGTACCTCCAGCTGCTCCACGTCGCAGCCAAGGAGGGCTGCAACTACTTCACGTTCAACATACCCAACACCGTCTGCAACGAGTGTGGCACCATCGACAAGCGCTACCTGCACGAGTGCCCCAAGTGCCACTCCAAGAACATCGACTACATGACCCGTATCATCGGCTACCTGAAGCGCGTGTCGAACTTCTCGCAGCCGCGGCAGGAGGAGGCTGCCCGCCGCTTCTACGCTCATGCTTAAATATGTCAACACCGACGTTGTCTTCCAGGAAATCCCCGACGAGGTGACGTTCGCTATCAACATCTCGGGCTGCCCGTGCCGCTGTCCGGGGTGCCACAGCCACTACCTGTGGGACGACGTCGGACTGCCACTCGACATCGCTGCCATCGACGACTTCATCAGCCGTCTCAAGGCCGACATCACCTGCATCGCCTTCATGGGTGGCGATGCCGACCCCAAGGGGGTCAACCTGCTGGCACAATACATCCATGAAGAATACCCCGAGTTGAAGGTGGCGTGGTACACGGGACGTATCCGTGTGCCCGCCATCGTCAACAAGCGCGACTTCGACTACATCAAGGTCGGCCCCTACATCCGCCACCTCGGTCCGCTGAAGCAGCCCACCACCAACCAGCGTCTCTACCGTCAGCAGGACGACGGCACCTTCGCCGACATCACCTACCGCTTCTGGCGGAAGTGACGGCTTTGCGAGCGTTTCCTGCACTTCCTGCACTGACTACTGACTCTCAGGTAGTTAGGCAGGATTTTTCGTTATTTTTCCTGCACTGACACTAACAATTTCCTGCACTGAGGCGAATTGACGGGAAATTGCGGTGTAAAGTTATTTCAAAAAGTCAGTCAGGTTTTTCGACGTGGCTTGAAAATTTGATTTTCAAGGCCGGAAAAAAGAATTTTCAAGGCTCGAAACAGTTGAAAAAGTGGCCGTTTGAGGTACAAATCGCCAGGGTATTCGTGTGTCTTACCGGCGCTTTTCAAGGTTCATTGCCAGACTCACCGCTACCCGGCGGGTTGAGACCATCTACCCGGCGGGTTGAGGCGCTCTACCCGCCGGGTAGCTCAAGGCGGAGTTTCCCTCATTCCCTCAGTTCCCTCAGCCTGCGGGAAACTGTCAGAATGGCGTGAAAGTCCCATTCCACCGTGTTTCCCTCAGTTCCCTCCGGTGCAACTTCCAGTGCAGGTCTCAGTGCAGGCTTCAGTCTGGTTTGGCGGGTGTTCGAGGTTGCGAACCGTCTGGCCGTCAGTCGGTTAAGACCTTCCAGTGCAGGAAGTGCAACAAAGATTAAGAAGATTAAAAGATAAACCCGCTGAGCCAAAAGATGTAGGAGAATCAAAATGGTGGTGTTGAATTAAAAAACAGAATAACAAAAGAACTTGCAGTTGTTGATTGTTCTTATGTTATTCTGTCCTTACTGTTGAGCCTCTTGTCGGATTCGAACCAACGACCCCGAGATTACAAATCACGTGCTCTGGCCAACTGAGCTAAAGAGGCAGGTGGGCAAGCAGTCTGCATCGCGCCGCTACAACCAAGTACCTTTGCTACGTTCCCGTCCTGGAGGATTCCGAGGGAGCTGGCCGTACAGGACTTGCCCATGTTGCTCGAAAGCGGGTGCAAAGGTAAGCAAATAAAATGAGAAATGAGAAATGAGAAATGAGAAATTTCAGGATTTTAACTATTTTTTGTCGGAAACGGGGCGTTATGTGCGGGAAAATGCGTAATTTTGCAGCAAAATTCGTGAATAGTTAAAGATGACTCCGGCAGAGTTTATACAGTTGAAGGCCTTTGCCCGTATCGACGGTGCACTGCTGGCCGTGCTCTGGATAGCCAGTTTTGCCTGTTATGTGTTGGGCATCACCAGTCCGCTCTACGGTCTGCTGGCCGTGGGTCTGGCCGTGGCGACGCCGTTTTTTGTGGCCTACCGCTTAGGCAAGTTCCGCGACGTCGGGCTCGACGGTGTCATCTCGTTTCGTCGCGGCTGGGCCTATGCCGCCTATGTGTTCTTCTACGCAGCGCTGCTGATGGCCTTGGCGCAGTATCTCTACTTCGCCTTCCTTGACCGCGGCTACCTGCTGCACGCGCTGACGAACATCGTGTCTGCACCCGAGGCCCGCCAGGCGTTGGAGCAGTACGGGCTGCAGCAGTCGATGGCGGAGAACCTGACGCTGCTGGGCCAGATGCGGCCTATTGACTTTGCCATCAACGTGATGACGGCCAACATCATGACCGGCCTCTTGCTGGCGCTGCCCATTGCCCTCTTCATGCGGCGCTCGGTCGCCAAGCCGAAAGT
>CAMOKH010000064.1 GCA_946617675.1 uncultured Prevotellaceae bacterium | reverse complement strand
TGGAGAGGTGGCGGAATTGGTAGACGCGCTACTTTGAGGGGGTAGTGTCAATTGCGACGTGGGAGTTCGAGTCTCCTCCTCTTCACTTGTTTTTGATCATTTTGCGGAAATAGCTCAGTTGGTAGAGCACAACCTTGCCAAGGTTGGGGTCGCGGGTCCGAGTCCCGTTTTCCGCTCTTTTTTTCCGATAAGCATTTTCTACTTAAACATTTTCTTGTAACAGGACACTGGTTTTTATTTATACCATACACAGAGAGAATAAACAATGAATTTATATCTTAGATATTTCGACCAAGAGACGCTTGTCAGCAATGTTGACGAAGCGATAGATTTTTTAGCAGGTATTGACGAGATAGGGATGAACCCGGTCCTTGAAAACGACATTCGCGACTATGTGGCCAGCGACGTCTTCTATCCCAAGCGCTACAAAGTACGTCCACGCATTTATTTTATCATCATCAAGACCGAGGCTGCCACCATGCAGGACTTCAAGGAGAAGAAAGCCGTGAGGCCTGCTGCCGAGGGCGGCACCCGCGAACGCGGCATGGCGCCCGCTATGGTTCGCCTGAACGAGGTGAAGCCCGGCTGGTATGAGGGCTCCATCGACTTCAAGCGTGTGCTGCTGGTGCCAGGCACCGGCAAGTTCCAGTATCGCGACACCCACTTCGTGGCTCGCGTGAAGGCCATGTCGGGCATCGACTGTTATAACCGCATCGTTGCCCACCTGCAGGAGCGTGTCGACGAGCGCAGCCAGTTCCCGTCGGCCAAAGGCAAGAATTTCAAGTTCTACTATCTCGGCCAGGCAAAATGAACAAAGTCATGCTTATAGGCAATGTGGGTACCGAGCCCGAGGTGCGCTATGTCGACCAGGGCGTTGCCGTAGCCCGTTTCCGCTTTGCGACGACCGAGCGGGGCTATACGCTGCAGAACGGTACTCAGGTTCCCGACCATACCGACTGGCACAATGTGCTGCTCTGGCGGCGCTTGGCTGAGGTCGTCGAGAAATATGTGCATAAGGGCGACAAGCTCTACATCGAGGGCCGCCTGCGTTACTCCACCTACGACGACAAGCAGGGCCAGCGTAAGTATGTGACTGAGATCTGGGCGGAGAACATGGAGATGCTCACGCCGAAGGAATCAAAGGACTGAAAACCGTGGACTATTTTCAACAATTATTCAGCGAGGTCTGTCTGCTGACACCAACGGCTGGGGCCATTTTCTCGGCCGTGCTCGCTTGTCTGCTGCTGTTTGTATCGGGCTTTGCCTCGGGCTCAGAAATTGCTTTCTTCTCGCTTTCGCCTACCGACTTGAACGCCGTGGAGGAGAGCAACGACCCGCGCGACAAGCGTATCGTGGAACTGCGCAATAACTCGGAGCGCACGCTGGCCACGATTCTCATAACAAACAACCTGGTGAACGTCACCATCATCATGTTGTGCAACTACTTTTTTGACCATGTGGTGGACTTCGGCAATGCCGTCTGGCTGCAGTTCCTTACCATCACCGTCCTGCTGACCTTCCTCCTGCTGCTTTTCGGCGAAATCATTCCCAAGGTTTACTGTTCACAGCACGCCCTGGCCGTCTGCCGCTCGTTTGGGGGCAGCATCATGGTGCTGAGCCGTCTGTTCCGTCCGCTGTCGAATGTCCTCATACGTTCGGGCATACTGGCCGAGAAGGTCGTACAGACCGAGAACCACGTACTCAGCGTCGACGACCTGGAGCAGGCCCTGGAGCTGACCGACAAGAGCGACCTGAAGGAGGAGCAGAACATGCTCGAGGGCATCGTCCGCTTTGGCGACGAGACGGCAAAGGAGATCATGACCAGCCGTCAGGATGTCGTCGACCTCGACTTCCGCTCGTCGTTCACCGAGGTGCTGAAGTGCATCGTCGAGAACAACTACTCGCGCATACCCGTCTATCAGGACTCGATTGACAACGTGCGCGGCATACTCTACATCAAGGACCTGCTGCCCCATCTGGGCAAGCCGGCCTCCTTCCGCTGGCAGTCGCTCATCCGTCCGCCGTATTTCGTGCCTGAGACTAAGAAGATCGACGACCTGCTGCGCGAGTTCCAGTCAAACAAGGTGCATATTGCCATCGTCGTCGACGAGTTCGGCGGCACCAGTGGTCTGGTCACGCTTGAGGATATCCTTGAGGAGATTGTCGGCGAGATTAACGACGAGTACGACGAGGAGGAGAAGAACTTCGTGCGCGTCAATGCCAATACCTTTATCTTTGAGGGCAAGACGCTGCTGAGCGACTTCTACAAGGTGTTAAAGATTGACGACGACACCTTCGACGCCATTGTCGGCGATGCCGACACGCTGGCGGGCTTGATTCTCGAGCTGAAGGGTGACTTCCCTGCCGTACATGAGAAGCTGGTGTATGAAAAATTCACCTTCGAGATACTTGAGCTCGATGGCCGTCGTATTTCGAAGGTGAAAGTCATTGTCAGGCAGGAGCAGTCGGCTGCTACCTCGCCCGAACGTAAGTAGACGACGCGCTCCAGCCAAAGCGGCTCCAGTCTAAAGCTCGGTTCCACCCGAAGTTGTTGAACGTGCGTATGTAGCGGAATGTGCCGCTATAGTAATTCCAGTCGTTCACGGGGATGAACATGCTGGCGCAGCCGCAGTCGTCGACGTTGTCGGTGAATGAGCTGAACGAGTAGTACAAATTATCATAGATTGTCATCCAGACCATTGACATCCGGTAGTAGGGCACGGCCTTCTTGAACACGTTGTCCCACGTCTGGAAGTCGGCCACCGTCGTGTTGTGCTTGATGAAGGAGCGCATGTCGTACATGATGGGTGAATCCATATACCAGTAGTACACGCGGCCCTTCAGGTCGGGCGACTCGGGGTAGGACGGGTAGCCGCCCTCAAACTTACTGAGCACGTCGCCTGTGGCCTGCGCCAGTTCTGCCATGTATTTCGTGTCGATGACCGAGAGCGGCACGCTGAAGCCGTCAAGCTCTTTATCGCCCTTATACGCTTTCACGTAGTAGTCGTAGTAGGTGTCGATGATGCCCTTGTAGAGCTGGCTGCCGCTCTTGTAGAATATGGGCGCCAGCTGGTCGTAGGGTGCACCGTCGCCGGGAATCTCGGCGGGCGAGCCTATCAGGTAGTCAGTCACGTTGCGCAGTTCGTAGCCCACCTCGGCACATATCATGTTACAGCAGTCGGCAAAGATGAAGTCAAACTTTGGCAGCCCTTCCAAGGCGCGCGCCATCTGGGTGATGTTCATCCACTTCAGGCTGCCCCCGTGGTCGGTGCCATTGTCCTGACCGTAGGCGCGGGTAGTCCTTGAGCCGGCTATGGTGTCAGTACTGACGGCCCATCCCGAGGCGTGGCCCCAGAGCACCAGACCGTAGCTTTCGGCGGGAGCAGTGGACTCGACATATTGTACTATCTCGCGGAACCGCGCTGGGTCGCAACTGTAGAAATCGCTCTCAAACTGGTGCATGATGGTCGTCTTGCCACCCTTCACCTCCATGATCACCGGCGTGCTGTTCTTTCCCTTTTCGCTCAGACTGTCAACAAACACGAACAGCCGTTGGTTCTCGGCCAGCGACTTTGAACCCTCAATGATTTCAGCCAGGTCCACGCACAGGTAGCGGTCGCCTTTACTCGTAACCGTCAGGTTGTTCTCGCCTGCCATGTAGACCAGCACCGTGCGTGCCGTCTTTACGTCCTGCGGGCTGTCGTCCTCGTCGTCGTGACAAGCAGCCAGGCCTGCCAACGCGCATAATAGCAAAACAAATTTCCTCATAACTCTAAATTTTTTGCAAAGGTAGGAAATATTTCTGAATTAAGAATCATGTATCTCGATTATTTTTTATGACTGCTGCTGAAACCTCGGGAAAAATAAAAACGCTATTTTCTTTTGTTCTTCTTTCGTTTTTTCGTACCTTTGCACCTTGAAATTCAGAAAACATGAAGAGAATCATATATATACTGATAATGCTACTGGTCGGAACGACCATTGTCGACCTGTCGGCTGCAAGGCCCAAGAAGCGCCGCGCGAAAGCCAGGGTGAGTGCCGTTTCAAAGAAGAAAGCGTCGCGGAAGAAGTCGCAAAAGACCGCCTCGAAGCCCGCACCCAAAGCGGCTCCCGAGCCCGTCTACGATGCCGACGGCGACCTGGTGAACCCCTATCTGCAGTGCGAGGACACGTGCGACCACGTTCATGGCATCGACCTGAGCCACTATCAGGGTCAGGTGTTCTGGGAGACCGTCGGCGAGAACACCAAGATGGCCTACGTCTACCTGAAGGCTACCGAGGGCGGCGACCGCATTGACTCCTACTTCGAGCGTAACATCGACCTGGCCCACCGCTACGGGCTGAAAGTGGGCAGCTACCACTTCTACCGTCCGAAGACGCCCCAGCAGACGCAGTTGCGCAATTTCATGACCCAGTGTCTGCCCGGCGAGCAGGACCTCATACCGATGGTCGACGTCGAGACCACCGCCAACCTGCCTACCGAGGAGTTCTGCGACTCGCTCCAGAAGTTCCTGCTGCTCATGGAGGAAGCCTACCGTCAGAAGCCCCTGATCTATACCTACCGCAACTTCTATAACAAGCACCTCGTAGGACGGCTCGACGACTACCAGCTCATGATAGCAATGTACACCACTGAGGAGCCTGTGCTGGCCGACGGTCGTGACTTTACGCTGTGGCAGTACACGGCCAAGGGGCGCATCGTCGGCATCAACGGCTATGTCGACAAGTCGCGCTTCATGGGTCGTCACGGTCTGCGTGAGATCCGGTACAGACACTGAGGAGTGATAAGTGATAATAAAAGTAAATCATAATTAAGCAAAGATGTTAATCAAGTGTCCTGAATGTGGTCACCAAGTGAGCGACCAAGCAAAGACCTGCCCGTCGTGTGGCATCGAAATAGCAGGGAAAATAACCCGCTGTCCCGACTGTGGCGAGGTGATTTTCAAGGAGCAGTCACGCTGCCCCAACTGCCATTGCCTTATCAATGGCGCGTCTGACGACAACTTCGGTTCGGGGCCGATCACGGGCGCTGACGTCGTGACCTCTGCTCACCCCATTGCCGTCGGTCCTAAACGCGGCCCGGAGCCCGAGCAGCCTCAACAGCCCCCCGTCCGCTCGCGCCGGAAGAAGGCGGCCATTGCCGCACTCATCATTAGCGTGGTCATAGTCCTCATCATGGTCTTCCTGGGCATCTATTTCCTAAAGAATCAGGATCGTCAGGAAGAGGAGCGGGCCTACACCAGTGCCGTCAAGAGCACGGAGCCACTGGTGCTGCAGAACTACCTCAACATGTACGCCGATGCCCCGAAGGCTCACCGCGACTCTGTCAAGATGATACTCAACCAGCTGAAGAAGGTCGAGGACGATTGGCGCGACGCCGTGGTGAACAACAGCCGTGATGGCTTCGAGCGATTCGTCAAGAAGTACCCGCAGAGCAGCCACAACGTGGAGGCCGCCATCAAGATTGACTCGCTCGACTGGGTGGCCGCCAAGAATGAGAATACCGCCGAGTCCTTCAAGAAGTACATGGAAGCCCACGACGACGGCTCCTACTACGACGAAGCCCGCCTCAACTACGAGCAGCTCGAAGCCCAGAAGGTGAAGCCTGAGGACAGGCTCGTCATCAGCCAGCTCTTCACCACCTATTTTAATGCCTTGGCACAGATGGACGAGTCGGCACTCTCGTCAACGCTGGCCCCGGTGCTCACCTCGTTCCTCCACCGCGCCAACGCCACCAAGGCCGACGTCAGCCAGTACATGCAGCGGCTCCACGAGGCCGATGTGACGAAGATTGAGTTTGCACCCAACGGCGACTGGGCCATCGAGAAGGTGAAGCTCGCCGACGGTCTCTACGCCTACAACGTCAACTTCACCGTAGCCCAGCACACCGAGCGCGGCGAGGGGGGGCCGAAGTCCAGTTCAGTCTTCAAGGTCACGGCCAGCGTCTCGCCCGAGGGGCGCATCACTGAGCTGAACATGAAGCGAAGCGTACAGGAATAGTAAATAGCGAAAAGGCATCCCACTCCTCGGGATGCTTTTTTTCTGTCAGCCGCCAGGGCTCGACAACGTCTTATATAGGAAATTCGCAAAATAGGGTGCACGGGTGACACAATGCCGATAAACAGAGGGCGTGCACCCTGTTTTATAGGGTGACACGGGTGACACAAGGGTGCAACATATCTCCTGAATTCTCGAGAGAATTTAGCCGCAACCCGCCGCATAGCGACACGTTAGACGCCACCTTCCGCTTAAATTCTCTAGAGAATTTACGAAAAATGTGTCACCCTCGTGTCACCCGTGTCACCCTCCCAAACAGGTTGCACGCCCTCTGTTTATCGGCGTTGTGACACCCGTGCACCCTTTTTTCAGAAAAATCCTATATAACTTTCCTTCAAGTGCAAATCTTCTACGCTACAAAAGCCTGCCAACGCCGCAAGCGAGATGATGACATGAGAGTCACTTTTGCTTAGGCAGACAATCATTGCCCTGAAGGTGCCTATATCAGCCGTTAATCTTGAAATCACGTATAAATACTTACACATTTTCATCAAATCTTCTCGATTTTAGCATTTTTTGTACAGATTCCACCCAATACTCAATAAAATTGAGTAAATTTGTAGCCGAAAATAAGAGTAATATGAAACCCTAAGGCAAGCGATATGAAAACAGAAAAACAAATGGCTATGGCTGCAGCTGAATTTGCAGAGCGGTGGAAAGGCAGAGGATATGAGAGGGGCGAGTCGCAACCCTTCTGGATTGACATGCTCACAAATGTCTTTGGCATTGAAACACCATCGGATGGCTTTATCACTTTTGAAGACCATCGAATGGTAGATGCCTCCAACTTTATAGATGGC
>CAMOKH010000063.1 GCA_946617675.1 uncultured Prevotellaceae bacterium | reverse complement strand
GGAGTTTCAGGCGAAGGCAGAAGCTTGGTATTATGCTGAGTTGTTGCGGGATGAGCGCAAACGGCAGAAGCTGACGCAGCAAGAACTGGGGGAGCGTATTGGAAAAAAACGTGAATATATATCTTCACTGGAGCAAGGCAAGATCGATATGCAACTCTCAACATTCATGCTTATTGCTAAAGCGTTAGGTTTGAAATTCTCTCTGGTGGTTGGTTAGATGAATTCACAAGTTTGAAGTGTACCATTTAAAATGGGAATGAGCAAATAGCCCATTCCGCTTTGTAATTATTAAAAACTCGGTCGTAGGTAGTCATCATAGGAATAATACAAGTAGAAAAACTCATACTTGCTAAGACAGCCACAAATACAATTCTCAACAGTCTGATAGCTCTTGTTTTTTTCGTTTTCTTTGCTTATCAGCCTCAAGAAAGAGTAGATGACAAATAAGCTGTCGTCAACATATTTGTTGAGGTATTACTTCCTGTTATATGTTTTATATATGTTCTTCCACCCTTGTAATCAACTGTTACTTTATTGC
Source organism: uncultured Prevotellaceae bacterium (assembly GCA_946617675.1). Taxonomy (GTDB): domain Bacteria; phylum Bacteroidota; class Bacteroidia; order Bacteroidales; family Bacteroidaceae; genus Prevotella. The sequence continues at coordinate 21,996 of CAMOKH010000063.1, read as the reverse complement.
CAGAAATAATATAATTAAAGAATCCTATTATGTTATAATGCTTCAATTTCGCCAGGCGTCAGGCCGGTATACTTGGCTATCAGGTCCACTGGCATGTTATCGGCTTTCATGCGGCGGGCATTGTCACGGTTGGCCTTGGCTACACCCTCGGTAAGACCCTCGGCACGACCCTCGGCACGACCCTCGGCACGGCCTTGCTCAAGACCTTCTATCACTTTCGTCTCCAGAATGTCGTTCTCCACCATGATGTTGTCAATGTGACGGTCATAGGCGCGCCGCTCGGCGTCGCTCATCTGCATGTAGCGCAGTCGCTCACGGGCCTCTGCCAGACCGGGAGTGGTCGTGTCCTCGCGGATGTTGCCGTCCTTCAGGTAGTCGAGCCACTCCTCCAGGGGGGTGGTGGCCACCTTGTTGAACTCGTTGACGCGTATGATGTAGTACTCGGGGAAGATGTCAGTTGACGACACCATGCCGATGGCATCCTTCGTACGGGTGTTAATGACGAGCTGGTCTTTGGTATGTACGCCGACGAGCTTGTTCTGTCCGTGGTAGAGGTAGTCGGCACCCTTGCCCAGGTCGAAGTAGACGATGCTGATGGAATAGACCTTCTTCACCTGGTCGTACTTGTTGCCCAGCTTGATGTGCTCGGTGATGGCCTTTGCTACGCCGTAGAGGATGCGTTGCAGGTAGTGGAGCTCGCGTGTCTGCTGTATCTCGACGAGGATAATCTCACCCTTGGAGTTCTTCGCCTTGATGTCGACGCGGTTGAACTTGTCGTCATCAGCATCCTGGTTGCCCTCGCTCTCGAGCAGCTCGACGATGGTCACCTTCTCGTCGAGCAGCACCGTCATCAGTCCTTCCAACACGCCGTAGTTGGCCTTGTCGCGCAGCATGCGCTTTGCAGCCCAGTCGAATCTTATGTACTTGTCCATAATTTGGTCGTAGTCTTCATTGGTTGCAAAGATACAAACAATTATTTGAAGCGCCAAGCAATTTGGCAAAGAAAAAGAAGAAAAACTTGCGGCCGGTAAGAAAAACGGCCAAAGATTAGGCTTTCTCGGAAATTATTGCTATTTTTGCAGCAGAATTGCAAAAGACAGTAGATTATGGGAAAGTACCTTGACCCGAAAGCCGACCTGACTTTCAAGAAGATATTCGGCGAGCACAAGCACCTCGTCATCAGTCTGCTCAACGCCATGCTGCCACTGAAGGACGACGAGCGCATTGAGAGCATTGAATACTGGCCTGCCGACAAAATTCCAGACAGGACGGAGGTCGAGAAATACAGCATCGTGGACGTGTGCTGCAAGGACAACAAGAAGCGGGAGTTCATCGTCGAGATGCAGATGTCGTGGACGGAGTCGTTTAAGAAGCGCGTGCTGCTGAACGCCTCGAAAGCCTACGTGGCGCAGACGAACAAGGGGATGTTCTTCGGCAACCTGCAGCCCGTCTATGCGCTGAACTTCGTGAACGACATCTTCATGCACAACGTTGACGACTACTACCACTACTATCACCTGGTTCACGACAAATACACCGACGAAGTCATCGAGGGGCTGCACCTCATCTTCGTGGAGCTGCCGAAATTCAAGCCTCAGACTTTCACCGAACGGAAGATGCAGGCTCTCTGGCTACGCTTCCTGACCGAGATTGACGAGAACACCCGCGAGGTTCCCTCCGAGCTGTTGGAAAATGCCGAGGTGAAAGAGGCACTTGAAATTGTTGAGCGAGCCGCCTTCACCGACGACGAGATGTTCTTCTACGACAAATTCTGGGACCGCGTGTCGACGCAAAGGACCTGGGAACAAGACTGGAAAATCAAGATGGAAACTGCTGAGAAGGCGAGAAATGAGGCGGAAGCCAAGGCTGAGGTAGCGAAAGCCAAGGCTGAAGAGGCGGAGGCCAAGGCTGAAGAGGCGGAAGCTAAGGCTGAAGAGGCGGAGGCTAAGGCTGAAGTAGCAAAAACCAAGGCTGAAGAGGCAGAAGCCAAGGCTGAAGAGGCAGAGGCTAAACTGCAGCAAAAGGAAACTGACATTGCTCGCAAGCTCAAAGCCATGAATCTGCCTCCCGAGCAGATAGCAGCTGCTACCGGCCTGACAGTTGAACAGATTGAAGCCATTTAAACTCTGGCTTATTACTTCCAACCATAAAAGCGGGAACGGGAATCAGCGCAGGCGGAGGGCATCGCCGACGCGCAGTTCGTAGTCGGGCTTCAGCTTGTTCATCTTGTAGAGCGACTTCAGGCGGATGCCATACGACTGGGCGATGCTGTACATCGACTCGCCGCGGCGGACGTAGTGCAGGCGGTCCTTATAGTCCTTGGGGGCCTTTTTCTGCTTCTTCTTCAGCCAGATAATCTCACCCTCCTGGAGACGGTCGTCGCGGTCGCGCTCGTTATACTTGGCTATCTTCTTGTACGAAATGCCTATCTCCTCGCCTATCGATCGGAACGTGTCGCCACGGCGCGCATAGAGGTAGTAGTTCTTGTTGTAAATCTTGATAGGATGCAGGGGCTGACCGCTGACGCTATGGTCGCGCGAGTGCTGGGCCATGAACTTGTCGTAACCCTTTGCCTTATCGAGTTCATAGAGTTTATAGAGCTGTATGAGGTCGATAAGACGGTTGGCATACTGGGGGTTGGTAGCGTAGCCGGCGGCCTTCAGTCCGCGTGCCCACCCTTTGTAGTCGGTAATCTTGAGCGAGAAGAGGCTGCGGTAGCGCTGGCCGGTGGCGAGGAAGCGCGAGTGGTCCTCGAACGACTCAAAGGCCGAGTCGTAGGCACGGAAGCACTCGTTCTGGGCGTCGTCGTCCTTATGTACGGTGCGGCCCGTCCAGCCGTGGCACTTGATGCCGAAGTGGTTGTTAGAGCGACGCGTCAGCTCGCTCTGCCCCGCCCCACTCTCGAAGATGCCCTGTGCCAGCGTGATGGAGGCGGGAATCTTCCAGCGCAGCATCTGCTCGATGGCGATGTCTTTATACTGGTTGATGTACTGCTGATAGCGCTCGTTCCACTTTGACTGAGCCGACGAGCTGACGGCCGTCAGCAGCATGGCAACGAGAAAAGCCAGCTTAGCCAGCCGCTGGCGTAGCTGCTCGGCCTCCGACCGGCGGATGCTGAGTTTGATTTCGCACGTATTGTCATAGGTCTGTCCGACTATTCGCGGCGACATCTCCTTGACCACGCGCATGACATCGTTCATCATTGGATATGCAAACTGGTAGCTGACGACCTCCTCGACCTGGCGCACGACGACCTCAGCATGGGCAATGGCGTCGGCGGCAGCCTCGCGATAGGCCACGATGAGGCCGCTGGTGCCGAGGTTGACGCCGCCGTAGTAGCGTACAACCACGATAAGGATGTCGGTCAGCTCGTTAGAGTTGATTTGTCCGAGAATGGGCTTACCCGCCGTACTCGACGGCTCGCCGTCGTCGTTAGCCCGGAATTCCTTGCGCTCGGGACCTAACATATAGGCATAGCAGACGTGGCGGGCGTCGTAGTACTTCTTACGATACCCGTCAAGCAACGTCTTCACCTCATCGACATTCTCGACGTGGTGGGCAAAGGCGAGGAACTTACTCCGCTTCTCGGAGTAAAATCCCTCACCTGTAGTGGCTATTGTCTTATACTCGTCGGTCACGATAACTTGTGGATGACAAGGCCCGAGCGAAGTTTCGGCTCGAACCAGGTGGCCTTTGGCGGCATGATTTTGCCGCTGTCGGCAATGTCCATGATCTGCTGCATCGAGACGGGATAGAGAGCCAGGGCGGCACGCATCTCGCCCGAGTCGACACGGCGCTTCAGTTCGCCGAGACCGCGCAGGCCGCCGACGAAGTCGATGCGCTGTGAGGAACGCAGGTCGCCGATGTTCAGAATCTGGTCGAGAATGAGTCGGCTGGAGATGTCGACGTCGAGCACACCGATGGGGTCGCTGTTGTCGTAGGTGCCCTCCTTGGCCTTGAGGCTGTACCAGTGCTGGTCGAGATAGAGCGAGAACTCGTGCAGCTGCTGGGGCTTATAGATGTCGGTACCCTTGTCCTCGACGGTAAAAATCTGCTGCAGCTTGTCGAGGAACTGCTCTGACGTCAGGCCGTTCAGGTCCTTTACCACGCGGTTGTAGTCGAGGATAGTGAGCTGTGAGGCCTGGAAGCAGACGGCCATGAAGAAGTTGTACTCTTCGTCGCCTCGGTGGTTGGGGTTCTGCTTCTGCTTCTCGGCACCGACGAGAGCGGCGGCTGCCGAGCGATGGTGACCGTCGGCAATGTACATCGTGGGCATCTTCTTGAACTCGGCGGTAATCAGGGCGATGTCATCGTCGGCGCTGACGACCCAGAACTGGTGGCGGAAACCGTCGATGGGGGCAATGAAGTCATACTCAGGCTCCGTCGCGGCGTAACGCATCAGCAGGGCGTTGAGCACGTCGTTGTCGGGATAGGCGAAGAACACCGGCTCGATGTTGGCATTGTTCACGCGGACGTGCTTCATGCGGTCCTCCTCCTTGTCGCGGCGCGTCAGTTCGTGCTTCTTGATGCGGCCTTGCATGTAGTCGTCGGTATGGGCACAGACGACGAGTCCGTACTGTGTCTTGCCGGCCATGGTCTGCGCATAGATATAATAATGTTCGCGCGCGTCCTGAACGAGCCAACCCTTGTCCTGGAACTTCTGGAAGTTCTCGGCGGCACGCTCGTAGACGCGGGGGTCGTACTCGCTGGTACCCACGGGGAAGTCTATCTCGGGTTTGATGATATGGTAGAGGCTCTTTTCGTTGTCGCCAGCCTCAGCACGGGCTTCTTCGCTGTCGAGCACGTCGTAGGGACGGCTCTCGACCTGCTCCACCAGCTCACGCGGCGGGCGGATGCCTTTGAATGGTTTTACTATCATAGTTCCTTCTTGATTTTCTCTATCATCTCTTGATACTCGGCGTCACTGAGGTAGACCTTGCCGGGATTCATCTGGAACGTGCCGCCGTAGTCGGGGCCGTCAACATACTTGGGGGCCAGGTGGAAGTGCAGGTGCGACAGCTTGTCGCTGTAGGCGCCATAGTTAATCTTCTCGGGATTAAAGGCACGCTGCATGGCACGGGTTACGCGGGCTACATCGGCCATGAAGGCGTTACGCTCGTCGTCACTGAGTTCGTTCAGGTCGTTTACGTGGTCCTTGTAGGCCACGAGGCAACGCCCGCGATAGGTCTGCTCCTTAAAGAGGAACGCACGCGACACGCTGAGCTCGCAAATCTCGATCATCAGGTCGTGAAGTGTCTGATTGTTAGTGCAGTAAAGGCACTGCTTGGGGTCACTTTGCATAGTTGTTCGTTCTAAAATTATACATTTATGGTGCAAAAATACGGAAAAGTTCTGAATTATCAAAATAATTCCGTATATTTGCACGCAATTAACTGTTACTATACCTTTTTTAAGCATGAGAAAGATAGCTATCGGAGCAGCCTTGCTCCTGACAATGAACCTGCAGGCGCAGAACTTTGAGACGGCCACCCAGGCCATCAGCAACATGGGTGTGGGCTGGAACCTGGGCAATACCCTCGACGCCCATAACGGCCAACGCATGACCGACGTCGTTAAATCGGAAACCACCTGGGGGCAACCCGTCACCCAGCGCAGTCTGATGGAGATGCTCAGGCAGGCGGGCTTCGGGGCAGTACGCGTACCCGTGACGTGGTATCCCCACATGGATTCCAACGGCCGCGTGGACGCTCAGTGGATGAAGCGTGTCCGCGAGGTGGTCGACTATGTCGTCGGCAGCGGTCTCTACTGTATTCTCAACGTACACCACGACACCGGTGCCGACAGCGACACACACCAGTCGTGGCTCAAGGCCAACGGCACCACCTACGAACAGCAGCGCAGCCGCTACGAAGGGCTGTGGAAACAGATTGCCGAGGAATTCCGCGACTATGACCAGCACCTGCTCTTCGAGAGCTATAACGAGATGCTCGACCGCTACAATTCGTGGTGCTTTGCCTCCTACGCATCCCCGGCACGCTATGTGGCTGCCGACGCTGCCGATGCCTACCAGGCCATCAACAACTACGCCCAGAGCTTCGTCGACGTTGTCAGGGCCACCGGCGGCAATAACGCCCAGCGCAACTTGGTGGTCAACACCTACGGCGCATGCAGCGGGGCCGGCACGTGGAACGCCCACCTCAAGGAGCCGCTACAGCAGATGAAGCTGCCCGCCGACAACGTTAAGGGCCACCTGGCCTTCCAGGTACACAGCTATCCTAACGTAAGAAATCTCGCCAGCATGCGCACCGAGATGGCCGATATGTTCAGCGCACTGAAGACCCATCTGGCCGACAAGGGCGCGCCCGTCATCATCGGCGAGTGGGGCACGGCCAACGATGGCGAGAACGACTACGTCGTACGCCGGCAGAATGTGCTCAACTTTGCCGACTACTTCGTCAGCCAGGCTAAGGCGTATGGCTTCGCCACTTTCTGGTGGATGGGCATCAGCGACGGTTCCTCGCGCTCGATTCCGGTCTTCACCCAGCCCGACCTGGCACAGGCTATCCTGCAAGCCTGGTACGGCTCCGACTACAAGCCTGTGCTCCCGACTGTCGACGACTACGACATGACCTACACCGTCAACTACACCGGACAGTGGCAGGAACTGAACCTTTGCAACTTCGAATTCAGTCTCAGCGACTACAAGGCCATCCGCCTCGAACTGGGCCAGCTGCCCAAGAGCGGCTGTCTGAGCATCAAGGTGTACGGCGAGAGCGACGGCAAGGAGCAATACAGCAATCTGCCCCAGGCCCTCAGCACCACACTGACGCTTAACCGCTCGACACTGGGTTCCAAGGTGCGCCGCATTACGCTGCAGTACGGCCAGACAGCCAATTACAGTATCGAAGTCAAGGGAGCCACGCTCATCAAGACCGACGGCACGGAGGTGGCCACAGCCGTAACGCCGTTCTGGGGCTGCACCATCGACGTCCACGCCACCAAGAAGGCCACGGGCATCGACTTCGTGGCTGCTCCTGACCAGGAAAAGAGCATCAACGCCAGTGGCGATGACAACGTCTACAACCTGTCAGGACAGCGAGTTGCCACCCCACTCCACCCTGGTGTTTACATCAGTCGCGGCCGGAAGTTTGTCGTCAGGTAACTATACGGCATACTTCTCGGCCATGCGCTGGTAGAACAGCCTTTGCTCGGCCTCGCTGACAGGCACGACGCCTTCAAGCTGTCCGAGCATCTGCTGCATCTCGAGCGTGACACCGAAACCTGACGCCTTGCGTGTGGCGATACACTTCTGCAGCTCGTAGGCAGCTCGTGCCTTGTCGCGGCTGACGAGCAGGCGAGCCAGTTCTAATCGGTAGCCTGAGCAGAACTTCTCCTGACGCTGATTCTGAATAGCCCTGCAATACAAGGCGGCCTTCAGGCCTGGCTCGTCGGTCAGCTCTGCCAGTTCTGAGTAGAGGTAGCTGTCGCGGTGTTTTGAGAGCAATTGCCGGTAGATGGCCACAGCCTTGTCGCGCTCGCCCATGATGCGGTAGACGACTGCCATGTAGCGCTGGTTGTTCTTGTCGCGCGGATGACGGCGGACTGCCTCCTGCAACAGTGGCATCACCTTCAGGGCGTTGTCGGCAGTCGGCGTCTCCTGAATCTCATGGAATGCACAGGTGAGCAGTTGCTGGGCCACCGAGGGAATCGGGTGGCTCGGCGTTCCATCCACAGCAGGTACGGTGATGGTCTTCCAGTCGTTGTCGCCTATCTGCTCGACCTTCATTACGCTTAGGAAGTCAAGCATGCTGAACGACTTGACTTCACGGTCGAGTGTCAGCGCGTCGTAAAGGATGCTGCTGCGAGCCTTGCCGTCGCGGTCGTCAATGTTTGGAAGGATGCGCAGCAATGCCTTGAAAATCTTCCCGGCCTCGTCGTGCCGCTTCTCCTTGATACGCTTTTTCAGGATGTCGCTGGCCGTCCAAAACATACACAGCGTGGTGTATTTGCCCTGATGCACGGCATACATGGGTCTGATGGTCTCGTAGGCCTCTTCAATCCGTCCCTGCTTACGCAGTTCAAATACTTCTTTAACAGTCATAGTCTTAGCGTTCTTAATTAGGTATTGTTTCAGCAAAGTTAGTAGTTAAGCCCCGACAAACACAGTGTTTATCGGGGCTTGCGATTGCATGCGGATGCAATTAGTATTACTTGTTCACCTGGAACTTCGTATCGCCGTCCTTGAAGAAGGCGTTTATCTGGCGAGCGGCAGCAATACCGGCGTTGATATTGGCCTCAGCCGTCTGGGCACCCATCTTCTTCGGAGTCGAGAAGTAACGGCCCTCGAACTGCTGGAAGTCAGCGTTCTGGTCGGGCATGATGTCAGTAACAAACTTCAGGTCGTCGCGCTCCTGCATGAGCTTCAGCAGCTCAGGCTCGTTGATGACCTCCTTACGAGCGGTATTGACGAGGATGCCGCCCTTCTTCATCTTACCGACGAGGGCGTAGTTGATGCTCTGCTTCGTCTCAGCCGTGGCGGGGATATGGAGCGAGACAACGTCGCACTGCTCGAAGAGGGCATCCTGACTGGCTACGGCATGAACGCCGGCCTTCTCAATGACCTCGGCGGGACAGTAGGCATCGAAGGCGTAAACCTCCATACCGAAGCCCTTGGCGATACGGGCCACGTTACGGCCTACGTTGCCGAAAGCGAGGATGCCGAGCTTCTTGCCGAGCAGTTCAGAGCCACTCTTGCCATTATAGAAGCCACGGACAGCCATCACGAGCAGTCCGAAGACCAGCTCAGCCACGGCATTGGCGTTCTGGCCCGGCGTGTTCTCAGCCACGACGCCATGAGCCGTAGCGGCTGCGAGGTCGATGTTGTCGTAACCGGCACCGGCACGCACCACGATCTTCAGCTGCTTGGCAGCGTCGAGCACTTCGGCATCAACCTTGTCAGAGCGGATAATCAGGGCGTCAGCATCCTTAACGGCGTCGAGCAACTGAGCCTTCTCGGTATATTTCTCAAGCAGTGCCAGCTCGTTGCCGGCAGCCTCTACTTCTTTCTTGATACCCTCCACAGCGGCTGCTGCGAACGGTTTTTCTGTTGCAACTAATATCTTCATGTCTTCTATTTAGTGGAAACAAATTGGCACGAATTATGAAAAATTTATCTTAATTAGTGCCAATTGGTTTCCCGTTATAATTTTAGTGATTAGCCTCAAACTCCTTCATGCAGGCGACGAGAGCGTTGCAGCCCTCGATGGTCTGGGCGTTGTAGCAGCTGGCACGGAAACCACCGACCGAACGATGGCCCTTGACGCCGACCATGCCCTTCGACACGGCGAAGTCGAGGAACTCCTTCTCCAACTCCTTGTACTCAGGAGCCATGACGAAGCAGATGTTCATCAGCGAGCGGTCCTCCTCCTTGGCTGTGCCGACGAAGAGCTTGTTACGGTCAATCTCGCCGTAGACGATCTCGGCACGCTGCTGGGCCAGCTTGTCCATAGCCTCGACGCCGCCCTGCTTCTTAATCCAGCGCAGGTTCTCAAGTGCACAGTAAATGGGCACCACGGGCGGGGTGTTGAACATCGAACCCTTTTCGACGTGCGTACGGTAGTCAAGCATCGTGGGAATCTCGCGGGGAGCATTACCCAGGGCGCTGTCCTTCACGATGACGATGGTGACGCCGGCCATTGACAGGTTCTTCTGTGCACCGGCATAGATGGCGTTGTACTTGCTGACGTCAACAGGGCGGCTCATGAAGTCGCTGGACATGTCGGCAATCATGGGCACGGCAACGTCGAGGTCCTTACGAATCTCCGTACCGTAGATGGTGTTGTTCGACGTGACGTGCAGATAGTCGCAGTCGGCGGGCACGGTCCAGTTCTTCGGTATGAACGTATAGTTGGCATCTGCAGAAGAAGCCACTTCAACGACCTCGCCGAAAAGCTTGGCTTCCTTCATGGCCTTCTTAGCCCAGACACCCGTGTTCAGGTAGGCAGCCTTCTTGATCAGGAAGTTGTAGGGAATCATGCAGAACTCCAAGGAGGCACCACCACCGAGGAAGATGACTGAGTAGCCCTCGGGCACTGAGAGCAGTTCCTTCACCAGAGCGACAGCCTCGTCGACGACGGGCTGGAAGTCCTTAGCACGGTGGCTGATCTCCATCAGCGAGAGACCAGAGCCGTTGAAATCAAGACACTGTTTTGCGGTGTTCTCGATGACTTCGCGGGGAAGCATCGACGGACCAGCATTAAAGTTGTACTTCTTCATGTTGTTTTTGTTCTTATTTAATGGTTTAATTACTATGTTCTTGAAATGCGCCGCGAAGTTACACTTTTTTCTCGAATTGGGCAAATATTTAAGCAGAAATTCATCAAAAGAGGGCGTTTTCCTTTCACTTTGTCAAGTGGACGTGTCATTTCACTGGCTCTACTACAGTTTTCACGCCCTTTATCTTCTCACCCTTGGTCAGTCTGAGCACCTGCTGCAACCGGGGGCGGCTGACGGCAGCATAGGCATAACGGTCAGTGACGTCGATGCGCCCAATCTCGTCGGGAGCGAGCCCGCCTTTCTTACAGAGGAATCCCATGATGTCACCCTTCGAAATCTTGTCCTTCTTACCCTTGCCTATATAAACGGTAGCCATTTTCGGAGCCACGGGCGTCAGGTCGGCGGCTGCCGGCTCATAGGGCTCCGTATTGCCCTCGACGAAGTCGGCGATATGCTCCTCGGGACCGACAATGAAGAACGCCCGACCGCTACGCTTCCAACGGGCGGTGCGGCCGACGCGGTGAATCAGTTCCTGCTCGTTCTGCGGCAGGTGGTAGTGTATGACGTTCTCGATGTCGGGGATGTCAAGTCCACGGCTGGCCAGGTCGGTGCATACCATGACGCTGGCTGAGGCGTTCGAGAACTTGTAGAGTGCATCCTCGCGCTGTTTCTGTTCAAGCCCGCCGTGGAAAATGCTCACGCCGAAGCCCTCTCGGCGCAGGTAGTCGCCCACCCGCTCAACGGCGTCGCGATAACTGAGGAAGACGACACTCTGGGCGTCGCCAAGGCTGCAGAGCAGTGCTTTCAGCGTCGCCAGTTTATCCTTGACGGGACTCTTTACCTCGTAGAGTGTAACGCGGTCAGATACCTGCTGCTCCTCGACCAGGTAGTCAAGGCGGCAGGCACGGTCTATCTGGACGAAGTCAGGTATTTGCTCGGCGTCGGTAGCTGAGAGGAGCACACGACGACGAACGCCAGGCAACTTCTTCAGCAACCTGGTCATCTCGTCGTGGAAGCCCATTTCGAGACACTTGTCGAATTCGTCGATAACGAGGAACCTCACGCCGTAAGGACTGATGTTCCCCTTGTCAAGGTGGTCGTTCAACCGGCCTGGCGTACCGAAGATAATCTGCGGCCGGAGTTCTTTCAGGCGGCGATGCTCGTCCATAGCCGTACGCCCGCCGTAGCAGGCTGCCGACCGCAGGCCGCTGCCCATGTCGCGGAGCACACGGTCTGACTGCAGGGCGAGTTCACGTCCCGGCACGATAACCAGCGCCTGCACCTGGTCTGACTGGACATCGACCATCTGAACCAGCGGCAGCAGATAAGCCAGAGTCTTACCCGACCCCGTCGGCGAGAGCACAACCACGTCCTGCTTACCTCGCAGGATGGCGTCGCCCGCCTCGATCTGCATCTCGTTCAGTTCCGTTATGCCCAGTTTCTCCAGCATGCAGCCTTACTTTTTCTTCTCGTCCTTCTTTTCTTCCTTCTTCTCGTCCTTCTTGGCAGCCGGCTTGTAGCGCTTGTTCAGACCGTTGATGATGTCCTTGGTGATATCAAACTTACGGTCGGCAAACAGGATGTTATCGCCTGCCTTCGAGAGTATCAGGTCGTAGTTCTTGTCTTTGTTGTAGGAGGCAAGGAAGCTGTTGAGCGAGTCGCGCAGAGCCTCGTTGAACTTCTGCGTCTCGTTGGCCAGCTCGTTCTCCAGACGGGCCTGAAGCTCCTGCAGGTCGCGCTGGCGGCGCTCTATGCCGGCCTGCACGCTCTGTGCCTGCTCGCGGCTCTGGAAGGCATTGTTCTGCAGCTTCTGCTGGAAGTTGGCTACGGCAGCCTGCAGCTCGTTGCCCTTCTGGTTCAGCGTGTTGCGGGCGTTGTTGCTCTTCTTCTGCAGCGTCACGCTGTAGTCTTTGGCAAAGTCATACTGCGTCATCAGCGAGTCTACCTCGACGTAGGCAATCTTCATGCCGCCAGCATTCTCTGCCCCGGCAGCCTGGGGCTTCTCGTCCATCTTGGGACTTGCATTGTTGCACGAAGCCATCACGGCAGCGAAGGCCAGTACACCGAAAAAGGTCTTTTTCATTCTTTCTTTCAATATTTTTTTAATTATTAATCTTCAGTCTATGTTGCGAGCGCATCTCGCGGTCCTGGTCCATGACGCAGTGTATGCCACGGTCGCGCATGGGTTTGCTGTCGTGAATATGCTGCGACGAGAACGTACCGTCCTTTCGGCTCAGCACCTTCACCAGCAGCAAGGCCATTCCCACGGCCAGCAGCACTCCGCTTATCAGCAACGTCTCTATCATTTCGGCTGCAAAGTTAAGCAAAATAATTGAGATACAACGTATAAGGGCGGCAATATTAGCACCGTTTAATGTCTTTTAGGAGTTTACCGATACGATAGTCGTAGGCCACCTTGGCAGCCTTCTTGCCCTCGGCAGCCGGCTTGGGGAACGACTCACCGTTGCGGAACACGCGGAGCGTCTCGCGAATAGCCGGGTCGTCGTCGTTCAGATACTCCGTCCAGGCCTGCTCGTCGAGCATGTTGTAGATGAGTCGGCTGTTGATGTAGCGCTCCAGCAACGAGTGGCTCTTCTGAATCATCAGGTTGCGGCGCTTCAGGCCGTTCTTCTCGGCATACTGGGCAAACAGCTCGACGGTGTTCAGCCGCTTGAGGTAGGCCAGGAGCTCTTTCTTCGTCGTGTACTTGGAGAGCTGCTCGCGGTTCTCGTCGACATACTCGTAGGCAAACTGCAGGATGAGTCCTGACATCGAGGCTTCCTTATAATAAGAGGTGAGGCCCAGCGTATCCTCGCCCACGAAGATGTCGGGCGTTATGCCACCGCCGCCGTAGACGATGCGGCCGTTGCCGGTATGGTATTCGGGACCCTCGTGCTTGATGCTGTCGCCGGTGAAGAACTCACCGTGCTGGAAGCGGTTCAGCAGGTCCTCCTCGTAGTTGCGGTCGGCACCGCTGGTGTAAGGCTTCTGTATGCAGCGGCCCGAAGGGCTGTAGTAGCGGGCTATGGTCAGGCGAATCATCGAACCGTCGTGCAGCGATATGGGCTGCTGTACGAGTCCCTTGCCAAACGAGCGCCGTCCGATGATGGTTCCGCGGTCGTTGTCCTGGATGGCACCGGCGAAGATTTCGCTGGCCGATGCCGACCCCTCGTCGATGAGTACCACCAAAGGCAGCCGCTGGTAGGAGCCGCGGCCATCGCTGCGATACTCCTGGCGCGCCGAGCGACGGCCTTCGGTATAGACGATGAGCTGTCCGCGCGACAGGAACTCGTTGGCCATCTGCACGGCCGAGCCGAGGTAGCCGCCCGTATTGCCGCGCAGGTCGATGACCAGGTTCTCAAAGCCCTCCTGCCCTAAGCGGGCCAGGGCGATGAGCAGCTCGGGGTAGGTCTTGTCGCCGAAGTTCTTAATCTTGATATAGCCCGTCTGTTCGTCGAGCATGTAGGTAGCGGTGACGCTCTTCATCGGTATCTCGCCACGGACGATGGTGTAGTGGCGCAGCTTTTTCTCCTTGCCGCGCAGCACGCCGATGTTCACCTTCGTGTCCTTGTCGCCCTTCAGTCGGTGCATGGCTTCCTCGTTGGTGACGTCCTTGCCCACAAAGGGTACGCCGTCAATCTCGACAATCTTGTCGCCGGCCAGCAGACCGGCACGCTCTGACGGACCGTTATGGATGACGTTCTGCACGTGCAGTGTGTCCTTGCGGATGGTGAACTCAATGCCTACGCCGAAGAACGAGCCCTTCAGGTCGTCGTTGGCCGTCTGCACATCCTTCTGCGAGATGTAGACGCTGTGCGGGTCGAGTTCCGACAGGATGGTCGGCATGGCCTTCTCTACAAGGTCGCTCACGTTTACTGTGTCGACATACTGGTCGTTGACAATGTTCAGCAGGTCGTTCAGCTTGTTGCTGCCCGAATTGATGATGCTCAGCCGGTTGCCAGAAAAACGGTTGGCAAAGAACGTGCCGACGAAGATGCCCAGCACGACGCTCAGGGCCAGCCACAAGGGCATAAAGCGGTTTGACTTATTCTTGCTCATATTACTTCTCTCCTTCCTCGTCTGTTGCGACCCCGTCGCAACTCATAAAGATTACCTCTATCCCCGCCCGCTTCAGCAGCTCGATGCCGTCGCTCAGCCGGTATTTCTCGCCATAGACCACGCGCTTGATGCCCGCCTGGATAATCAGCTTCGCACACTCTATGCAGGGCGAGGCGGTGATGTAGATGGTGGCGCCGTCGCTGTTGTTCGACGACCGTGCCAGCTTGGTGATGGCGTTGGCTTCGGCGTGCAGCACGTAGGGCTTCGACACGTTGTCGGCATCCTCGCACACGTTCTCAAAGCCGGTCGGCGTACCATTATAGCCGTCGCTGACGATCATCTTGTCCTTTACCACCAGTGCGCCCACCTGGCGCCGGCGGCAGTATGAGTTCTCGGCCCAGATACGCGCCATCCTCAGATAGCGCTCATCAAGCTTTCTTTGCTTGTCGTTTGATTCCATTGCGTTTCAGTAATGCGTCTATCGTGGGCTCACCGCCCTTAAACCTCTTATATAATATCATCGGATTCTCCGTGCCGCCTTTCGACAGGATGCAGTCGCGGAAGCGCTGGGCCGTGGCGGGGTTGAAGATGCCCTCGCGCTTGAACACGGCAAAGGCGTCGGCCTCGAGCACCTCGGCCCACTTGTAGCTATAGTAGCCCGCCGCGTAGCCCCCGGCCATGATGTGCGAGAACTGCACCGTCATGCAGGTGTCCGTGCGCTGCCGTCCGAGTATGGCTTTCCGCCAGGCCTGCTTCTCGAAGGTCATGATGTCGTCGGTAAACTCACTCTTCTGCGTGTAGTACGCCATGTCGAGCAGTCCTAATGACACCTGGCGCAGGCAGCCCGTGGCGGCCATGAAGTTGCGGCTGCGCACGATGCGGCGTATCAGCTCGTCGGGCAGCGGTTCGCCCGTCTCGTAGTGGAAGGCGAAGGTCTGGAGGAACTCCTTCTCAACGGCGAAGTTCTCCATAAACTGCGAGGGCAGTTCGACGAAGTCCCACCACACGTTAGTACCGCTCAGGCTCTCAAAGCGCGTGTTGGCAAACATGCCGTGCAGCGAGTGCCCAAACTCATGCAGGAACGTCTCTACCTCGCCGAGCGTCAGCAGCGCCGGCTTGTCGTCAGTGGGCTTCGTCAGGTTCATCACCACCGACACGTGGGGCCGCACGTTCTTGCAGTTGTCAGCACCGAAGGGGCGCTTCACGTCCTCGCGCTCCATCCACTGGCCGCGGTACTCGGTCATCCACGCCCCACCCTGCTTGCCTTTACGCGGATGGAAGTCGGCGTAGAACACGGCCAGGAACGAGCCGTCCTTGTCGAAGACCTCGTAGGCCTTCACGTCGGGATGATAGACGGGTATCGCCTTGTTCTCCTTGAACGTTATGCCGTAGAGCCGGGTGGCCAACCCGAACACGCCGCTGATGACCTTGTCCAGCTGGAAGTAGGGCCGAAGCATCTCGGCGTCGATGTTATACTTCTTCATCTGCAGCTTGTGCGCATAGTATGCCTGGTCCCACGGCTCCAGCGTCTCCCCTTTCTTGTGCGTTGCGACTCTGTCGCAACTCATCCTCCTCAGTTCCTCGCGCTCCTTCAGCGCTGCCGGCTTGTAGGCGTCTATCAGTTCATTCAGCAACCGGTAGACCCCGCGCACCGAGCCAGCCATGCGGTGGCGCAGCACGTAGTCGGCGTAGGTCTTGAAGCCCAGCAGCTGGGCTATCTCGCGGCGCAGGTTGACGAGCCGCTTGCAGATGTCGAGGTTGTTCTCCGCGTTGTCGTGTATGCAGACGGTATTGCGCGCCATGTACATTTGGCGGCGCAGCTCGCGGTTGGTGGCATAGGTCATGAACGGCGAGTACGACGGATAGTCCAGCGTGAACACCCAGCCCTCCAGGCCGCGCTCGCGGGCCGTCTGGGCGGCGGCCTCGCGGGCCGTCTCGGGCAGTCCGTCGAGTTGCTGCTCGTCGGTCAGGTGCAGCGTGTAGGCCTTCTGCTCCTTCAGCAGGTTCTGCGAGAACTGCAGGCCGAGCACCGAGGCCTCCTCCGTCAGCTGGCGCAGGCGCTGCTTGCCCTCCTCGTCGAGCAGCGCGCCGCTGCGCACGAAGCCGTCGTAGCACGTGTCGAGCAGCATCTTCTCCTCGGCCGAGAGCTTACGGTGGTGGCGGTGAACGTACTTGATGCGCTCAAACAGCCGCTCGTTCAGCCGTATGTCATTGGCATGTTTCGTCAGTATGGGGCTCAGTTTCTGGGCCAGGGCGTCCATGTCGTCGTTAGTCTCGGCCGACAGCAGGTTGAAGAACACGGTCGAGACGCGGTCCAGCAGGTCGTAGTAGTTATCCTTCTCGTCGTCGACGTTGATGATGGTATTGTCGAACGTCGGCTTCTCAGGATTGTTAATAATCTTCTCAATCTGTTCGTCGTCGCGGCGTATGCCCTCCATGAAGGCCTCCTCGAAGTCTTCCAGACGGATACGGTCGAATGGCGCCGTGTCGTGCGGCGTATTGTATGGCTCAAAAAACGGATTCTTCCGTTCGTTCTCCTGATTCATAACTCTAACTTTCTCTATAACAGCGTGCAAAGGTACAAATAAAAGCCGAAAGCGCAAAACTTTCGGCTGAATATTTTTAGTACGCAAACCTCATAAAACACCCATTCCCTACCTGAATCGCCCCCCATAAGACGATCAAGTCACATGAAAAAACAACAACCCCACGTCCTTTAATGTTTTTTAACGGCCACACGTGGTAAAATAGAACAATTCTTTGTAACTTTGTGGCCAAATAAGTCAAACTAAACATTTATATTTATGAAACCATTTAAAATCTTGTTAATTCTTGCCACTCTGTGGATGGCGGGGAGCGTATGTAATGCGGCGATTACTGTACAGTCGGAGGAGGGCAAGGCTGTGGAGTACACTCTCTCTTATGGTGCTGCCATCGTTACCGAGAGCTCTGCTGTTAATCAGGCCATTGAGGGCGCCCTGACCATTCCCGATGCTGTGGAGTATAATGGGAGCCAATATCCCGTTATCCGTATTGGAAAGGAGGCCTTCAAGGGTAACACGAGGCTTACGTCGGTGACGATTGGCAATAATGTCACCCACGTCAACGAGAGTGCCTTCGAAGGCTGCTCAAACCTTGAGTCGGTAACCTTTGGTACGGGCTTGTTGCGCATTGACAAGTCAGGCTTCTATGCCTGCGCAAAGTTGAAAAGCGTAGTATTTCCTGATGGGCTCAAGTCGTTTGGATCCTTAGCCTTTGCTGGTTCAGGCTTGGAAGGCGAGCTCGTCATTCCCTCGAGCGTCACGCTGATAGAGCAAGGCGCCTTCCGTGCCTCCACCCACATTAAGTCAGTAAGATTTTTGTCAAGCCCTGATATACAGGCTGAGGCATTCGATTATTGCAACGGTATAGAGGCATACTACTTCCTTCCCAGTGTTTTGCGGCCAATCATCCGGGCTACTAATGCTCTGGCTATCAATACCGGTACCAAGCTCTACGTATCCCAGGCCACCATCTCCATGTTGGCCAATGGCTGGGCATCAGGAACCGTGCTACAACAGAAATACAACAACGACGCAAACATATTTGTCGCCTACGATAGTACCGAGGGGGCTATCTTCATGCATCAGCTGGCCATGACGAATGGCGAAGGCAACAGCGTGGGGTCATTGGCCTTGTGCTTCACGGTGACAAGCACGGATGAGCAGAACCCCACTGCCGCACTCTATTGTCCCCCGTCTACGGGTTATTCGGCTGGCGACATCTTGAAGTCGGGGTCCAATGCCGTCATCAAGAATGCACTCACCGACGATGTCAAGCTGGTATTTCCTGAGACCGTGACCGACCAGTCGGGGAAGACCTATACCGTCACGGTCATCGGCGCCGGGGCTTTTGGCGAATATGCCTCAAACTATTATACCCATATCACCAATCTGAAGATTCCCTCCACCATCACCCATATCGGCGTGCAGGCTTTCAGGTATCTGAGTGAGTTGAAGGGAAATCTGATTATCCCGGCCACTGTGCGCCAGATTGGCCATCCCGATGTAGCCCGTGCTGATATCTTCTATCGAGATTATTACGGAACGCACAAGGTGGATGGCGTATATATGATGCACACCTCGGCCAGCGACATCGATTGGTACGAGACACAGGCAAATAACTATTTCGCCTATAGCGGTAATAACGAGACGAGTACTTATCTGTATGTCTGCCAAGAGATATATGACAAGGCATACGGCAAGAACGGTGCCGAACGCTATCCTTCCACATCCGCCTTTAGGTCATGGCTTATCTCTAACTACTGGAACGGAGGCAGCCATGTGGCACTCTTCGACCCGGCAACGTTAGGTTTGAAGTGGAGTACAGAACAAACCATTGTTGACATCAGCGGGGAATATGAGGCTCCCGAGCTGAAGAATCCTTTCGGACTTGCAGTGACCTATGGTAGCTCCAGCCCCGATGTCGCAGCCATTGACGAAGACGGAACCATCACGTTAGGAACGGCTGAAGGGCCAACAACACTTACGGCTACATTCACTGGTGACGACGAATACCCAGTAACTACGCCATTGAGTGTGCAGACGGTTATAACCCGTCGTGGTGAGCCGAAGCTGGCCGAGAATCAGACGAATCAGAACCAGTATAACACCTGTGTGGCTTTGACCAAGTTGACGACATGGTCGCCCAATGCTCGACTCTACATGGAGAACAACATGTGGGATATGCCACACATGATGGACGGAATTTTCTACGTGTCAGCCTACTGGCAGTCAGGAAATGACCGATGGTCGAGCGACTGCTTCAACGATTTCCTACCCTACGACTGCCTGCAACTGAGTTGCACCCCAGCTTTCCTGTCACCCAACTATGGCTTGTATTATGACGATGGCGGCACCAATGCCTCTGTTCACAACGAACAGCCTGGAACTACACTCGGTGGCTTCATCTGCTTCAAGGTGAAAGGGCCGGGAACCATCAAGGTCAGGGGCTTCACAGACTCTGACAATGCCAAGATGGGCATCTGCGTGCAAGGCAACGCTCCGCTGCTGATTTCAGGAACCGAAGACCGCGAGGTCGCATACGACTATGCCCTTGACGCTGATGCCGAGGCTTATGCCTACATCTATGGCGCCAGTCTGTCGCCCGACCGCCACGGCTATATCAAGTATGTCAAGTTTATACCCCAAGACACCGAGATGGTCGATGTCAGCATTGGCGGCATAGCCATTGAAGAAGAGATTGACGACATCACTGGCGATGGCTCCATCGGCTTCGAATGGCGTGAAGATGAGGAAACAGACGAGCCGGCAGGAAGCCGGCGACTGGGGCCGGACGACCCTGAAGGCGGCGACACTCCGGCACACTCCACGCGTTACCCGGTGCTGATTCTCAATAACGCCACCCTCACCAGCAATAATGGTCCCGCCATCGAGGTGAACAGCCACGACCGCTTCGTCATTGAATTGCGCGGCAAGAACACTATCAAGACGACCGACGGAAGTGCCGCCATCTCGATGGGTACCATGCAGTCGGCGGACTACTGGGGCGGCGGCAACATCAGCATCGTCGGACTTGAAGAGGGAGCGTCGCTCACCGTTGAAGACGGAGAGAGTGGCATCTACCTTGTCGAGTCGTCAGTCCACATGGAGAACTTCACGGCCGACATCAATGGCAGCGACTACGGCATTCGCTTCAAGGGCTTCGACCCTAATGATTATGATAATCCCGCCAACTGCAACCTGACCCTTGGCAAGGGCATGACATTGGAGATGCGAGGCGACCAAGAGGCTATCAGCGGTTTTAGCCCCATGTACATGGATAATCTCGGCTATGAAGATGAGGAAACCGGCAATTGGATGCGCTATGAACTGCTGGAATCAGACTTGGAGGGTGCACGGCTCTTATATGATGTCTATGGCGTAGAAGAACAAGAATGGGTGGAAGACCCCGATAATCCCGACGAAGGCGAATGGGAGTACACCTATACGCCTGCCAAGTACTTGTCGTTTGGTATTCCTCCGACTGAGGTTACAGTCAACGTAGGTACTTACGGCATGGCCACCTTCTGCAGCAACTACGACCTCAACTTCACTGACATTGACAATGTAAAGGCGTATATCGTCTCGGGCTTCGACGGCTATAACACCCTGACGCTGACACGTGTCTATGAAGTGCCGAAAGGAACAGGCTTGGTGCTCTACAGCACCAACGGCAGTGCTGCTACGGCTACCGTGCCCATCAAGTATGCCTGCAGCTATTACGAGCAGATGCTGGTAGGATGCACCGTTGACAAGTATATTGCACCTACGACCACCATCACAGTGACGGAAGACGGTGAAAGCGAGGATTACACCTACACCAACTTCGTGATGAGCGTGAAGAACGGAGAAGCTGGCTTCTATCGTTTCAACGTAGATGACAGCGGCAAGCGCAAAGTAGAGAAAGGAAAGGCCTACCTGCGCTTGAAGGATTACACGATTCCCGAAGGAGGAGGAGAGGCAAGAGCTCTCTCCGTCAAGTTCGAGGATGACGATACCACCACGACCGGCATTTCAGACAGCAAACGCGTGACGACTGACGACAGCCGTTACTACAACCTCAACGGTCAGCAGGTAGATGCTCCGCAGAAGGGACTGTACATCAAGAATGGCAAAAAGATCGTTGTGAAATAGAGTTATAGGCAATAAGAACAAAATCTGAAGGATTATGAAAAAGGAGTATAAGACACCCGTTATAGAGATACAAGCAATGGAGTTGGGCAGTTTGCTACAAGCGACCCAGATTACTACACCTATCAAAGATGGTGAGGTAGGTTCTGAAGACCCTAACCTGTCGCGCAGCTTCAATGAATCACCCTACCGGGAGCCCAGCTTCCAGGACGAAGACGACTGGGACGCACCGTCGGGCAAGATGTCCTGGTGATTGAGGTCATTTTATATGAAGGGGAGGACGTAGCAGATACGCCCTCTCCTTCTTTTTGGGAGTCTGGTGTCCTAAAAGGTATGCTACATCAGCAGCCGCTCCATGTGGGGCACCTCGATACGGCCGCGGCGCAGGATGACGAGACCGTCGCGCTGCAGCTGGTTCAGGGCACGGCTGACGTCGAGCCGGCTGTCGCCGACCTCGGCGGCCAGGCGGGTCATCAGGATATAGAAGGTCTTGGGACCGGCAGGATAGAGACAACGACGGCTGAGGAAGCGGACGATGCGCTCTGTCAACGAAGCGGGGAAGCGGTGCCAGGGCTGCGCCAGCAGCTTCTGCGACTGGGTGGCGTAGAGGTTGAGCAGATTCAGACGGAACACGAGGAACTGGTCGCTCAGGCGCAGCACCTCGTCCTTGCTGATGGTGATGAAGCTGCTGTCGGCGGCGGCGGCGAAGGTGTGGGTGTAGCGCTGGTTATAGCCGAAGATGGTCTCGGGCTGCAGCATGCTGGGGGCCTGCAACTGCTCGACGACGCTGTAGGCGTGGTCGTCGGAGCGGGTCTCGACACGCAGCTGGCCTGACAGCAGGAAATAGAGCTGGGTGGAAGGGGCATCCTCGCTGACGACCGTCTCGCCGGCACTGCACTTCACGAAGCCGAACTTCGTCTGTCCGGCCACCTGTGCCAGATCGTCGCGACTCATGCCCTGGAACAGCGGGAAGAGCAACAGTTGATCGTAGAGCTGCATGGCTTATTCGGCAATCTTCGACTCCAGCGCT
>CAMOKH010000062.1 GCA_946617675.1 uncultured Prevotellaceae bacterium | reverse complement strand
TGGCAATGCTGATGTTCTCGCTGTTTTCGGCATAGATGACACCGCCCTCGCAGTAGCCCTCCTCGGTATGGCCAATGGTGAGCCGCTCCAAGCGGATGTTCTGGCACTTGTAGAAGTTCAGCACATTGGCGTAGCGCGGCCTGACAATGAGCTTGCAGTTCTTGCCGCCCCGGATAGTCAGGTTATGCACGTTGACAAGCTCGAACTGCCGGCCGTCGAAGCGCTCGCAGCTGACCTTCAGTTCCTTGCTGCCCTCACGTTCGGTGTAGTAGTCGTCTGTCCACAGGTAGCCCATTCGCCGGAACAGCTCCTGGTTGTCCAGGATGTCCGTCAGGTTCAGTTCTGTGTTGTCCTTGATGACAACGATGCGGTTGCTGCCTATGGCGTCGATAAACTCACGGGGGCTGCCGACGATGATTTCTTTCTGCACGGCCTGCGCATGTACGCCCAACATGGTTGTCAGACATTCGGCGAGGATAAGTGTCAGTCGTTTCATAATAGTCATCGTTTTATTCCGCTGTGTTGAAGTAGTCTTCCAGTTCCTTGGTGGCGCTGCCGTCGTGGTTGCTCAGGTCCTTGATGATGCGGCCTTTCTCCAGGAGCAGGATGCGGGTGGAGATTTCAGAGACGAAGCTCAGGTTGTGGCTCGAGATGATGACCGTGGTGCCCAGCTCGCGGTTCATCTGGCTGATGAGCCGGGCCACCGTCATCTGCGACGACGGGTCGAGGTAGTTGAACGGCTCGTCGAGGATGAGCACCTGGGGGTTGATCATCATGGCGCCGATGATGCCCGTCTTCTGGCGGTTGCCCTCCGAGAACTGGCGCAGGTATTTCTTCGTGCCGAGTATCTCGCCGTGCATGAGCGGCTGGTACTGGCTGAGCCGCTCGTCGAGCGTCGCCTTGGGCAGGTTGTAGGCCCGGGCAATGAAGCCGAAGTACTCCTCGGGCGTGTAGAAGTCGATGAGGAAGCGGCCGTCGATGAACGAGCCGGTGGTCTGCTTCCAGGCCGTGTCCTGGCTGACGGCGTGGCCGCCCATCGTGACCTCTCCGGCGGTGGCCTCGATGAGGTCGAGCATGAGGCGCATCAGCGTGGTCTTGCCGGCGCCGTTGTTGCCGACCAGTCCGACGAGCTGTCCTGAGCCGATGGTCAGCTCGGGAATGTCGAGTACGGTCTGCTTGCCGTACTGCTTGACAAGGTTTTCTATCTTGATTTCCATATTATTCTCTGTAACGTTCGAAACATGTGTGGCGGCGGCGCTCGTAGGCGCGTGACAGCCAGCCGATGATGACGGGATAGAGGGCGAAGCCGACGATGCCCGTCAAGGCAAGCACGATGGCGCAGGTCTCAGGCGACAGCAGCCACGTGAAGAGGCAGTAGAGGGCAATGGGGATGATGACCACAAAGCCGTAGAGGTTGACCGAGAGCGAGGCCCCCTGATAGTTGAAGAAGGCCGACTGGAACAGTTCGATGCGCGACGAGATGAGGGCCGTGGGCATCAGCGACAGGTTGGCAAAGCCAGCCGTGAACAGCCACGTGGCCAACAGCAGCCACGGCGACAGCCCGGCCATCCAGATGAGCGGTGCCACCATCAGCGTGGGGATGATGTTGAGCAGGGCGTAGAAGCGGAACTTGTTGCCCAGGATTTCGCGGATGCTGACGGGCTTCGTCCACAGACCGTCGAAGTAGTTGCCCTCGATGCCGAACACCCACTGGCCCAGCATCATCGACGGCGAGAAGATGGCGAACATCAGCATCATGTAGAAGAAGACGTTCAGCCCGTTGACCTGCTGGGTATAGCTGTTGAACACGAACACCAGCGGCAGGATGAGCGTCGCCACGCGCAGCCGCTTGGAGCGCAGCACGCTGATGTACTCCATCGAGAAGAGCGACGAGGCACCGAGGAACAGGCGGTCGGTCCGCGCCTTCGACTCGTCGTAGCGGCGCAGCTCGCAGAGGTAGTTGTAGAACACGGCGACGGCTCCGGCACAGAGCAGCAGGAAAACAGCCACGTGGATGCCCCACGGCATGAAGATGGAGGTCAGCGAGTACATGAAGGCAATAATCTGCCAGACGAGCATCGCCACCAGCACCGGCCACTTGTTGGTCCAGCCCTTGGCCCTGCAGAAGGCCGTGATAGCCACGCCGCCCACCATCGACACGCTGAGCAGCAGCAGGAAGGCCGGCACGACCAGCGCCCAGGGCAGCGTCAGCACGCAGTAGGGCAGCAGCAGGACGGGCACGGTCCAGTTCCAGAACGAGAACAGGTTGGTCGTGAGCAGGAATCGGTTCCACGCCCGTTCGGGTATGGGCTTGCTCTTCAGGTAGTGGTCCATCACCGTCTCGTCGTGCTTCATCAGCAGCTTGTTGATGAAGTCGGGCACGATGATTCCTGCGGCAATGAACGGTATGACAGCCTCCATGCCTTCAGCCGCCCCCGTCTCCTCGTAGATGATGTAGGTGATGGCGCAGCTGACCAACATGAACAGCGTAAAGAAATAGACCTCGCCGAGGAAGCGGCCCCACTTGAAGTCGCGCCGCTTCTGGGTGGCCCACAGTTTGAGAAGTAGTTTCAGCATGACTCTTACCAGATATTACCAGGCGGGGTTGCCGTGTTTCATGGTCATCGTGCCCCTCAGCTCCTTGCCGCCGTTCTGGCGCAGGTAGTAGGTGCCCGTCAGTTCGCCCTGGGGTGTCAGTCGGAAGCGGCAGTTGATGGCCGGGGCCGTCTGCTCTTCTATGTCGCCACTATCGCTTATCGTCAGGTAGCCGTCCCACGTGCTGGCGTAGGCTTCGTATTCGGTGCTGCCGTAGATGCTGCAGTCCTCGACCTCTGGGCCGTTGATCTCGCTGTCGGCAATGACGAAGGTCAGCAGCGGCTCGTCCTTGTCCTTGCACATCCACGCCCCGATGATCTTCTCATCCAGCTCCTCCTCGGTGTACGAAATGGTCTCGGCGAACTTCATGCCGTCCCACTCGAAGAAGTGCCAGCGGGTGTTGGGCTGCGTGGTGCCCTCGCCGATGCTCAGTTCCGTGCCGTTCTTGGGCAGGCGGTACATCAGGCTGACGCCGTCTTTCTGCGGCTTGAACTGGCTGACGACGTTCTCCTCGGGGGTCATCGTCTCGGTCTTCGGGTCGTAGTCGTAGACGCAGAGGGCCTGCTTCTCGGGCAGGTTGCGGTAGTCGGGCTTGGGCGTCACCAGGTTGACCATAAACAGGCGGTGGCCGTTCTTGCGTTGCCAGACGGCGGCCTCCATGCAGTCCAGGTCGCTGTCGCCGGCCACGACGCTGGCGTAGCCGTTATTACGGTCGCACTCAATGCCGCCGCCCGTGTTCTCGTCGGTCAGTTGTGTGAACTTCGGGTCCTTGGCCTCGTCTAACAGCAGTTGCATGACGTCGCTGGGCCAGGCCTGGTTGAAGGCCTTGCAGAGCGTCACGATGTCGGGCCGCTGGCCGCCGCCCTTCACCTTGACGGGGCTTTCCTTCCATGCGTTGGCAATCTGTTCCGGGGTGAGTGGCTTGGCAGGGGCGGCGTCGGCCTTGGCCGTCGGCTCTGCTGATGTGCTGTCGGTGGCCGCTTCGGCGGGGGCCTTCTGTCCCTGCTGCTTGCAGCCGGTTGTCATCGCCATCGCGCAGATGGCCATAAGCATAAGTTTCTTCATCTTATTCTGCATAGTTGTTTTAGTCGGTGGCAGGGGGCGTAGCCTCCTCGTGGCCCTCCTCTTCCTGGTCAATGGGGTGCCAGGTGGGAATGTAGTGGCGGTTCTCGCCCAGCTCGTCGAACAGCTTCTTGATTTGCTCGGGCGTGGCGTCCTTGCCGTCAATCTTGTTGATCGACTCCTCGGGGTTGCCCTCCATGTCGAACGACTCGATGCAGCGGAAGCTGACCTTCGGCAGGCTCTTCTCGACGATGGTGCAGTTGGAGGTCATGCAGCCCGTGCCGCAGCTGCCCTGTGCGCCGACGCCGTGCTCAAAGAAGTTGATGTCGGTGGCAGCCCATGAGTTGGTCAGCACGACGGGCTTGCTGCCGATGATGGAGTAGACCACCTTGATGACCTGCTCGACCGCCTCGACATAGACTTCGGGTGTGCCGTCGCGGTCGACGTCGACGAGGGCGTAGCGGTCGAAGTGGATGTCGTCGGCCGGCGTCTCGTAGAATGGTGAGGCCAGCTGGCGGAAGTCATCGAGATACTTCGTGATGTCGAACGACTTGCTCCACTGGTACTCCTGGGTGTAGTCCTTCATGCCCTCCAGCAGGTCGATGCCGCCGTCGTTGTCGAAGTAGATGTTAGCCACGCGCCACTGGCCGTCCTCAATGCGCATGAGCCAGCGCATGGGGCGGCCCTCCGTCGTGACGGCATCCTTGACGAGGAAGCGCACCTCAGCCGTGCCGTCGGGCAGCAGCCGGGCATTGACGCTGTCGGCACTGACGGCCCCCTCGTAGCAGTCGTAGGTCCAGGGGTCGAGCGGTCCCTCGTCGCCGAAGTCGAAGTATCCGCCGCACTCACAGTCTTTCTGTACGGTCTCTAATTCACTGATCGCCTTCCGCCATTCGCGGGTGCCGAAGCGCTCGTCGAGCGTGGGCATGTCGGCGCTGTAGTGCTCGCGCATCTGGTTCCAGTAGGTGTAGACGGAGTCCACCTGGCTGACGACGGCCTCGACGGTGTTCAGTGTGTCGGCCACTACGGACGTCTGTGCGGAGTCCGCGTCAGCCGGCGCGCTGTTGGTCTTGTTGCCACAGGCGGTCCATGTCAGGGTTGCCACTGCGGCGATGAACAGTTTCTTCATTTCCTAAACTCAAACTTGCGCCACTGTGGCTCTATCTTCAGCTTGCCGGCCTTGCTGGCATGGATGATGTGTATGCTCTCGTCCTTGGCGCCGTAGCCGGTAATCGTGGGCGTATAGCCGCTGATGACGTCTTCGTCGTCGGTCTGGGGCTCGTCGGTGACGAAGTAGCTGATTCTGCCGTCTCGGCACACGACGTAATAGCAGATGTGCATCATGTCGCGGGTCAGGGCCACCAGGTCCTTTGCCGTCCAGGGTGCGTCGGCCTCGGGCTGTACGTGGAAGATGCCCTGCAGACGGTGCATCTCGTCGGTGACGCCTATCGTCTGCATCCGGCCCTTGAACTCGCCGAACATCAGCCAGTTGTCGTCGGCGTCCTTCATGCAGAGCACGGGACTGCCGTCGAGGTCGACGATGGCCATCTCGGTGAAGTCCTGCTCGCTGGCCCGCTGCCAGTCGCTGTCGACGAAGTACTGGTATTCGAAGTCGCCGATGAGCGTCTTTGCGAAGTGGTGCTCCATGCCGTCCCAGCTGTACACCAGGTCAACGTTGGCCTCGTCGGGGAACGAGTAGTATTCGTGGATGACGAAGTCGGTGCCGCGGCGGGGCAGGGTCCAGCCTATCTCCAGGTCGCTGAAGGGCTTCTTGTACTGGTCTACCGGGCTCAGCTCGGCCTTCATCGTCTCGGTCTGCGGGTCGTAGTCGTACCAGCAGAGCAGGTGTTGCACGGGGTCGTGCTGCTCGTAGAGGCTGACGGCGAAGATGCGGTGGCCGTTGGTGCGGCGCCACATGCAGCACGTCATCTGGTCGACGTCGGTCAGTGCCGTGTATTCGGCGTAGCCGTTGGCGGGGTCGATGATGATGGTCAGCTCGTCTTCCTCGTCGCTCTTCAGTGTCAGGGCCGAGCCGCTGCGCTTGGTACCTTTGGCGGGGAGGTCGTTCTGACTGAGAACCTCGCCAACCACCCACGTGGGCAGTGCCTGGTGGAAGGCCTTGAGCAGCGTCACGACGCTTGGCGACTGTCCGCCGCCTTTGACGCTGATGGCCGTCGTGCGCCAGCGGGCGTTGACGTCCGAGTTTGAGAGCATATCAGTAGCATTCGCAGTCAGACTGACGAGCAGGCTGACCGCGCAGAGTAGTATTTGTTTCATTTTCATATCGTCACTTTAGTCCGCCCCACGTGCCGCGGATGCGCTTGCAGCCGGTGTAGAGGGCCGGGCAGTTGAATACTTTGTAGAGCTGACTATCAGGCTCGCGAATCAGTTCCACCGAGCGCTGTTCGGTGTCCCAGCCCTTGCCCATGACGTAGACGTAGACCACCGTGCCGTCGCCCGAGATCTGCAGCTCCTGGTGCTTGTTCACGCTGGCCTTCATCTCGACGGTGTAGGGCAGGGTGGGGGCATAGCCGTTCTGCGGCGTGGCCCCTTTCAGCACGGCGGCGGGCAGGTAGCGCTGGCCGTAGGTGTCGCCGGCCTTGGCCTGCAGCTTGTCCTTCAGGCGGGGCAGCACCGAGCCGACGTTCGTCGGGTAGTTGATGAGGCGCAGGCAGCGCTCGCCCTCCTGCGGGTTGCGGCCGTACATCTCCATCGCCATCACCATCAGGGCGGCGGTGCCGTGGGGCGTCTTGCCGAGGAACTCCTTGTACAGGGCCTCGAACTCCTTGTAGTCCGACGGCACGTTCGTGAACGTCACCGTCCCCGTGGCCTGGCGATCGTAGCGGTCGGCGGTCAGCGTGCCTTTCTGCGTGTAGGTGTGGTTGCCGCGCTTCCACGTGCCAGCCTGGGCAAAAGCCTGCTGGCAGCTAAAAGCCACCAGCAGGACGATTATGGTTTGTCTGATGTTCATATCTTTTTTAAGATTACTGTGCAGGTTCAATGGGCTGGGCCTGTACCCCAGGACGACGCCTGGCGGCCATCTCCTTCAGCTTGTCCTTGCCCTTGAAGGCGAATACCCAGATGAGGAATCCGGCCAGTGCCAGCAGACCGATGCCCAGCAGCGGACGGTAGAAGAGCCAGGCCAGTGCGATGACGATGAGCGACCAGACGACGCCCACCACCGTGCAGACCACGCCGACGCCCCAGCCGAAGATGTTGGCAATGAACGGCACCACCTTGAGGATGGTCTCCAGGAAGCCGAAGATGCCCTTCAGACCGGCAATGACGAGCATGATGCCGACGATGCGGAGAATCCAGAGCCACGTGTTGTTGGCGGCGTGCTCTGACTCAAAGATCTCGGCCGAGTCCTGGACACCCATGACGAGCGTCTGGAACGTCTTGCCGTTCTTAGCCTTGAACTTGGTGAACGTGTCGCCCTTCACCTTGGCAATGATGGTCACCTTGGCCGGCACCACCTTCTCGAACGTCACGCGGACGTCGCCCACCTGCGGAGCGGCCGGCGTGCGGCCGATGTAGAGCACGTTGCCCTGCTGGTGAACGTAGTCCAGATCTACCTTGTTCTCCTGCGGAATGCTGTCGCCGATGACCGTCTTCACCGAGTCGGGCACGGCCTGCGTGTTAGCGTTAGGGTTAGTGTTAGAGTTCACAGCCTTGCCGTTGATGCGCAGGTCGATGTCGCGGCTGGCCTTGTCGTACTGAGCCAGCAGGTCCTTGTTGAGGTCGAGCACCACGGCCTCGCGGCTCGACATCGAGTGGAACAGCGACTCGGGCAGCTTGTAGGCACCGAACTTCACGTTCTCGGCCCACTGCTCGCCGTTCTCCACCTGAGCCAGCACGAAGTTGCGCGTCTGGTAGGCGGGGTCCTTGAACTGCGAACTGTTCACCGGTGCCCACGTCCACTCCAGCGAGTAGGTGTAGGTGGTCGTCGTCACCTCTTTGCCGCCGAGCTTGTCTTCCTTCTTGGTCTGCTCGTGCTCCACCCACTGGTAGTATTCCACGCGGCGCTGCAGTCCGATGGCCGTCTCGCTGAAGCCGAACTTGTCGTCGGTCAGCACGTCCTCGGTCGTAGCCAGGGCCGAGGCGCATACCAGTTCGCCCTCCATAGCCGGGTCCATCTTGTTGGGGTTCTCCATGTCGATACAGACCTTCTCAGCCTCGTTCAGCATCTTGTCGGTCTTCACGGCGCGTCCTTCGTTCCACCACAGCAGTGCCGTGGCCAGGCAGAACATAATGAACCCTGAGCCGATACTCTTGAACGAGTTGCCCACGCGGGTTCCGTAACCAGTAGTTGTTGTCTCTGTGTAAGCCATAAACTTTTGTTTTTAATGATTGATATTGGAGTTTAAATAATTGTCGTTACCTCTCGTGTTTTGATTTCTGTGCCCAATCTTCAATCTTGATGCCTGGGATATGGTCGAAGTGCTTTAGATTGGATGTGAAATATCTGTTACGAAACAATTTTCTTCGCCAACGGTCTCCACTTTGTCAAGAACTAATTCGTTGTTCTTGATAATCTCGATGCAGATATCTGTGTCAAGCAAATATTGTTTCATAGTTTTACCGTTTTTCAACAATTCTTCCGTAGTAATCGTGATTCCTCAGGCTGTTAGCCTCGATGTTACTCCAATCGCCTTTGAAGCAAGTGCGGAGATTGGGGCGCAACCGTTTCTTGTCAGCATTGGTACGCATTGAATTTGACAATTTGGCTATAAGGTCAAGTTTGTCACTGTTGCTTAACGATGCCAATGCCACCATATACATATCTGTAATGCTTCTTGTTTCTAACATAAGTAATTATGATTTTGCAATTCGCCTGCAAATATACGAAAAGATTTGGAAAAACGAAACATTTAGGCGGATTTTTTTACTTTACTTTTACGCCTCTCGGAAATTTTGCTTAACTTTGCAACCGTGAAAAGCTTTATCAGACTATTCCTGATGCCCGTGGTGGCGGTGCTGCTCATTGTGCAGTGCGGCCCTTACACCTATCATCCGAAGCTCGTGCTGCTCGACTCGCTGGCCGACCGTAATGCCGACAGTGCCGTAAGCTTCTGGCATGATTGATTCGGCCCTCTACTGTTACCATATTCTTTACTGGTGGCTACTCCCCCTTGCACCGAAATAACAATTATTAACAAAGAAAAGTGCGAGATTAGAAGGTCTTCGCCGTTAGAACTATAGAAGTAAAATGAAAAAGTAAATGTATGGGAAAGATAATATTTCACCCTCTTTGTGTCATGCTCTTTTTGTTAGCAGCTTTAAACAGTTGCAGTAGTGATGATGATGGTAGAAATGTACCATCAGAATTGCATGGCACATGGGCGTTTGTTAAAACTGCTGATGATTCTTCGTCAGAAAGATACATTTTTTATAGTGATGGCACGTTAGAAGTCTATGGAATGTTTCCTGATTTTTTTCCTTCAACAGGGAGTTACCATTACTCTTTGCAATTGGATGAAAGAACCGAAAAAGATGCGTTGTCATCTGGAACAATGTATGTTGATGACACCTTTTTTCTCTTCACGATTAGAAATAATCATGAAAACCCTGAGATATTGGAATTGGTGTTATTCCATTCCACATTGTCTGGAGAGGGAGCTATAGTATTACAAAAGAAATGAACAGTAAGGCACATGTTTTTAAGAAATCCCTCCACCTGATTATCTTATTGGTTGGTGTGGCGTTATCCGATGTCTCGTCGGCTAACGCCCAAGTGGCTTTTGGCATAAAAGGCGGGCTGAGCATCAACAGCCTTTACCTTGATAAGGATGATGATCAGGTGGAAGTGCTTAGTCGCCCAGGCTTCTTTTTCGGCCCAACAGCCAGGCTGAGTCTTCCACTCGATGGCTTAGGTCTTGATGTAGCCGTCCTTTATGAACAGCGTAATGCAAAACACAAGTCGCTTGAACTTATTCCCAAGGGAGAGCATCCTACCCTTGTCAGACACCAGCAGATAGCTGTTCCTGTCAATCTGCGTTATGACGTGGACTTGAATGAGATGTGGGGCTTCTATGCCTACGCCGGACCGCAGGTGGGCTTTAATGTAGGCAAGGAGATTCGGTTAGACTACGGTACGTATGTGCCTGCCGACGTGACGGTGGCCATTAACGCCGGATTAGGCGTTGCGCTGGCTGACCATCTGCAAATGTCTGTCGGTTACCTTTGGTGTTACGGCAAGACTGCCGACATCTGGATTAACAGAGGCAATCCCTATGCCCGGGAGATTGACAAAGCTCGTATCGGTGGTTGGCAATTCAGCATCTGCTATATGTTGTAAAAAAGCTACTCATAGGATAGTTGCCAAGAGTGCTGTATGTTAATGATTACCACTATCGCTTTGTCATTCGCAAGAAAGTGGATTCGCCAGATATCAACCTTATTTTGTTGTCGTAAAACCTGCACTTCCTGCACTGACCACTGAGCTTCAGCGGGTTACGCTGCTGGAAGCACCGTTTTTCCTGCACTGAACAGCCCATCTTTCCTGCACTGGCATAGCTTGTCAGGAGCGCGTTGTTAACATATTTTAGGAAAGCAGTCAGCCTTTCTTCAAGCCTTGACTGCCGGATTTTCAAGCCTTGAAAAACTGTTTTTCCGGCCATGAAAAAACGTTCATCGACCGTGAATAAAGAGCAGAATGCCGCCCGCCGCCCCCTCTCCGGCAGAGGTCAGTGCAGGAAAATCGGCCGGCCAGTGCAGGAAAATCGGCACTTCCGGCAGCGTAACCCGCTGACATTCAGCGGTCAGTGCAGGAAGTGCAGGTTTTTCGTCCTGGTACTGTTACCCTGTGCCTATCTACAGAATGGAAAAGACGGTCATGAGGACTGCCAATTTGCCAGCTGATTACACATTTTGTGTTACACATTTTGTGTAATCAATATTTTTTGTTATCTTTGCAGCAGATTTGGGAACTGTATAATATATAAAGGTATGGAAAATCCGTTTATCATCAAGTCGTATGAATCAAAAGAGCTGTTCTGCGATCGTGAGGAAGAACTGCAGTTGATGCTCCGAAACTGCATCAATGGTACCGACATGACACTCATCTCACAGCGGCGTGTGGGAAAAACCGGACTTGTGCTTCGTCTATTTGATGAACTGCACGATGTAAGGCCAGACATCCATACGATCTACTTCGATATTTTTGCTTCACGCAACATTGACGACTTTATCAAACTGATGGCAGAAGCCACCATGAAGCGATTTCCGTCTAAGACATCGGTGGGCGAAAAACTCCTGACGTTCATTAAATCACTCCGTCCGCAACTCTCGTTTGACACTATCACAGGGGAGCCTCAGTTGCAAATAGCCTATCAGACAGCCCATGAAAAGGAATTTACGCTGAAGGGACTTTTCGACTTTCTCGACAGACAAAACGAAAAGATAGTAATTGCCATCGATGAATTCCAGCAAATCCGTGACTACCCAGAACAAAACATGGAAGCCTTGCTTCGAACCTATATCCAGCAGACCCACAATCTGTGTTTCATTTTCTGCGGCAGCAAGAAGCACATGATGGCTGACATATTTGCCAACGAAAAGAAGCCGTTCTACAATAGTACGACCTTCGTGTCACTCGACAAAATATCCAAAGAGTCCTACTCGACTTTTATTCGTCGTCTGTTCAATGAGCGACAGCGCAGTATTACCGATGAGGCATTGCAATTCATCTTGGATTGGACTCGCCGCCATACCTATTATACCCAACAGTTGTGTCATACCGTATATGCCAATGACAGTGAATCCATCACCATCGATGATGTGAAAATTGCCTGCGAAGAATTGATGAAACAAGGTGAGGCCGTCTATCTCCAGTATCGCCAGATGCTGACAGACAAACAATGGAGCTATCTTATCGCAGTAGCCAAGGAAGGAAGTGTTCAGCAGATTACAGCCTCAGCCTTTCTCAAAGACCATAAGATTGGTACGCCCTCCGCATCACGTCGTCTCGCAGAAGCTCTGTGTGAGAAAGGACTCCTTAACGACAATGTTACACTCGAGGGAACGATTTACTCCCTAAACGATGTTTTCCTTTCTCACTGGATGGAACGTTTATGACGCAGACTGTCATTGGGCCATCATTGCGAGGCAGAATACGACATCGCCAAGAAGCAGGTTGTAGGCGATTTACTTAATGATGACCTTCTGACCGTTCTCTATATAGACACCGGGCGTGGTAGGCTTTGCCTTGAGGCGGATGCCATCTACGGTGTACCACTCGGCGGGAACAACGGGCTCAGTGACGGTATTAATGCCTGATGCGTCTTCTATCTTAACCGAGAAGTCCTTTGTGATGTTGAGGCCGTTCCACTGGTCATCCACTGCGATCATCTGACCATTGATAGTATCGCCAGGCTTGTAGCCGTAACTATTGAGCACTGTGCCGTTGAGTCTCCATTCGAGATTCATAGGATTTTGAGAGAAGATGAGTTCCTTGTTGTCGTCTGTAAAAGGAATCCACTGACCATTGATGTTTACCTCAGCACCAGGGATTTGGTAGACTACACCATGA
Source organism: uncultured Prevotellaceae bacterium (assembly GCA_946617675.1). Taxonomy (GTDB): domain Bacteria; phylum Bacteroidota; class Bacteroidia; order Bacteroidales; family Bacteroidaceae; genus Prevotella. The sequence goes on along the minus strand of CAMOKH010000062.1, from coordinate 1,430 downwards.
TAGTATCCCTTCTCGAGGGGAGTGGTTTCATTGGTGCTGAATTTTGTGGGTAGAGATGTAGGCATGAGATATTTCTGGAAGAATCCTGCGGGATTCATCAGTTGGAGTGGTTGGGTTTCTGGCTGACCGTCAATAATATCATTTGTGTCTCCGTCTCCATTCAAGTCAAATCTGATATAGTCAGTGAGGGCGGTAGACCTGATCATTTCTAACAGCTCGTCTACATCAGCCACATCAGCCTTCATCTGGAAGCACAGGCTTGCAATAGCTACATTCACATAATTTGTATGTGATGTGGCATATTTTCACCCGTTAATGCTTCATTCTGCTTCAATTCTTCCTCATCACTCAGTGGTATGACGGGGGAAAGCACGCCCAGAAAATAATATATTATTTTTAAATCACAGGGGGTATTTGCTACTTTCACATATTTCATTACTTTGATTGATATCTCACTTTTTGCTTGTTGCGATAGTTACTAATAAGTGGGAATTTGGTTGGGTGTTCTTATCAGAATTAGCCATTGATGCTAAAGAATACCAGCCATGCTCATCAGCTTCATACTCTCAGTTGTATATTTTGTTCCTTAAGTATCATTCTTCTGTTTCAATATTTGTTCATGCAGCAAATATAATAAAATTGTTTAGATTACACAAATCCTTAACACTTTGTTTATTTAATCATAAATCATAGTCACTTTTGTTGGTGGCAATTCAGTAACTTGAATTTCAGAAAATATTGATACTGTTTGGGTTGTTATTGATAAATTCTATTAAAGCATCATATCGTTCTCAATCTCTAGGGTCGACAACTTTTAAGTTTGAGTGTTTAATTAATGTATCAAATAAACTCCATTCAGTGTGTGCGTGTTCGCTTGGGGAGGATGAGATTATTCATCATCATATGATTTCATAGTTATCATATCATAGTGGGTGTTCTAGCGTCATACCAGTATTGAGCCTACTCATAAGTTGTTTGTATTCTTCAGCGCTATAATTACCAGCACCGTACTCCCACATCATATCTCTGATTCTGGTCGCTTCTGCTACTCTGAGGTGTTCTATGTGTTCGTAGCACTGTTTGTCTCATACTTCTACCTGTCAAATGATAGGCAGTATGTCTACTGGGTTGATATGGATGATTTCTATGGGTTGGTTGTTCTGCGCATAACTTTCAGGAATGACAACAGCCATTCATGCTACGAGGAAATACTTTAAGAATGTCTTTAAGTAAGAATGATACTTTCACGCCATACGCATTCCGTCTTGTCGCTATGGACTCCGTCGCCCTGCACTGTGAACGCCCATCGGGGGATGAGGAGAAGAGGCATCTTGCGGCGAGACCATCATTTAACCTGTGCCTATCTATGGGCGACAGCCGTGCCAACTTGCCTCCATATCCCTATGCAGCTTAATATGGCATGCTTTCTT
>CAMOKH010000061.1 GCA_946617675.1 uncultured Prevotellaceae bacterium | reverse complement strand
CATCGGCGACGTCACCCAGCCGCTCTGTCCCGCCGTCGTCGAGGCCATGCACAAGGCCGTCGACGAGATGGCCACCGCCGACGGCTTCCGCGGCTACGGTCCCGAGCAGGGCTACGACTTCCTGCGCGAGGCTATCCTGAAGAACGACTTCCTGCCGCGCGGCGTCCGCCTCGACATCGACGAGATATTCATCAACGACGGTGCGAAGTCCGACACCGGCAACTTCCAGGAGCTGCTCCACTGGGACAACTTCATCGGCGTCACCGACCCCATCTATCCCGTCTATATCGACTCAAACGTGATGATAGGCCGCTGCGGCACCTACCGCGACGGGCGCTGGACCAACGTGCGCTATATGCCCACTACCGCCGAGAACGGCTTTATCCCCGAACTCCCCAAGGGCCGTCCCGTGGACGTCATCTACCTCTGCTATCCCAACAACCCCACGGGCACGGTCGTCACCAAGCAGGAACTGCGCAAGTGGGTGAACTACGCGCTGAAGAACGACGCCCTCATCCTCTTCGACGCCGCCTATCAGGCCTACATCCGCGACCCGGAGATACCGCACAGCATCTACGAGATACGCGGTGCCCGCAAGTGCGCCGTCGAGTTCCGCTCGTTCTCCAAGACCGCCGGATTCACGGGCGTCCGCTGCGGCTATACCATCGTCCCGAAGGAGGTCAGCGTGGCCACCTTCGAGGGCGAGCGCATCCCGCTCAACCAACTCTGGCTGCGCCGACAGTGTACCAAGTTCAACGGCACCAGTTACATCTCCCAGCGTGCTGCCGAGGCCATCTACTCGCCCGAGGGCAAGCAGCAGGTGCAGGCGACCATCGACTACTATATGCAGAATGCCGCCCGTATGCTCACCATCTTGCGCAGCCTCGGCTTCGAGTGCTACGGCGGCGAGAACGCCCCCTACGTCTGGATGCGCACGCCCGACGGCTCGTCGTCGTGGCAGTTCTTCGAGGCCCTGCTCTACGGCGCCAATGTCGTCTGCACCCCGGGCGTTGGCTTCGGTCCCTCGGGCGAGGGGTACGTCCGCTTCACCGCCTTCGGCAGTCATGAGCAGACCGATGAGGCCCTGCGCCGCATCGCGCAGTGGGCAGGAAAAAAGTAGCTAAACATCCGTCACCCCGTAAGCGATTGATAACGTGGCGCTTACACACTGGTGACGGATGTGACGGATTATTCTTGACTTCTCAACAGACGGTCGTCTCCCGTTAAAATCTATTTAATTTCTGGGCGGGATGACGGCTTTTCGGCTGATTATGTGTAATTTTGCCCAGAGATTGCTGAATTGGTATGAAACATCTATCGCTGTTCATCGTCCTTGCTCTGGGTTTCACGGCGCGCTTATGGGCGCAGCCGGTGGAGGGGCTGAAGTCTGTCAAGCGGCTGTGGCAGAATCCGACACGAGACTACCGCAACAATGCCGCCGGCCGCATCCGCCGGCTCCGCAGCAATGCTGACCGCCTGTTCACCTTGACGCTGCGGCCCACGGCGTCGGTCTTCATCTGCTACTGACGCGCCGTCACCCGCTGCATCGTGTCACCTTTTTCCGGCTGACGGCGACAGAAATCCGACATCTGACAATTTGTAAGTAATTGCGGCGTTTCGCGTGCAATCTGATATTATTCTGACAAGACAATCCGCGCTGGAGTTTACAAAATGATACTTTATTGCAGTTTTAACAAACAAACTGCAAGGATTTGTTGCTTGTTTGCTTGCATTATGATTACCTTTGCAACGGAATTAAGGTAAAAGTGTAAGTAAATACAGTAAAAACTAAACAGTAAAGATTATGGAAACATTAAGATTTCAGGTTGTCGGCGAGGCTTTCAGGAAGAAGCCGCTCGACGTAAAAGCACCGGCGGAGCGTCCCGCCAAGTATTTCGGACAGAAGGTCTTCAACCGCGAGAAGATGTACAAGTATCTGCCGAAGGATGTGTATGAGAAGATGCTCGACGTCATTGACAACGGCGCATGGCTCGATCGCGACATCGCCGACGCCGTGGCTGCGGGCATGAAACAGTGGGCCACGGAGAACGGCGTGACCCACTATACCCACTGGTTCCAGCCGCTGACGGAGGGCACCGCCGAGAAGCACGACTCGTTTATCGAGCACGACGGCAAGGGCGGCATGGTGGAGGAGTTCACCGGCAAGCTGCTGGTGCAGCAGGAGCCCGACGCCTCGAGCTTCCCCAGCGGCGGCATACGCTCGACGTTCGAGGCCCGCGGCTACTCGGCCTGGGACCCCACGAGCCCCGTGTTCATCATCGACGATACGCTCTGCATCCCCACCGTATTTATAAGCTATAGCGGCGAGGCCCTCGACTACAAGGCACCGCTGCTGCGCGCCCTGCACGCGGTGAACGTAGCCGCCACAGAGGTGTGCCACTACTTCGACCCGAGCGTGAAGAAGGTGACGTCGAACTTGGGCTGGGAGCAGGAGTACTTCCTCGTCGACGAGGGGCTCTACGCCGCGCGCCCCGACCTGCTGCTCACCGGGCGTACGCTGATGGGCCACGACTCGGCCAAGAACCAGCAGATGGACGACCACTACTTCGGCGCCATCCCCGAGCGCGTAGCCGCCTTCATGCGCGAGCTCGAGATTGTGGCCCTCGAACTGGGCATTCCCTGCAAGACGCGCCACAACGAGGTGGCCCCCAACCAGTTTGAGCTGGCGCCCATCTTCGAGGAGACCAACCTGGCCGTCGACCACAACATGCTGCTCATGTCGCTGATGAAGCGCGTGGCCCGCAAGCACGGTTTTCGCGTATTGCTCCACGAGAAGCCCTTTGCCGGCATCAACGGCAGCGGCAAGCACAACAACTGGAGCCTGTCGACCGACAACGGCGTGCTGCTGCATGCCCCTGGCAAGACGGCCGAGCAGAACCTGCGCTTCGCCACGTTTATCGTCGAGACGCTGATGGGCGTATATCGCCACAACGGGCTGCTGAAAGCCTCGATCATGAGTGCCACCAATGCCCACCGTCTCGGTGCCAACGAGGCTCCACCCGCCATCATCTCCTCATTCCTGGGCAAGCAGGTGAGCGAACTGCTCGACCATATCGAGAAGGCCGACGTACAGGACATCCTGGCCATGGCCGGTAAGCAGGGTATGAAGATGGACATTCCCGAGATACCCGAACTGTTCATCGACAATACCGACCGCAACCGCACCAGTCCCTTCGCCTTCACGGGCAACCGCTTCGAGTTCCGCGCCGTGGGCAGCGAGGCCAACTGTGCCTCGGCCATGATAGCCCTCAACGCTGCCGTCGCCGAGGCGCTGGCCGACTTCAAGAAGCGCGTCGATGCCCGCATCCCCGAGTTCGAGCAGCAGTTGGTCGGCACGGAGCACAGTCCCGTCATGCATGCTATCATCGCCGTGCTGCGCGACGACATCAAGACCTGCAAGCCCATCCGCTTCGACGGCAACGGCTACTCGGACGAGTGGGTCGTCGAGGCCGAGAAGCGCGGACTCGATGTCGAGAAGTCGTGCCCACGTATCTTCGAGCGCTACCTCGACGCAGAGAGCATCCAGTTGTTCGAGAGCCTGGGCGTGATGACGCGCAAGGAGCTGGAGGCCCGCAACGAGGTGAAGTGGGAGACCTACACGAAGAAAATCCAGATTGAGGCGCGCGTGCTTGGCGACCTGTCGATGAACCACATCATCCCCGTGGCCACCCGCTACCAGACGGAGCTGCTGAAGAACGTCGAGAACATGGCCGAGGTGTTCAGCGAGGAGAAGGCCGACAAGCTGTCGGCCCGCAACCTGAAGCTCATCGAGGAGATTGCCGAGCGCACCAGTGCCATCGAGAAGGGTGTCGACGACCTGGTCAGTGCGCGTAAGCAGGCCAATAAGATCAGCGACGAGCACGAGAAGGCCATCGTCTACCACGACAGCGTTGAGCCGAAGCTCGACGAAATCCGCTACCAGATAGACAAGCTGGAGCTGATTGTCGACGACGCCCTCTGGCCGCTGCCGAAGTACCGCGAGCTGCTGTTCATCCGTTAGGCCGTGCTGCCCCCTGACTGCCGGCTATAATAAAAAAAAGGTGGAGACTCAACGGGTCTCCACCTTTATCGGTTGCTCAAGCTCGCGCTTCCAGGCCTTCAGGTAGTCGAACCACTCGCGGGCTGAGTGGTAGCCGAACTCCTCGTTGGCCGAGGTGTAGCTGATCTTATAGCTCATGTGGCTGCCCTCGGTCTTCACGACGTAGGCGTAGTTGTCCTTGTTGGCGGGCTCCTCGCTGGCAATGTGGCGCTGGGGTATGCAGATGGCCAGGCCAACGGTCTCGCGCTTCCACTTCACGGTGTCGGTCGATGGGTAGTCGGTGCCCCAGCAGGCGCGCAGGCCCTTCTTGTCGGTGAACTCCTGGCTGCCCTTGACGTTGATGATGCCCGTCGAGAAGCGGTAGTCGCTGACGTCGCGGTCGAAGCTGACGTCGACGTCGGTGTCGCGATGGCCGGCATACTGGGTGTAGCGCAGGGTCATGGTGATGGGTGTTGGGCGTTGGGCGTTGGGCGTTGGGTGGGGTGCCGTCCAGCCGCGGTCGATGACCTCGACGATGGTGCGCAGCGGACCGTAGCTGATGATGCGCTGCGTGCGCGAGCGCACGGGGTCAATCATGGTCGGTTCGTGGCCGTCCCAGCCCCGGAAGGCTCCCAGCCCGAAGGTGTTGCCCACCCAGAGCACGTCGTCGCCGTAGCCCTGCGTCTTCTGCTCGGCGCTGGTATAGAACTGAGTCTCTTTCAGTTCCAGCCGTTTCTTGAACTTTCCGTAGAGGTCGATGGTCTGGCGCTTGTCGAAGTAGATGCGTATGCCGTTGAGCTCGCTCTCGAAGTCTACGCCGTGGTGGTGCTGCAGGTTGTAGGAGTTGGCACAGTCGCCTCGTGCCGTGATGCTCTCGATGTAGTTGTTGTGGCGGTTCTTCTCCTTCACCTTGTCGTTGCGCATCAGCATTTCGGTGTAGACGCGGGCAGGGTAGGGGCGCGGCTCGCCCTCGTTGTAGAGGGTCACGCTGTACTGCCTGCTCTCGCCGGCGTTCAGGTCGGCGAGGAAGCAGAGCTCGTCGTAGCGCTCGTCCTGGTCGAGGTCGTCGAGCTGGCAGGGCGTCTCACCTCCGGCGGTGGTGACAAGCGCCGAGCGAACGTCGCCGTACTGTGCTAAGGGAATGACCACGGGCTGGTCCTTGCGGGCGGTCTTCATCGGGTTGCTCACGCTGACGGTTATAGTCTGCTGAGCCATTGTCGCTGTGCAGACTGCGGCCATTATGGCCAGTGAAATGTTTCGTTTCATGTTCTTTTTGACTGTTTAGTAGACGGCAAAAGTAATCATTTTCAATTTATTTTTATCTTTTTTAGGTTAAAATTTGGATTTTAAAATATTATTTAGTAATTTTGCAGTCGGATTTAAGCAAATTTCACTGAATTAAGGATTTGATGCGTAGCGTTTACATATTACTTTTGTCGGTGATGCTCGTCTGTTTCGGCTGTCAGTGGCGTCTGAGTTCTTCAGACGACAAGCAAGAGACGCGGGTGACCGTAGAGCGTTACGACCGAATCGAAAGCCTTTACCTGAAGACGGGCGACTATGCGGCCCTGCAGCAGATGAACACCGTCTACCCCCAGCAGACGCGCACGCTGATAGAGGACGTGCTGAGGATAGGCCAGGTGAACGACCCCGAGATTAGCGTCAAGTTCCTGGGCTTCTTCCAGGACTCGGTGCTACAGACGCTCATCGCGTCGGCCGAGCAGCAGTATGCCAACATGGACGATATCGACCGTGAGCTGACCGACGCCTTCGGCCGGCTCAGCGAGATGATTCCCGGTCTGGAGATTCCCCAGGTCTATGCCCAAATAGGTTCGCTCGACCAGAGCGTCATCGTGGGCCACGGCACGCTCGGCATCTCGCTCGACAAGTATCTCGGCAAGGACTACCCGCTCTACCTGCGCGAGGACTTCGGCTACAGCGAGAGGCAGCGGCGGGTGATGACGCGCGAGAACATCGTGCCTGACTGCATCGGCTTCTTCCTGCTGAGTCTATACCCCCTGCCGGGCGACCACGAACCGACGCAGCTCGAGCGCGACATGCACATGGGCAAGGTGCAGTGGGTGGTGAACAAGGCGATGGACAAGGCTTTCTTCAACACGCTCTATACGCGTAACGTCGGTCACTACATGCGGCAGCATCCTGACGTCACGGTCGACGAGATGCTGCGCAACAACTACTTCATCAGTTCACCAGACGTACGCGACGAACTTACTCCGAGCAAGCACGAGTAGGTTTTATGACTACGAATTTCACGAATTATACAAATTTAAGGAGTTTAGTAATTTAGTAATTTAGGAGTTTAGGAGTTTGGGAGTTTAGGAGTTTAGACATTACTTTTATACCGTTCACGCAGGCATAAACTAATGTCTAAACTCCTAAACTCCCAAACTCCTAAACTCCTTAAATTATTTATCTGCCTTTAATTGCTGGCCCCGCGGAGGGCGGCAATCGACTCCTTCAGGGCGGCTATCTTCTCCTCGGCGTCGCTCTGCTTCTTGCGCTCCATAGCCACGACGGCCTCGGGGGCGTTCTGAACGAAACGCTCGTTGGAGAGCTTCTTCATCACACCGGCCAGGAAACCCTCGGTGTGCTGCAGCTGAGCCTCGAGCTTCTGAATCTCGGCCTCGACGTCGATGAGACTGCCTAAGGGAACGGCAAACTCGTCGGTGCCCACCATGAAGGCCGATGCCGTGGCGTCCTTCTCATTGACCACGCTGATGTCGCTCAGGTTAGCCATCTTCAGGATGACGGGTTCGAAGTCGGCGTAGGCGTTCTTGCCGACGGCCTGCAGGCTGAGCTGCTCCTTGGCGGCAATGTTCTTCGACGAGCGCACGGTGCGCACGCCCGATACCACAAGCTTCACCTGCTCGACGGCGGCGGTCAGCTGTTCGTCCTCGGCGGTGGGGGCGGGCAGTTCCAGCTTTTCGCGCATGATGCTCATTCCCGACGTTCCGTCGCCTACCCGTTGCCTTTCGCCGGCCTGGCGGTCGTAGATGTGCTGCCACAGCTCCTCGGTGATGAAGGGCATGAAGGGGTGAAGCATCTTCAGCAGTGTCTCAAAGAACTCGAGCGTCTTGTCGTAGGTCTGGCGGTCGATGGGCTGAGCCACGCCGTCAACATAGGCGGGCTTGACCATCTCGAGGTACCAGCTGGAGAACTCGTCCCAGAAGAGCTTGTAGACGGCCATGAGGGCCTCAGAGAGGCGGTATTTCTTGAACAGGTCGTCGACTTCGGCAGCCGTCTGGCGCAGCTTGGCCTCAAACCAGCGGGTGGCAATCTTGCCAGCCTCTGACTGCTCGGTGTCGGCAACGCTCCAGCCCTTGACGAGGCGGAAGGCGTTCCATATCTTGTTGTTGAAGTTACGTCCCTGCTCGCAGAGGGCCTCGTCGAAGAGGATGTCGTTGCCGGCCGGTGCCGAGAGCATCATGCCCATGCGCACGCCGTCGGCGCCGAACTTCTCGATGAGCTCGATGGGGTCGGGGCTGTTGCCGAGCGACTTCGACATCTTGCGGCCGAGCTTGTCGCGCACGATACCGGTGAAGTAGACATTCTTGAAGGGCATCTTGCCCACGTACTCGTAGCCGGCCATGATCATGCGTGCCACCCAGAAGAAGATGATGTCCGGGCCGGTCACCAGGTCTGAGGTGGGGTAGTAGTAGTTCAGCTCCTTGTTGCCGGGGTTGCGTATGCCGTCGAAAAGGGAGATGGGCCAGAGCCATGACGAGAACCACGTGTCGAGGGCGTCCTCGTCCTGGCGCAGGTCGGCATCCGTTATTGCGGGATTCTTCTGCTGGGCCAGTTTCAGGGCTTCCTCGCGGGTCTCGGCGACGACAAAGTCGCCCTCGCCCTCGCCATAGTAGTAGGCCGGTATGCGGTGACCCCACCAGAGCTGGCGGCTGATGCACCAGTCCTGAATGTTCTCGAGCCAGTTCTTATAGGTGTTGACGTACTTCTGCGGGTAGAACTTCAGCTCGCCGTTCATCACGGGCGGCAGGGCGATGTCGGCGAAGTGCTTCATCGAGAGGAACCACTGCATCGAGAGTCGCGGCTCGATGGCTGTGTCGGGGTTGCGCTCCGAGTAGCCCACCTTGTTGGTGTAGTCCTCAATGCGCTCCATGAGTCCGGCCTCCTGCAGGTCCTTGGCTATCTGCTTGCGGCAGTCCATGCGGTCCATGCCGACGTAGATGGGGCTCTGGTCCGAGATGGTACCGTCGGGGTTGAAGATGTCGATGGTCTCCAGGTTGTGGGTCTTGCCGAGCATGTAGTCGTTGGTGTCGTGGGCGGGTGTCACCTTGAGGCAGCCCGTACCGAACTCGATGTCGACGTAGCGGTCCTCGATGACGGGAATGACGCGGCCGACGAGCGGCACGATGACGCGGCGGCCCTTGAGCCACTGGTTCTTCGGGTCTTTGGGGTTGATACACATGGCCGTGTCGCCCATGATGGTCTCGGGGCGGGTGGTGGCCACGACGGCGTAGTAGCCGCGCTCGTCGCGGTGGATGATGTTGCCGCTTGCCTCTAGATCTTCTAGATTTTCTAGATTATCTAGATTATCCACATAATATTTCAGGTGGAACAGGTGGCTCTGCTCCTCGCGGTAGATGACTTCCTCGGTCGAGAGGGCGGTCAGCGCCTTCGGGTCCCAGTTCACCATGCGCAGGCCGCGGTAGATGAGCCCCTTGTTGTAGAGGTCGACGAAGACCTTGTTGACGCTCTCGGAGCGTACCTCGTCCATGGTGAAGGCCGTGCGGTCCCAGTCGCACGATGCACCCAGCCGTCGCAGCTGCTTGAGGATGATTCCGCCGTGCTCGTGGGTCCAGTCCCAGGCGTGCTTCAGGAACTCGTCGCGCGTCAGGTCGCGCTTCTTGATGCCCTGCTCGGCCAGCTTCTTGACCACCTTGGCCTCGGTGGCAATCGAGGCGTGGTCGGTGCCGGGCACCCAGCAGGCGTTCTTGCCCTCCATGCGGGCCCGCCTGACGAGAATGTCCTGTATGGTGTTGTTCAGCATGTGTCCCATGTGGAGCACGCCCGTCACGTTTGGCGGCGGAATGACGATGGTGTAGGGTTCGCGCCCGTCGGGTTTGCTACTGAAGAGTTTGTTGTCCAGCCAGTACTGGTACCATTTCGACTCGACCTCTTTAGGGTCGTATTTGCTTGCTATTTCCATATACCTATTTATAAATTGGGTGCAAAGGTACAACTTTTCTGCCAAAACGCCACAAGAAATTGCCAAAAAGTTGGCCGTTTGGAAAATAATGCTTACCTTTGCGCGTGAAAAACAGAATAACGACGCAAGAAAAATGCATACACGAGAAGAACAACTGAAGGCTTTCGGCCGGCTGCTCGACGTGCTCGACCAGCTCCGCGCGAAGTGCCCGTGGGACAAGAAGCAGACCAACGAGAGCCTGCGGCCGAACACCATCGAGGAGGTCTACGAGCTCTGCGACGCACTGATGCGCGACGACCGGAAGAACATCTGCAAGGAGCTGGGCGACGTGCTGATGCACGTGATGTTCTACGCCAAGATTGGCTCCGAGACGGGCGACTTCGACATGGCCGACGTCTGCAACCAGCAGGCCGACAAGCTGATATTCCGCCACCCACACATCTACCACCCCTCGCAGGTGGGCGCCGAGAACCCCAGGCCGCTGCCCTACGGCGAGGACACCGAGGGGCGCGAGTTTGCCGACGCCAAGACGTCGGAGCAGGTGCTGCAGAACTGGGAGCAGATCAAGCTGCGCGAGAAGGACGGCAACCGCACCGTACTCTCGGGCGTGCCCACGTCGCTGCCCTCGCTCATCAAGGCCTACCGCATACAGGACAAGGCCCGCAACGTGGGCTTCGACTGGCAGAAGAAGGAGGACGTCTGGGCGAAGGTCCACGAGGAACTGGCCGAGCTGGAGGCCGAACTGGCCCGCGACGACCGCGAGCGGTCGACCAGCGAGCTGGGCGACTTCCTCTTCTCGGTCATCAACGCCGCGCGGCTCTACAAACTGAACCCCGAGAACGCCCTGGAGCGTACCAACCAGAAGTTCATCCGTCGCTTTGGCTACATCGAGGCACACAGCATCCGTGCCGGTCGCCCGCTGACCGAGATGTCGCTCGACGAGATGGACGCGCTCTGGAACGAAGCGAAGAAAAATGAGAAATGAGAAGTGAGCAATGAAGAACAAGCAGATTATTACCATGCTGGCACTGGCCGCACTACTCGGCGGCTGTAACAGCAAGACCGGCGGCAACGCCCCCGCCGACACCACCGCCACCGACAGCGTGGAGGGCGGCTCCTCCGCCATCGCCCCCGCCGAAGCCCCCGACTCGACGCTCTACGGCACCTGCGGCGACGGTTCGGCCATGAACACGCTGCAGCTGATTACCGACGACGGCGACACGATGGTGGTGAGCATCATCGACGCCAACGACCGCGGACAGTGCTTCGGCGGATACCAGATCGGCGACCGCATGGCCGTCATCCTGACCGACGAGAACACCGCCGCCCAGGTGGTCAACCTGACGGCAATGACGGGCCAGTGGGTGGCTGCCGACAAGACAGCCATCAACCTGAAGGCCGACGGACAGGCCGAGATCACCGACACCACCGCGACGAAGCAGCAGCGCACATGGCGGCTGCACAACGGACGGCTCGTGATAGGCACCGGCGGCGCTGCTGACAACGCCCAGTTTGAAATCGTAGCCATAGGCCCCGACTCGCTCGTGCTGCGCGGCGAAGACGGCCTCGTGGGGTATAGCCGGAAGTAGCGTCGTGGAGCCATTCAGAGTACACATACTGGGCTGCGGCAGTGCGCTGCCCACGCTGCGACACTATCCCTCGGCACAGATTGTCGAGGTGCGCGAGAAGCTGTTCATGGTCGACTGCGGCGAGGGCGTGCAGATGCAGCTGCGCCGCTGCCGCGTGCGCTTCACGAAGCTCGGCCACGTCTTCATCTCACACCTGCACGGCGACCACTGCTTCGGCCTGATAGGCATGATCTCAACCTTCGGGCTCTTAGGGCGCACGGCCACGCTCCACATCCATGCCAACGAGCTGCTCGGCGACATGCTGCGCCGACAGATGGACCTCTTCTGCCACGACCTGGGCTACGACGTGGAGTTCCACCCCATCGACGCCGCGCGCCGCGACACCATCTACGAAGACCGCTCGCTGACCGTCGAGACCATTCCCCTCTGCCACCGGCTGCCCACCTGTGGATTCCTGTTCCGCGAGAAGCCGTCGCTGCCCCACATCAGGCGCGACATGATAGACTTCTACAACATTCCCTCGTCGCAGATACAGAACATCAAGCAGGGCGCCGACTGGACACTCGACGACGGCACCACCGTGCCCAACAGCCGGCTGGTGACCCCAGCCGACAAGCCCCGCAGCTACGCCTACTGCAGCGACACGCGCTACATGCCCGAGCTATACCGCCAGATAGAGGGCGTCAGCACGCTCTACCACGAGAGCACCTACGGCGAGGACAACCTGCTGATGGCCCAGAAGTACAACCACTCAACCGCCCGCCAGGCTGCAATGGTGGCCCGCCAGGCCGGCGTCGGCCAGCTCGTGCTGGGCCACTACAGCTCGCGCTACGACGACGAGACGGTGCTGCTCCGTGAGGCCCGCGAAGTGTTCGAAAACGTGCGCCTGAGCAACGAATTGGACGTCATTAACGTCTAAAACGCGGAAATATTGCATTTTTCTGCAAAAAAATTTGGAGGTTTCGCGGAAAAGCCGTATATTTGCACAGGATAAAATATATGCATATATGACGAAAAGACTACTTATAATTTCACTGACAGGGCTACTGACGGTCTTCGCGCCCCAGCAGTCGCAGGCTTCCGAGCTCGAGTTTGCCGCCGTTGAGCAGGCCGATGAGCAGGTGGAAGTCAGCGTCGAGGGCCAGACGGCCTACGTCACCGGAGCCCAAGGAAAGGAGTTAATCGTGGTTTCGCTTACGGGCCGTCAGCTGCTGAAGGTTAAGATTGACGGTGCCGCGCAGCGTGTAGAATTAAACATTCCAAAAGGTTGCTACATTCTGAAAGTCGGCAAGGTGGTAAGAAAGATTCAGGTACGCTGACACGCCTTGTGCTCCTGGCCGTAGCCATGCTCGCCGTGGTGGCCTGCGACGACAAGGTTGCCCCCTTGAAGCGTCAGCTCACGTTAGAAGCCTTCAGCGATTTGAGGGCCGACGAATATGCTCTAAATCCTCAGCTCATCAGGGAGAATTTAGAGCATATTTCTCGTGCCGACAACGACAGCAACCTCTCATCACAACGCATCAGGAAATACTACCGCCATCGGGGAAGCATCGTCTGGCTCGACGCCGCCGGCGTTGACAGCCGGGCCGACACACTGCTCGCCACGCTGAAGGCACGACTGCCCGAGATGGGGTTCAACGGCGAGGTCTTCAGGCTCAGGCAGATCGGCGCCGACCTCGACCGCATACGCACACTCAGCTTCGACCAACGCAACGACATCAACAGCGTGGCGGCCCGGCTGGAGTACAACCTGACGAAGGCCTACCTGCGCTACGTCACGGGCCAGCACTTCGGGTTCGTCAACCCCAGCTACGTGCTCAACCACTTCGCAGCACAGTCGCGCGACACGGCGGGCCGCGTCAGGTCGTACCACCACCTCTACGACGTCGACATATACCACCCCGACGACGACTACACCCACCGGGCACTCAGCCGCGCCACGCCCGACAGCCTGGGCCTCTACCTCGCCGAGGTGGCCCGCCACGGCCAGCTCTACGACCGCCTGCGCGAGAAGCTCGCCGCAGCCACCGACTCGCAGAAACGCCGCATTCTGGTCAACATGGAGCGCTGCCGCTGGAAGAACAAGCTGACACCCCAGGACGGCGAGAAGTACGTCGTCGTCAACGTCCCCGCCTACCACCTCTGGGCCGTCAGCCCCGACACCGTCATCGACATGCGCGTGGCCTGCGGCGCCGTGCGCACCAAGACACCGCTGCTGACCAGCCGCATCACCCACATGGACGTCAACCCCGAGTGGTCGATACCCCTGAGCATCGTCAGCGCCGACATCGCACGCCACGCAGGCAGCGAGGGCTACTTCGCCAGCCGCCGCTACTACATCGTCAGCCGGAAGAGCGGCAAGCGAGTCAGCGCCAGCCAGGTGTCGTCGTCAGGACTGCGCAGCGGAGCCTACCGCGTCGTCCAGCAGGGTGGGGCAGGCAACGCCCTGGGGCGCATCATCTTCCGATTCCCCAACAACTTCTCGGTGTTCCTCCACGACACGTCGAGCCCGGGAGCCTTCGGGCGCGACAACCGGGGCGTCTCTCACGGCTGCGTGCGCGTACAGCGACCCTTCGACCTGGCACGCTTCATGATGGACCGCGACGCCGACGAGTGGCTCGTCGACCGCCTGCGCCTCTCAATGGGCCTCGAGCCAGAGGGCGACCAGGGCCGCGCCTACCGCGACTCGCTCCGCCCAGGCGCCAAGGTGCCCACCCTCGTCAGGCGCATCGACGTCAACCCGCGCGTACCTATTATTATTACATACTACACGATGTTCCAGACTCCTGACGGCCAGATGATGTACTACCCCGACGTCTACGGCTACGACAAGGCCATCGGCGAAGCACTAAAGCCCTACATGCTATGACAGAAGACAGACTACTCGTCGAACAGCTGGCCAACCCCAAGACCCAGCGTAGGGCCTTCGAGACCGTAGTGCGCCAGTACAGCGAGAAACTCTACTGGCAGATACGACGGTTCGTACTGACCCACGACGACGCCAACGACGTGCTGCAGAACACCTTCATCAAGGCCTGGCAGGCCATAGGCTCCTTCCACGGCGACTCAAAGCTGCTGACCTGGCTCTCGCGCATAGCCATCAACGAGAGCCTCGACTTCCTGCGGCACCAGAAGAACATCGTCACCGTCAGCACCGACGACGACGACAACACCATAGCCAACACACTCATGGCCGACGAATACTTCGACGGCGACGAGACCGAGGCACAGCTGCAGCAAGCCATTGCACGCCTGCCCGAAGTGCAGCGCACGGTGTTCCTGCTGCGCTACTACGACGACATGAAGTACAGCGACATCTCGCGCCAGCTCGGCACCAGCGAGGGCGCACTGAAAGCGTCCTACCACATCGCCGTCAAGAAAATATCCGATTTTTTTAAGTCACACGATTAAACCTTCACACAAATATACCGTCAAAAAGACATGATGAACGAAGAACTCTATATCAAAAGCCGAATGGGCCAGGAAAACCACTTCCGCGTGCCCGAAGGATATTTCGACAACTTTGCTGCCGAAATGATGAAGAGTCTGCCCAAGCAGCCACGCCAGGGACTGCTCGTCAGACTAAGGCCGTGGATGATGGCCGCCGCCTGCATGGCGGTCGCCATATTCACAGCTACCCTCTATTTCGTCAACGACCGAGAGAGCCAGCAGCAGCCGGCAGCAGTAGCTGCCACCACCACTACCGACACCTATGTTGAAGACGTCGCCGACTACATGATGGCCGATAACCTTGACATCTACGCCTGTCTGGCAAGCGAATACTAAATCCACCCAAGAGCATGAAAAAACTAACTACCATCCTGCTCGCACTCATGCTGACCACCGCCGCAGCAGCACAAGGCTTCGGACAGCGCCCCCAGGGCTTCGGACAAATGCCCCAGGGCTTCGGCCAGCACGGACAGAAGTTCTCGCCTGAGAAATTCCAGGCCGACCTCGAACAGTACATCACCAAGGAAGCCTGCCTCACACCACAGGAGGCCGCTAAATTCTTCCCCATCTACAAAGAGATGCAGGCCAAGCAGCGCACCGTCTACGACCGCCAGCGACAGCTCGGATGGGGCAAGCCCGCCGACGAGAAGGGCTGCGAGAAGAACATACGCCAGCGCGACGAGTACGACCTCGAGCTGAAGCGCATACAGCAGACCTACCACAACAAGTTCCTCAGCGTCATCTCGGCCTCGAAGCTCTACGACGTCCTCGGCGCCGAAGACCGCTTCCACCGTCAGATGCTCCGCGGCTGGAACGCCCAGATGCGCGGCTTCGGCCAGCACGGCCAGCGCGGGAAGCACAACAAGCAGCAACAGCAGCAGGGCAAGTAGCCCCCCCCGCCGCCACCGTCGCATCGACATAATCGACTACGAATTTCACGAATCTCACGAATTTCTATTCGGCGTCAACAGTCAGCCCGGGAACAATTCGTAAGATTCGTGAAATTCGTAGTTGTATATTCACAAACAACCGAATCAGTTTTCTACAAATGACCGAACAAATGTGCCACAAACGACCGAACGAATGCGCTACAAACGACCGAAAAGTTTTAGATTTTCTTGTTTGTTTGACATAAAAGCTGTACCTTTGTGGCCAAAACGGAAATGTTATGGCAAAGTATAAACAACGAATAGCAGACAGACTCCTCGAACGTAAGGTTCTCGGAAAAGGGGCCGTCCTCATTGAGGGGCCTAAATGGTGCGGCAAGACTACAACGGCAAAACAACTGGCAAAGAGTGTGCTTGACCTGGGGGATGCATCAGTGCTGAAACAAAGCACCCAAATGATTGAGATAAGTCCTAAATCTCTTTTGGAAGGAACGACCCCTCGCTTGATTGACGAATGGCAGGCATTACCTCCCATCTGGGACTCCATCCGCAGTGAAGTCGACAAGCGTGGTGAACCTTCACAGTTTATACTTACGGGATCATCTGTACTTCCTGATGCCGATGAGACCATTCATAGCGGCACAGGACGATTCGCCCATATCATGATGCGCCCAATGAGCTTGTTTGAGTCGGGCGAATCGTCAGGCACGATCAGCCTGAAGGATCTGTTCGATGGCAAAACGCCCGAAGTTCAACAATGCGACTTGAATCTTGACGACATCGCCTACCTAACCTGCCGTGGTGGATGGCCATGGGCGACATTGATTTCCAAGGAAGTAGCCCTTGACCAGGCATTCGACTATGTTGACTCAGTAACAAAGCGAGACATACTGCGCGTGGACAAAGTGAAGAGAAGTCCGGAACGGGCAATGCTGCTCCTGCGTTCATACGCAAGAAACATTGCCCAACAGGTATCATACGCCACCATCCGCAAAGATATGCTTGCAAACGATGCAAGCTCGCTGGATGAAGACACCGTCGCTGACTACATCAAAGCCCTGAAGAAACTATTTGTCATAGAAGACCTTGCCGCATGGAATCCCAACCTGCGAAGCAAAGCCGCTATCAGAACCAGCGACACACGACACTTTGTTGACCCGAGTATCGGGATAGCCGCATTAGGAGTTGGCCCGAAAGATCTGATGAATGATTTAGACACATTCGGACTTTTCTTTGAGGATATGGTCGTGCGCGACCTGCGAGTATATGCTGAGGCGTTGGATGGCGGGCTATATCATTACAGAGACAGTAACGGCCTTGAATGTGACACAGTGCTCCATCGGCGTAATGGCAGCTATGCTCTGCTTGAGGTGAAACTTGGGGGCGAAGATCACATCAATGCCGGTGCGGCCAGCCTGATAGAACTTGCAGGAAAGATAGACACAGACAAAATGCCTGCTCCATCATTTATGGCGGTTATTGTAGGGGTGGGCAAGTATGCCTATCGAAGGCAAGATGGGGTATATGTCGTCCCCATCGGCTGTCTGAAGGATTGAAGAATCTCATAATCGCGCAAGTCCAGGAAAGTCAAGTCTGACCGGAACAAGACCGCTACCCGCCAGGTTGAGGGGCTGAACCCGGCGGGTAGAGGGGCTCTACCCGCCGGGTAGCGGCGAGTCTGCCTACAGCTTAGGCTTGGGCAGCAACTACAAAATAATTACATTTTTGGTGAGTCTTGAATCAGCGTAAAGTGTTTTCTGTCAGTCTGTTA
Organism: uncultured Prevotellaceae bacterium; assembly: GCA_946617675.1. Classification (GTDB taxonomy): domain Bacteria; phylum Bacteroidota; class Bacteroidia; order Bacteroidales; family Bacteroidaceae; genus Prevotella. Next base: position 13,099 of record CAMOKH010000061.1, on the reverse strand, counting down.
TAAGACTGTTTACTACATTTTGATAACTTTTCTCAGAAAAAAAGTTTTAAAATTAAAAAGTTATAGAAGTTTTTCGCAAAAACATGGCAAAATGTAATTAAAAACGCCGGAAACGCCCTGTATATCGGGGTTTCCGGCTCTTAGCCGACTTTTGAAAATGTCAGAAAAATGTTTAGAACAGCGCCTGTTGCTGCTGCAGGTAGTCAGCGATGTCGAACTTCGGCTGTCCTGGCGGTGCCTCCAGACGGCAGAAGTCGCTGACAGTGAAGTTGGCCAGGTCGGCCATCGAACTGACGGCGGCTGCCCACTCGTCGATGGCGTCGCAGTCGGGGATGACGATGACGTCGCGCCCCCGCAGTGGCTGCATCACGTCGCGCTTGAGCATTGACTTGCTGCCCGTGGCCACCCACGTCAGTTGCGGGTAGGCCAGCGTGCCGAACAGGGCGTTCTTGGGACTCTCCACCAGTACCACTACGCTGTCTGGATAGCGCGCGAGCAGATGTTCGCCAAAGAGGCAGGTTGACTTGAACTGCGCCCCCGGCTGCAACCGTCCCTCGCGCACCCAGATGCTGCCCAGCCAATAGGCCGTCTGGTCACTGTGGGCAAATCTGGCAGAGTGTGGATCGGTATCGTAGTGCTGCACCTTGAGATTGCACACCCGGCCTTGCAGGTCGATGTTCGGAAAGACGGTGTAGTCGTCGAGACCGTTCATCGGGTAGCAGCCTAATCGGTACTCCGCGGCCAGCCACTCTACGGCTTCGGGCTGATACAGGCGCATCAGACAGCTGCACAGCGAGCTGGAGGTTGACACCAGACGGTCGGCCATTTCAGTCGGGATGTAGGTGTAAACCGGCTCGGCGGACTTAGGCTTGGGCTTCGTCACCGGTTGTGGTACGTAACTGCCGACGGGTGTGCTGACGATGCCGAACTCGTGGGACAGCCACTGGCAGGCCTCACGAAACGACCACTGCTCGTGCTGCATTACGAAGTCGACGACCGACCCGCCACGCCCGCAGCTGAAGCAGTGGCAGTAGTTCCTGCCCGTGCCAACGACGAGCGATAGTGACGGGCGGTGGTCGTCATGCCAGGGGCAGAGGGTGACGTGGCTGACACCTTTCTTGTGCGGCGTGTCGCCCAGGTGCCTGGCCACCTCGGTGATGGGGATGGCCTTGAGGCGCTCCAGGTCGAAGTGTTCTTGAGTGCTGTTCATATCTCTGTAAGTTTAAGTTTGAAGCGTGCCTGGTTGCCATTGTTCTCACGGCTGTGGGTCAAGTTTTCAAGTCGGTCATAGAAGCGCGTCTTGCCCATCGGGCGCAGCGACGACGCAGCGCAGTAGTTGCGGTAGGCGTTGAATAGACCTTGACCGTCCGTCATGTAGTCTGACGGCTGACACATCTCGCTGATGAACAGTCTGACGCTGTCGCTCTGCAGACGGTAGCGCTCAAGGGCATTCTCGCAGCTGGCGCTCGTGGTGAACTCGCCGCGCGTCATCAGTCCGGGCAGCAGCTTCAGTACCCAGTTGAGTATGCCCGACAGCTCCGACTTGAGCTTCAGGGCCAGCTGGGGGTCAATCTCCTGGCGCGGAATGGTCACCTGATAGGGCAGGATGATGAGACGGCGGAAGAAGCCGAACGTGTTCTCGGCCCTCGGCAGAATGTTGAAGGCTGCCACCTGCTTGCCGTAGTCGCTGGTCTCGTAGGGGTCGTGGTACAGATGCTTGACGACCACAGGCTCGCCCGAGGTGAGTTGCTTGAGCACGTTGGGGTTGACGTCCTTGCCGCTTTCGTGCGAGATGTTAAGCATCTTGCCCTCGATGCCCGCACGCTTCACCTCGTCGTTGGTCAGGTCGCTCAGGCTGAGGTAGCTCACGTTGACCGACCCCAGCAGGGACTCGATGACCTCCAGCGTCACCGACTTGCCGTTCAGACCCTCGCCATAGAGCAGCAGCATCTTTTCCAGCAAGTGATCGCTCATCATGCAATAGCCAATGAACTCGCCCAGTACCTGGCGAGACTCAGCTTCAGGCAGTACACGGTCGAGGAATCTGTGCCACAGCGGACACTCGGCACGCTCGTCGTAGGGGTAGGGCAGGGTGTAGGTGAACAGGTCGTCCTTGTCGTGGCTGCGGAGTCTCACGCTGCCGTCCTTGCTGATCACCAGCGTGCCGTTGCGCACGTTCAGCCACACCTCGCCTGCCGGCACCATGCGGCGGCGATAGGCCTTCAGGTTGAAGGCGACACCCTCGTACAGCAGATTCATGAATTTGTGGTTCATGAGCTCGCTCTCGTCAATGCCGCATCGCTCGGCACAGCGGTCGATGAAGTCCATCCACTGCTGTGGCTCGACGGTCGTCCAGTTGCTGCCTGTGTAGACGCTCATGCGCTGCCTGCTCTTCTGCGTTTCCTCATACTCGCGGCACCACAGCAACCCGTCGGCAGAGCGTATGACCTCGCGGACGACAATCTCTCTCAGTTCATTCGCACAACGGCCCTTCGTGGCCGCCACCAGATTGGCTATCTCGGCCTTTTTCGACACCACGCCGCTCGCAATGCGGTCGAGCGTTAGTCCGGCCAGCTGACCTTCGCGCATCTTCTGCTGAGCCTCCAACTCGCCGGTCTTTGCTTCCAGCTCCTGTCCCAGCGGACAGGGCTTGCTTGTTTTATTTCCCATAATTGTTTTTGTTTAGGAAATATAGTGGTCTCGGGTTTACCTTGCCGACGGTCTCGCCTGATTTGCCGCCCCTTCAATAATCGGCACGCGGCTTCGTGCCTAAGAAGTTGGTGCGAAGGTAAGCATTTCTTTTATAGTAACCTAAGAGTCTATTGACTTAGCATAAACGGCTTTGTTGACTATTTGTACACTGGTATTGGCCATGCGGAATGGTTGTGTTTGGCTATTCCTTTTTGCATTTTGGATGCTATACCGGCAATAATTGACCATTATGCTGTAAGTATCGTCAATAGTGCTTTGACAATTGACCATCGATGGCTTTAAAATGGTCAAAAAAATAAAAGGTCAGCCTGTTCCTGACTGACCATGCTGTATGTAAGGTATAGGTGAAAAGTCAAAAGTTGACCACTTCCCTCTGTGCATTTGTCTCCTCCGAGGGTTCTACAAGGTATTTCTTAAGCAGCGCCTCCATCTTTTGTGAGAACTCCTCCTTTTCTTTTTTATCCACATCGGAATCAAGACTTGCTATCTTTCCCTTAGCCATTTTAATGGCGTTCTCTCCTCGTGGTTTCAGCTTGCCGTGTATCATGTAATGTTTGTAGAAATAAGCATACCAATATCGCAAGCCATGACTCGGCACAATGTTGCACCACTGGTATAACCGGGCAAGAAACTTTCCGTCTACATATTTAGCCCCTTCAGGGAACAATTCGTCAAGGTGGTCAATCACAGTTCTTACGCGTATGATCTGTGACATATCATCCCTCCATAAGGCGCGCTCTTCGTTTGTGACACCCTGGCTCCGGGCTATCATTACCTCCTCGCTGATGCACAGGTCGTTCCATTCGTTTTCGTCCATCGTATGATACAGCTTGGCCTTTAGCTCTTTCATTGATTTCTTCTGGCGTTCCCATTCCTTCATCCTTTCCATGATTCCGTTCTCCATATCTACGTTAAGCGATATGAAACGCTTAATTACGGAACGGTGGTTCACGACCGTATCTTTGTGGCATTTGTCGTATATCTCTTCAGCCCATGCGGGATCGGCCCTCACGGCTTTTACCTGGTCTGTCATGTATAGGCATAGATCGATACATTTTGTCAAGTCATTCATGTAGTTGACAATTTCATCGTACAATATCTTTACCGACTCATTGTAATAATTCATTCCATAAAGGGAAGGACGATAGTTGCCTTTACCCATCTTGGAACTGGGCACAACCTTCCTTTTCTTCGTCGAACTTCCTTTACGCTTCCTTTTCTTCTCGCAGAAGGACTCCAGCATCTTCATTCCCCTACTGATGCCGCTGCGCATTCGGTTCATCAACAGGTGGGTAGTGCTAAATCGCTTGTTGAAGTTAGTAGCGTATGCCTCTATAAAGCCTACCTTTATGGCCTCCAGCCGGCTTAGTTCCAAACGTGTAAGTCCATCACTCTCACGTATCTTGTTGGTGAAATTGATGACCTGTGATTCGCTGGAAATCCGTCCTGCTTCCAATCCGTCAATAAAACGGTCAACATTATCTTGATCGTAAACTTCACGTAGTTCCCGAAGTTCTTCTTCGGTCTTATCTATATGGTGATCGTATGTCATTTCCTCTCTAAAAAATGTTTATGGGAGTAGTATCTGTTTGCTGTTTGCTGTTCGCGCCCACAAAAGTACTGCTTTTTGGCGACTTGACCAAATGTTTCGCTGAAAAAGTTTTCCTTTTTGGATAACTTCTTGATTTTTCTGACTGCAAAGTTTTCTGAAATGGGTGAAAATAAGTTGCCAGATCATTTGGCCGTCTCGATTATTTTTTGTACCTTTGTAGGGTAAAAACAAATAATATAAGGTACTATGGAAAACACACGGTTTAAGACATCACAGTATGTCTGTGCGATGCTGCTCGTCGTGAGCAGCATCGCACTCGTTGCCTATCAGGTGGTCAGTATTGACGACGTCGCCGCCGGACTGCTCTACTACGTCGCCCAGTCGTTCCTGCTGGCCGGCTCTATCTTCGGTCTCGACCAGTACGTCAGGATGATTCAGAAGCGCGGAGGGGAGTGACTTTTGACGCCTGCTTATTTCGTAAGCTCAAAGCCTACGCGGGCACCGTTGGCACTCTTGGCGAGCTTGCTGACGGCCTGGACGGCGGCAGTGTTGCTGATCTTGCCCTCTTTCTGAAGAATGTTGACCATCTGCTTGGAGTCGAACATCAGGCCCATTCCGTTCTGCGTCTTGATGACGTTGCCCTTGATGGTCTCAGTGGCCGTCTTGAGGGCGATTTCGCCGTTCTGGGCGTTGTAGGTGTATGTTCCGTTGAAGGGGATGCCGTTCACCTTGGCCGAGAACTTGTTGCCGGCGAGGAACGAGAAGGAGGTGTTCGTGCGGTTGATGCCCATGTTGCTGTAGTTGCTTGCCAGCGACGAGGTCATGTTGTTCACCGTGGCATTGCCTCCGGCGTTGGTCAGGGCCTGCTGGGTTGTGAAGGCAGCACTCGGGGCGTTGTAGTTCCAGCTGCCCAGCATGCTCGACTGGTCGAATAATGACCCGCCGAACAGGACGTTGCTCAACACGGCGCCAAGCACACTGGTCAGCACGTCGCCCGACGAATTGGTGGTTGGTGTGGTTCCGAGCCCCGCTGTGTAGCAGCCCGAGAGCAGCATCGTTGAGGCTGCAAGAAGTGTCAAGATGGTTTTCTTCATAATAGTATAGCTTTTAAATTGGTGAATAAATTCCGAGACAAAGGTAAAGAGAAAAATCGAAACCGCCAAATCTTTTCCAGAAAATCTTATTCGGGAGCCAGGCGGGGCGCAGGGGAAAATAATTTGAAAAAAGTTGCGGAAATATTTGGTGGTATCAGATATTTTTCGTACCTTTGTAACGTCATTCAGAGGAGTGATTTAGAGCGGGAAGCGGCCACCCGGTGCAGTTGGTCGCACGGCATTTCTAATACCATGAAAAACATTTACTACTATGGCAAGAAATGAGATTGCAATGCTGGTCGACGTGTACAAGAACCGCAACACCGCCAGCAAGACGTACGGCCAGTACTACGGCCGAGTGTTCAACCGCGAGACGCTGTCGCTGAAGGGCTTCGCCAAGCACATGATGGAGCACGGCAAGCGCATCACCTACGAGGAGCTGGTGCTGACGCTGCAGCAGATGGTGTCGTGCCTGAAGGAGCTGACCGTCCAGGGTGTGCCCGTGAAGCTCGACGGCCTGGGCACGTTCTACCCCTCGATCGAGTCGACGGGTGCCACCTCTGTGGTTGGCTACGACCCGCTGGTGAACATCGTGGGCGTCCACCTGAACTTCCGTCCCGAGGCTGCCGGTGGGGCCGACGAGAAACTGACGAGCCGCTCGCTGAAGGAGCAGTGTACGTTCAAGATGAACGACTACGTCATTCCGACGACGAAGGTGGTTGACGGCAAGACGAAGACGTACTACGAGCGTCACCCGATTGCCACCTACGGCACGGAGCAGGCCGACCCTGACCCGCAGCCTTAAGCGCGGGTGCTGACGGCAGAACCGTCAACCGCACTGAGGGGCGGTCAGCGGCGAACGAATGGCAGTGACTTTGGCAGTCGCTGCCATTTTCCGTTCTTGGGCACCTTGAGCGTGCTGCCCTTCTCCTGGCGCAGGACGTAGAGCGTGTCGTTCTGGCGGGTGAGCGTGGCGGTGAGGTCCTCGCTGCCGTAGTCGTTGATGAGGCTCAGTTCGGCGGTGTTGTCGTCGCTGAGGCGGGCTGCGGTGATGGGCCAGCAGAAGGTGTTGTTCTTCTTACCGAGAAATCCGGGCAGTGGTCCGTAGAGTTCGTTGCCAGGCACAGATATTGACTCGTTGTAAAAATCAATTCTCAGGTAGACGTCGTACTCCGTGTTGTAGAGGTAGCCCTTGAAAGCCTTTTCCGTGGCTTGTGCTCCGGCCGTTGCCGCCGATGCGGCGAGGATGAGTGTGAGTAAAGTTTTTTTCATTTCTGCTGTTTCTTTTTCCGTGGGCAAAGTTAGCAAATATAAATCAATAAATCACTGAAAGCCAAAAAAATAAGGCGAAAACATGCTGACTTTTCAGAATTTTTAAGTATCTTTGCAGCCGTTTTATAATTGTAACTAATGATAGATAAGCTTTTATCGCCTGACTACATCTTTGAGTCGAGCTGGGAGGTTTGTAACAAGGTGGGTGGAATATACACCGTCCTCTCGTCGCGCGCAAAGACGTTACAGGACAGGATGCAGGACCGTATCATATTCGTCGGGCCTGACTTTTGGAAGGAGAAGGAGAGTCCCTATTTCAAGGAGGACAAGTCGCTGTTTGCCGACTGGCAGTGGGAGGCCAAGGAGCAAGGACTGAAAGTCAGGGCGGGGCGCTGGACGGTGCCTGGCGAGCCGATAGCCATTCTGGTTGACTTTGAACCCCTGTTTGAGCGTAAGAACGAGATTTACGGCTGGCTGTGGGAGCACTACCAGGTAGACTCGCTGCACGCCTATGGCGACTACGACGAGGCCTCGATGTTCTCGTACGGTGCCGCCCTGGTGGTGGAGAGCTTCTACCACCACTACCTCAGTGCCAAGCAAAAGGTGGTCTACCACGCCAACGAGTGGATGTGCGGCCTGGGGGCACTCTACATCAACAACCGGCTGCCCGCGGTGGCCACCGTGTTCACCACCCACGCCACGAGCATTGGGCGCTCGATAGCCGGCAACCAGAAGCCGCTCTACGACTACCTCTTTGCCTACAACGGCGACCAGATGGCCCAGGAGCTGAACATGCAGTCGAAGCACTCGATAGAGAAGCAGACGGCACTGCACGTTGACTGCTTTACGACGGTGAGCGACATCACGGCCCGCGAGTGTGTGGAACTGCTCGACAAGCCCGTCGACGTGGTGCTGCCCAACGGCTTCGACGACAGCTTCGTTCCCAAGGGAGCCGCCTTCACACGGAAGCGCAAGGCAGCCCGTAAGCGTCTGCTCGAAGTAGCCAATGCACTGCTTGGAGAAACACTTGACGACGATACGCTGATTGTCTCGACGTCAGGACGTTACGAGTTCCGCAATAAGGGTATCGACGTGTTCGTCGAGGCCATGAACCGCCTGCTGCGCGACAAGGAGCTGAAGAAGAAGGTCGTGGCCTTCATCGAGGTTCCCGGTTGGGTGGGCGAGCCCCGCAAGGACCTGCAGGAGCGGCTTAGCTCAGGCGGGAAGGCTGAGGGTGCGCTCGAAGTGCCCATGATAACCCACTGGCTGCACAACATGAGCCACGACCAGGTGCTGGGCATGATGAAGTACTACGACATGCACAACCGGCCTGAGGACCACGTGAAGGTCATCTTCCTGCCCTGCTATCTCGACGGCAACGACGGCATCGTCAACATGACCTACTACGACCTGGTGCTGGGCAACGACCTCTGCATCTACCCCTCGTACTACGAGCCGTGGGGCTATACGCCGCTCGAGGCCGTGGCCTTCCGCGTGCCCTGCGTCACCACCGACCTGGCCGGCTTCGGACTCTGGGCCAACAGCGTCTTCGGTCACGTGGGCGAGCTGGCCGACGGCGTGAAGGTCATTCACCGCACGGACTACAACTACTCTGAGGTGGCCGACGCCATCAAGGACGCCGTGGCCGACTTCTCGGCCATGACCGCCCAGCAGGTGGAGGCCGTGCGCAAGAAGGCCGGGGCACTGTCGAAGAAGGCGCTCTGGAGCGAGTTCATCAAGTATTACGACCAGGCCTACGACATTGCCCTGCGCAAGGCCGAGGCAAGAATGAAAAAGGATTAATATAAACATTATAACGCGTTAAGTATGAAAATCAAAGCTGATTACACCAATGCTCCCCTGTGGCGGGAGATGTCAGTAAAGTCGAGCCTTCCCAAAGAGCTCGAGTGCCTGAACGAGATTGCCCATAACCTCTGGTGGGTGTGGAACTTCGAGGCGCGCGACCTGTTCCGCGACCTTGATCCCGCTATCTACCACGACGTGAAGCACAATCCCGTGATGCTCCTGGAGCGTCTGAGTATGAACCGCAAGGAGGAGATTGTCAAGGACAAGGCCCTGATGAAGCGCATCAAGGATGTCTATGCCGCATTCCGCAAGTATATGGACGTCAAGCCCGACGCAAAGCGCCCCTCGGTGGCCTACTTCTGCATGGAGTATGGCATGCACTCGGCGCTGAAGATCTACTCGGGCGGTCTGGGCATGCTGGCCGGCGACTACGTGAAGGAGGCCTCCGACTCGAACGTCGACATGTGTGCCGTCGGTTTCCTCTATCGCTTCGGCTACTTCACGCAGAGCCTGTCGATGGACGGACAGCAGATTGCCAACTACGAGTCGCAGAACTTCCAGAGCCTGCCCATTGAGCGCCAGCTCGACCAGGACGGCAACCCCCTGGTGGTCGACGTGCCCTACACCAACTATCAGGTTCACGCCTACGTCTGGCGCGTCAACGTCGGCCGTGTGAAGCTGTATCTGCTCGACACCGACAACGAGATGAACTCGGAATTCGACAAGCCCATTACGCACTCGCTCTACGGCGGTGACTGGGAGAACCGCCTGAAGCAGGAGATTCTGCTCGGTATCGGCGGTATGCTGCTGCTCAAGAAGCTCGGCATCAAGAAGGACATCTACCACTGTAACGAGGGCCACGCCGCACTCTGCAACCTGCAGCGCCTGTGCGACTACATTGAGGAGGGCCTGTCGTTCAACCAGGCCCTCGAACTGGTGCGCGCCAGCGGTCTCTATACCGTCCATACGCCCGTTCCCGCCGGCCACGACTACTTCGACGAGGGCCTCTTCGGCAAGTATCTGGGCGGATACCCCCAGAAGCTGGGCATCAGCTGGGACGAGTTCATCGGCATGGGACGTACCAACCCCGACGACAAGGGCGAGAAGTTCTGCATGTCGACCTTCGCCTGCAACACCTGCCAGGAGGTCAACGGTGTGTCGAAGCTCCACGGATGGGTGTCGCAGAAGATGTTTGCAGGCATCTGGAACGGCTACTACCCCGAGGAGAACCACGTGGGCTACGTCACCAACGGCGTACACTTCCCCACATGGGCAGCCGCCGAGTGGCGTCAGCTCTACAGCAAGTACTTCGACAAGAAGTTCATGAGCGACCAGTCGAACGAGGACATCTGGCACGCCATCTACAACTGCCCCGACGAGGAGATCTGGGCTACGCGTATGGCCCTGAAGAACAAGCTCTTCGACTACATCAAGGTGCAGTTCCGCGACACCTGGCTGAAGAACCAGAACGACCCCTCGCGCGTGGTGAAGCTGCTGGAGCGCTTCAACCCCAACGCACTGGTCATCGGCTTCTGCCGCCGCTTTGCCACCTATAAGCGTGCCCACCTGCTGTTCACCGACCTGAACCGTCTGAGCCGCATCGTTAATAACCCCGAGCATCCCGTCATCTTCCTCTTCGCCGGTAAGGCTCACCCCGCCGACGGTGCCGGCCAGGGCCTGATCAAGCGCATCTTCGAGATTTCGCAGATGGAGGAGTTCCAGGGCAAGATCATCTTCCTCGAGGACTACGACTTCCTGCTGGCACGCCGTCTCGTATCGGGTGTCGACATCTGGATGAACACGCCGACACGCCCCCTCGAGGCATCGGGCACCAGCGGCGAGAAGGCCGAGATGAACGGTGTGGTCAACCTCAGCGTCAAGGACGGATGGTGGCTCGAGGGCTACCGCGAGGGTGCCGGATGGGCCCTCACCGAGAAGCGCACATACCAGAACCAGGGCTTCCAGGACCAGCTCGACGCCGCTACCATCTACGGTCTGCTGGAGAACGAGATCGTTCCCCTCTACTATGCACGCGACGAGCGCGGCATCAGCGAGGGCTGGATTAAGGTGGTGAAGAACTCCATCGCCCAGATTGCGCCCCATTACACGATGAAGCGCCAGCTGGACGACTACTACTCGAAGTTCTACGAGAAGGAGGCTAAGCGCTTCAAGCAGATCGCGGCCGACAACTTTAAGCTGGCCAAGGACATCGCCCTCTGGAAGGAGACCGTCGCCGAGCGCTGGGATGCCATCAGCGTCGTCTCGGCTGAGTGGGACGTTCCCGCCGCCGGACTGCTCACCGGCACGAAGTACACCCTGCGCTACGTCATCAACGAGCAGGGACTCGACGATGCCGTGGGTCTGGAGAAGGTCAACGTCTACACCGACGAGAACGGCGAGGACCACATCTTCTCGATTGAGCCGCTGAAGATGGTCGGCCACGACGGCAACAACTACACCTTCGAGGCTACGCTGGCTCCGCGCCAGGCCGGTATCTACAAGAGTGCCGTGCGCATGTATCCGAAGAACGAACTGCTGCCCCACCGTCAGGACTTCTGCTACGTCAAGTGGCTCGAACTGCCTAACGCATAAACAAGCAGCACAATAAAAGGGTAGGGGAATACGTTAATAGGATATATGATGAAACGTATTCTCCTACCTTTATTGTTGTTAGGCTGTCTGCTGGCAGCCTGCTCTGACAACGATAGCTTCTCAGCCGACCGCGGAAACAGGCTGACCTTCTCTGCCGACACCGTGGCGATGGACACCGTGTTCTCTACCGTCGGCTCAAGCACCTACACCTTCTGGGTGTTCAACAACTCAGGCGACGGCATACGCCTGACGTCAGTCAGACTCAAGAACGGCAACCAGACGGGCTTCCGTGCCAATGTCGACGGGTCGTATCTCGACAACACGATGGGCTCCGTGGTCAGCGACCTCGAGGTACGCAAGGGTGACAGCTTACGCGTCTTCGTCGAGCTGACAGCACCCGAGAACAACCGCCTCGACCCACAGCCCGTTGAGGATGCCCTCGTCTTCACGCTGGAGAGCGGCGTCGTACAGACCGTCGTGCTCAGTGCCCATTCGTGGGACGCCACCCCGGTCACCGACCTTCACGTCACGGCTGACACGCTGATAGAGTCGGCCAAACCCATTGTCGTCTACGGCAAAGGCATACAAGTTGACAGCGGAGCCGTCCTGACACTGCGCAACACCACGCTTTATTTCCACGACGGCGCCGGACTAAACGTCGGCGGCAGTCTGCACGCCGAGAACGTCGTGATGAGGGGCGACCGTCTCGACCACATGTTCGACTACCTGCCCTACGACCGCGTCAGCGGACAGTGGCGCGGACTCGTCTTCACCCGCTCCTCGCAGGGCAATACCCTTATCGACACCGAGATACGGAATGCGATGACCGCCGTGCTGCTTGAGGACTCGGCTGCCATCAACGCCGAAAGCCAGCGGCTGACGATGACACGCTGCGTCGTGCATAATGCCAGTGGCGGAGGGGTCGTCGCCTATAACAGCCACATCGGGCTCTACCAGTGCCAGCTGACCAATACCCTCGACGACTGTCTGGCCGTCTATGGCGGCATCGTCGACGTTGACCACTGCACCCTGGCACAGTTCTATCCCTTCTCGGCCAACAGGGGTGCCGCCCTACGGTTTACCGACCATGCCCCGCTGACGCTGACCTGTGCCAACAGCATCATCACGGGTTACGAGGACGACGAAATCATGGGTGAGCGCACCGACAGCGTCAACGCCTTCAATTATAAGTTCAGCAATTGTCTGCTCCGCACGCCCGCGGTCGACGATGATACCGTCAGCTTCAAGCAGATACTGTGGGAAACGCCTAAGGACACCATACAAGGCAAGAAACACTTCGTGAAGATTGACGAAGAGAATCTTGACTACGACTTCCACCTCGACTCACTCTCGACAGCCTGGGGGAAAGGATGCTACCCGGCTAAAACTCAATGAACGACAGAGGCATCAGCTGCTTGATGCTGTCGACAACGTAGATGCACCTGCGGCCGTAGAGCAGTATGCGCACCTGCTGGCTGAAGCGTGTCTCGGTCTCGATGAGCACCTGGCGGCACATACCGCAGGGGGTTACCGGCTCGTCCTGCAGTTCGCCGTTGGGCGTACGTGCGGCAATGGCCAGTGTCTTCACCGGTACGTCGGGATATTGTGCGCCGGCGGCAAAGATTGCCGTACGCTCGGCGCAGAGTCCGGCAGGGTAGGCAGCATTCTCCTGGTTGCAGCCGATGACCTCGACACCGTTGTTCAGCAGTGCGCACGCACCGACGCAGAACTTCGAGTAGGGGGCATACGAGCGGGACGTAGCCTCGATGGCCTGCTCCACAAGGTGCTGTTCCTCGCGGCTTAGTTCCTCTAATTGGCATTCCAGGATTGAGGTTTTCAGTTCTAAATTCTTCATGATAGGCTGTTTTATGTGGCAAAGATAATCAAAAATCCTGAATTGCGAACTTTTTTTCTCATTTTTTTTGGCTGTTTCCGAAAAATGTAGTAACTTTGCAGCCGCAAAACGCTAAAGGAGCGGCGCAAGGAAGGTTGGCAGAGTGATCGATCGCGCTGGACTCGAAATCCGGTATACCCCTTTCGGGTATCGGGGGTTTGAATCCCTCACCTTCCG
>CAMOKH010000060.1 GCA_946617675.1 uncultured Prevotellaceae bacterium | reverse complement strand
CTCGTCCACCTCGTCTGCATCCGCTACACGGGTACGTCGGTGAACCCCGCCCGCTCGCTGGCTCCCGCCATCTTCCAGGGTGGCACGGCTCTGGCCAACCTCTGGATCTTCATCGTCGGTCCGTTCGTGGGTGGTGCCTGCGCCGCCGGTATCTGGAAGATGATCCACCCCGAGAAGAAGTAAACTGACTTCCCTTTTACCACTGACCATAAAGGGGGCGCATCGTCTTGATGTGCCCTCTTTTTTGACTCATCTAAGTATGAGGCTTTCGTGTTTTTGCAGCAGTGAAACAACTTTCTCCTGATACTGGCAAATGAATCCAAAACTTTATGCGAAAATTTTCGTTGCGAAAATTTTCGCAAAGAGAAAAATGACTCATCGCTTGCAGGTTTCAGAATAATTGTCTACCTTTGCAAACGCTTTCGCCCGCGCCGAGCCGTAATCTTTGAGAAAGCGGAGTGGTGAAGAGGGGGGAGCACTACATTTGGGAAATGCGTCGCTGACGCTTTGTTTTTGGCCGTTAGAACCTAGGAAATTCGAACGTGCAAGCCGGAAACTTAGCAGAAGTTGGTGCTACGGGTAGGTTATATACCGTCCCGTTGGCGTGCCGATGGCTAACCATGTCCTCACGCACGCTTTTACGGGCGTACTATATATACCAACGGCGTGGGTGTCAACTCTGTTCTGTCCATTTGCACAGGTTTTCCTAGGACCTTAACGGCGGACAGGCAGAGGCCAGATACCCCGCTTTTTCTTTATGTAGCTGTCGACATTGATGTTTACAGTCCGACTCCGGGTATTTGGCGGACATATTTATAGTTGTCCGCTTTATGCAACAATGGAAAACGGTGCTGTGGTGTCTTGTCTTTGTCACCGTCTTGTCCTGTCAGTCCGAGGACAAGAAGGTGATTGTATGTTGGGGCGACAGCCTCACGGCACCCCATAATGGACGTGGCGTGTTAGGCAGACTGAAAGGTAAAGTCCTGGGAACCGACTATCCTGGGTATTTGGAGGATATGCTCGGTTCGCGATATGAAGTCGTCAACGCCGGAGTGGGAGGCGAGAATACGCTTACTATCATGGCACGCCAGGGAGCATACCCGATGAAGTTGGCGCATGACGTCGTAGTAGCCCCCGAGGGCAGTACGGCAATCGGTGACAGCGACTCCGCCGCTTTCGTTTCATCCTATAACGGCGCAGTCGTCAGTCCTCTCCAGCAGTACACTTGGAAGCCGGAAGGCCCGTCACAGATCAATCCTTGCCGCATCGGCAACCGTCCGTTCCTGCTGTCGTCGGTAGTCCAGTCAGGCAAGGCGTGCAAATACTTTCTCACCCTTGACGACAAACAACCGACTGCGGATACGCTCCGGGCGGGAAGCGTCGTTACCACCTATGCCATGAACAATCTCCGTGGGAAATATGCCAACGTGTTCTTCATCGGTCAAAATGGAGGTTTCAGCGATGTCGCCGACTTAATCAGACAACTCCGCGCTATGATAGCCTACAGCCGTTCAAACCGGTATCTCGTCATCAGTTTCCACAAGACCAACCACGTCATCACGACCATTCCGAGAATGCGGGAGATGGAAGATTCGCTTGCACAGTGCTTTGGTAAGCATTACGTCAACTTGAGAGGGTATATGGTTACCAACGGGCTGAACGATGCAGGATTTGCCCCGACGCAAGCTGACCGGGATTCGGTAGCCAAGGGCGTGGTGCCGCCGCAGCTACTTGCCGACGATTGCCATTTCACGACCACCGGTTACAACCTGATAGCGAAGCTCGTCTTTGAGCGGATGAAAGAACTGGGTTACGTGACCGAATAAGCAAACTATATTAAAAACCGTTACATTATGCGTACCTCTTTAAAACAATTTCTCCTTGCGCCGTTCGTCCGCGAACTGCCTTTCTTTTGTTTTTCTTATTTCCTGCTGCTGCCAAATGTATTTACGGCCTATATGAAAGACGACCTGAGACTTGGCCGTTTTTTGCAACCTTTCTCTTGCGATGGGGTTGACAACACTACAGCGTTGCTGTTTGCCTATCTACTGACGATTCTCGTCTGCCTCTGTCGTAACCATCTCGTCAAGTGGGTGCTCTACGCCCTGGGAATAGCAACAGCCACCGTAAGACTATTTCTGTACATCAGCTATAAGATGTGGATAACTTCTTCGACACTGGCACTTTTGCAAGAGACCAACGCTAACGAGTCGCGCGAATTCTTTGAGTCGTATGTGCTTTCAACAAATGGTGCCATTGCGTTCTGCTTTATGCTGTTTATAACAGGTATCATCGTGACAGCTGAACGACGGCGGGAACGCCTCGCCCGGTTTATGGAGAAGAGCAAGCTAAAGTATTTGCTGGGCGTCGTTTGTATGGCTGTATTATGCCTGGCGGTTTATAATCTCAAGTTCTATTCCTCCATCTATACGAGCAAGACGAATGAGGAAGCCTCGAATTGGCTTGACAAATACGGCTATCCCTACACTGCTCGTGGCCATAATACGGTATTGGACCTTTTTGTGGCTTACAAACTGTTGCAGTTAAGCCGTGAGGAGGACGAGAGCGTCTCGGAATATGCGTTGAAATTCGACAGGGAAGCTACAGCCGAGTCAACGGAGGATAGCATTACGGTGGTCTACGTCTTAGGCGAGTCATACATCAAGAGTCATGCTCATCTTTATGGCTATGAACTGCCAACTACCCCATACCTTGACGAGGAGAGGGAACTCGGACGCCTGTTTATCTTCAGTGATGTGGTAGCACCGTTTAACTTGACTTATAAGGTAGAAAAGAATACTTTCTTCTGTAATTCCATTGCCGATGGCGAGCACTGGGTCTCTTCGCCTTCGTTCATGCAATTATTTAAGAAGGCAGGCTTCTTTGTCGGTTTCTACGATAACCAGCGAAGCGGGAAGGGGTTCAAACTTGAAAACATCAATGGCAGCAGAATATACAACAGGGATGTGGCAAGGCTGTCTTATTCTGACATTGCCGAGCACAGTTGCAAGCATGATGGAGACTTCATCGACGACGTGTTGAAGAAAGGTATTCCTACTGCAAGCCGTTCGCTGCATGTTTATCACCTCATGGGCCAGCACGGCCCTGCGAGCCAACGCTTTCCCCCGCAGTTTAGCAAGTTTAAGGCTCAAGACATCAAACGCCAACTTCCATTCCTGGACAACAAGAATAAGTCAGCCATAGCAACCTACGACAATGCTACGTTGTATAACGACCATGTCCTTCACAAGATTATTGAGATATACAAAGACAAAAATGCCGCATTGGTATATATGTCTGACCATGGTGAGGAGATGTATGATTACCGCAACAGCGCCGGAAGAGCCAAGGCCGTCAAAGGGATGGAGGCCCAAATGGCACGTCACCAGTTCGGTGTGCCGTTTATGATATGGCTTTCTGACCAGTATAAGGCTAAGCATCCTGAGAAGGTGGAGGCAATCAAGTCGGCTCTTGACCGTCCGTTCATGACAGACAACGTAGCGCAGGTGCTTTTCGACCTTGCCGGACTTGCGACTCCTTACTACAAAGCTGACCGCGACCTTATCAGTCCGCAATTCAAGTCACGCAAGAGAATCATCGACGACTCGGGGGCGATGGTCTGCGATTATGACCGGCTGTGAATGACTCCTCAAAAATCCTGCACTTCTTGCACTGACCACTGATTATCTGACGGTTACGCAATTAAAACTGACGGAAAACCTGCACCGAGCCTAAACCTGAACCTGCACTTGACGATGGACGGCGGGTTTTGCCAAAAAGGCGGCGGGTTTTGCCAAAAAGGCGGCGGGTTTTGCCAAAAAGGCGGCGGTTTATAAATGTTTCCACAGCGTGGAACATTTGTTCCAGGCCGTGGGAACGCTCTTTTGGCGGCGCCAAACTGACTGCATAGAAGCCCTATTCAGACCAGGTGCAGGTTCCGGTGCAGGTTCAAGTGCAGGTTCTGAGCGAGAATTTGGTTTTCAACTGACTGGCTGACAGCCTGTTAAGCGTCAAGTGCAGGAAGTGCAGGTTTTGGGGGGCGTTACCATATCATAACACTATTTACAGGAGGCTGAATGCCATAAAAAGCCCGGTCTTCGTCTGTTAGTTGTCTTTCTTAAATGCATAACTCGCTGGCTCCCGCCATCTTCCAGGGTGGAACCGAACCTTTACATTCGCTTTCGCCCGCGATAAGCGTTTCTGCCGGCACAGAATCTCGGCAGTTCGCTGATTCTTTTCGCCCTTTCGTTGAAAAATCAGAGTGAAACGTTTGGCTGTTCCACTTTTTCTTTTTAATTTTGCAGCATGGACGGAAACAGACACATTTACTGACGTTATGGAGACGATAAGAAAGTACCCCGTAGGCATACAGAGTTTCGAGCGAATCCGTAAGGATGGCTTCATGTATATAGACAAGACCCAGCACATCTACAAGATGATCAGCGAGGGCGTGCCTTATTTCCTGAGCCGCCCCCGCCGCTTCGGCAAGTCGTTGCTCATCTCAACTTTGCAGGCTGTCTTCGAGGGGCGGCGCGAGCTGTTCGAGGCTTTCACGACGGACCAGGGTGTCAGCCAGTCCCAGCTCTACATTGCCACCACCGACTGGAAATGGGAGCAGTACCCCGTGCTCCGCTTCGACTTCAGTGCCGGCGACCTGTCGACCATCGAGCAGCTCGACGGACTGATAGACTTCACGCTGGGCACGTATGAGAAGAAGTACGGCATCACGCCTGACTACAAGGACGCCAACATACGCATGGTGACGCTGATGCGACGGCTGCACGAGCAGACGGGCAAGCGCGTGGTGGTGCTCGTCGACGAGTACGACAACTTCATCCTCCACTCGTTAGGCGACGCCGAGAAGGTGATGCAGGCGCGCCAGCGCTTTCAGAACGTCTTCGGTCCGCTGAAGGCCGAGGACGACCACCTGCAGTTTGCCTTCATCACGGGCATCTCGAAATTCTCGCAGATGGGCATCTTCAGCAAGCTCAACAACCTGATGAACATCTCCATGCTGCCAGAGTTTGAAACCATCTGCGGCATCTCGGAGGAAGAGCTGACCACCACCCTGCGCCCCGACATCGAGCAGGTAGGCCGGGCTAACGGGCTGAGCTACGACGAGCAGCTGGCAGAACTGAAGCGGATGTACGACGGCTACCACTTCTGCCGAGTACAGACCGACATCTATAACCCCTTCAGCCTGATTAACGCCCTGAAGTCGAAGGAGGTGACCAACTACTGGTTCGACCGCGGCACCAGCGGCGCGCTGATCAAGATGCTGAGCCAGATGCCGCCCCTGGATGTCACCCAGCTCGAAGGCATACGGATGCCCGAGACGGCCTTCGACCTGCCCTTCGAGAGTTTCGAGGACCCCATGCCCGTACTCTATCAGAGTGGCTACCTGACCATCAAGGGCTACCGCCGCTACGGCGAAGTCAATATGTACACGCTCGACTTCCCCAACCGTGAGGTTCGCCGTGGTTTTGCCGACTGCCTCTACAAACATGTGGCTGGGCGGCAGATGAGCAATAGCCACACTACGGCCTTGCAGATAGCCTACGTCGACTTCTACGAGTCGGGCGACCTCGCCTCGTTCATAGAGGCTGTCAAGGCGTTCTACGCCGCGTTGCCCTACCAGTGGGAGAAGGACAACCGCAACGAGCACTACTATCATGCCATGCTCTACACGCTGCTGGTGTCCATCGGCGCCGACGTCAGGGCCGAGGAGTCGACGGCCAAGGGCCAGAGCGACCTCGTGGTCATCATGCCCCGTGGCATCTACGTCATGGAAACGAAGTACGACAGGTCAGCCGCGGAGGCCCTGGCGCAGATAGACGCCAAGGGCTACGCCGCCAAGTATGCCACTGACGGTCGTCCCGTCACCAAGGTGGGCATCAACTTCAGCTCGGCGGAGCGGAACATCACCGAGTGGCAGGCGGTGCAGGCGTGATAACATTGGAAAGCAAAAACTTAAACGGTCAATGAATAAGAAGATTTTATTTCTGTCTGCTGCCCTGGCGCTGACAACGTCGGTCCAGGGCCAGACAACGCAGGACTCCGGGCAGGCCACACCTGCCCGTAGCCAATGGACGCTGCAGGAGTGTATCGACTACGCCATGCAGCATAACATCACGCTACAGCGGGCCAGGCTGCAGCTACAGTCGGCCAAGGAGGACGTGTCGCAGTCGAAGGCCGCACTACTGCCCTCGCTCAATGCGTCGACGAGTCATAACCTCTCCTACCGTCCGTGGCAGGATACTGGTATGGCCACTGTCACCAACGGCACGGTAAACACCAAGACCAACACGACCTCCTACAACGGCTCCTACGGGCTGAACGCCCAGTGGACGGTGTGGAACGGCGGACGTAATCGCAACCAGGTGAAGCTGAACCGGCTGGCCGAGGAGCAGGCCGAACTGGAGACGCAGGTGACGGCCAACAGCATACAGGAGCAGATCGCTCAGCTCTATGTGCAGATACTCTACCTGACGGAGGCCGTGAAGGTGAACGAGGAGAGTCTGAAGACCAGTCAGAAGAACGAGGAGCGCGGTCGCGAGATGGTCGAGGTGGGCAAGATGTCGAAGGCCGACCTTGCCCAGTTGTCGGCCCAGCGTGCTACCGACGAATACAACATCGTGAACGCCGAGACGCAGGTGAAGAACTACAAGCTACAGCTGAAGCAGTTGCTGGAGATTGTCGACAACTCGGAGTTCGACATTGTGATTCCCGCCACTACCGATGCTCAGGCCCAGGCCGATATTCCTTCGCTGATGACGGTCTATGAGCAGGCACTGGCCACCCGTCCCGAGATACAGAGTGCCGAGATGGCCATCAAGAGCAGCGACGTGAGCCTCGACATTGCCAAGGCCGGGCGCATGCCGACGGTGAGCCTGTCGGCCAGTGCGGGTACCAGCACCAACTCGCTGGCCAACAACGGCTGGGGCAACCAGATGAAGTTCAACTTCAACAGCGGCGCGGGCGTCTCCGTCAGCGTGCCCCTCATCGACCAGCGCCAGACGAAGACCAACGTGGCAAAGGCCCGCATCCAGCGCGAGAACAACCTGCTGGCCCTGCAGGACCAACAGAAGCAGCTCTACCAGACCATCGAGAACTACTGGCTCGACGCCACTTCCAACCAGCAGCGGTTCCGTGCGGCACTGGCCACCGTCGAGAGCGAACAGCAGAGCTACGACCTGCTACAGGAGAAGTTCAACGTCGGTCTGACGAACATCGTGGAGCTGATGACGGGCAAGGACCGTCTGCTGCAGGCCGAGCAGAACCGGCTGCAGGCCAAGTACATGACCATCCTGAACCTGCAGATGCTGAGGTTCTATGGTAGACCCACCCCCAACCCCTCCCTGTGAGGGAGGGGAGTAGTTACCAATGTACAGATAAATAATAATGTCAAACTAAAATACCCCCCAAGCTAATCACTCCCCTCCCTCGCAGGGAGGGGCCAGGGGGAGAGTCTTATTTATGATGAAGAACAAGAAACTGTGGATTGCCATTGGCATCGTTGCGCTGGCAGTCATTGCTTATCTCCTGCTTTCGGGCGGCAAGAAGGAGGAGAAGGTGGAGTTTGAGACCGCCAAGGTGGAGGAGGGCAACATCCAGACCACCATCACTGCCACGGGCACCATCGAGCCGGTGACGAGCGTCACCGTCGGTACCCAGGTGTCGGGCATCGTGTCGAAACTCTACGTTGACTATAACTCCGTGGTGAAGAAGGGACAGGTCATTGCCGAGCTCGACAAGACCAACCTCATCAGTGAACTGACGGCCCAGCGTGCCAACCTGGCTTCGGCCCAGAGTGCGCTGAACTATCAGCAGGCTAATTATAATAGGTATAAGACGCTCTACGACAAGGGGCTGGTCTCAGCCGACGAGTACGAGAGTGCGCTGCTGCAGTACAACCAGGCCCGCCAGCAGGTGAACACCGCCCGCGAGAGCGTGCAGCGCGCACAGACCAACCTGGGCTACGCCACCATCACCAGTCCCATCGACGGTGTGGTGCTGTCGAAGGCCGTCGAGGAGGGCCAGACGGTGGCCGCCTCGTTCAACACGCCTGAGCTGTTTACCATCGCCCAGGACCTGACCGACATGCGCGTCATCGCCGACATCGACGAGGCCGACATCGGCGGCGTCCGCGAGCACCAACGCGTCTCGTTCACCGTCGACGCCTTCCCCGACGACAAGTTCGACGGCGAGGTGACGCAGGTGCGCCAGCAGGCCACCACCGAGAGCAACGTCGTCACCTACGAGGTGGTCATCTCGGCCCGCAACAACGACCTGAAGCTGAAGCCCGGACTGACGGCCAACGTCACCATCTTCACGCTCGAGAAGAACGGCGTGCTCGTGGCTCCCGCCAAGGCGCTGCGCTTCGTGCCCAACGAGGCTCTGCTGCAGGAGGGCCAGTCCATCGCCGACGTTGAGGCGCCGCACAAGCTGTGGACCAAGGAGGGCAACGTCTTCAAGGCCCACAAGGTAGAGACGGGCACCACCAACGGCGTGCTGACCGAGATCGTGAGCGGCGTCAGTGCCGGCACCGAGGTGCTGACCGACTTCACCATCACCGGTGGCGAGGAGATGCCGCAAGCTCAGCAGGCTCAGAACCCCTTCATGCCGCGGCCAAGGAACAACCGCCAGCAGAGCGGCAACCAGCAACAAAAGAAGCAATAAGAGACCCACCCCCAGCCCCTCCCTGTAATGGAGGGGAGTAGATACTTCTAAAGATGAGTTATAAGACGGCGTCACCAGACAGATATGGACTGCTGAAAGCGTTTGCACGAGAGAATCGGAAGAACGCGACACTGGCGGAAACGGTGCTTTGGGAATATCTTCGAGACGGGGAACTGGGAGAGAAGTTCTTACGACAGCATGTGATAGGCGACTACATTGTGGATTTCGTGTCTCGACATGGTGGGTTAGTCATTGAGGTGGACGGAGGTTACCACTCAGAACCCCGGCAACAAGAAGATGATAAGAAAAGGGAAGAATACTTAGAGCAAATGGGCTACCACGTCATTCGCTTCACTAATGAAGAAGTGCTTTACAATATAGAAAATGTGCTAAACCAAATAGAGAACTATTATAATGGAGAATAAATCTGACAACAAGGTAACCACTCCCCTCCCTCACAGGGAGGGGCCAGGGGGTGGGTCTGATGGGTCTCGTATAGTCATCGAACTGCAGAACGTGAAGCGCTACTTCCAGGTAGGCTCCGAGACGGTGAAGGCCCTGCGCGGCGTGTCGTTCAAGATCTACGAGGGCGAGTTTGTCACCATCCAGGGCACGTCGGGCTCAGGCAAGTCGACGCTGCTCAACCAGCTCGGATGTCTCGACACGCCCACCTCGGGCGAGTACTTCCTCGACGGCGTGTCGGTGCGCTCGATGTCGAAGTCGCAGCGGGCCCACCTGCGCAACCGCAAGATCGGCTTCGTCTTCCAGAACTACAACCTGCTGGCCAAGACCACCGCCGTGGAGAACGTCGAGCTGCCGCTGATGTACAACTCAGAGTACAACGCCGCCCAGCGCAGGGCGAAGGCCATCAAGGCCCTCGAGGCCGTGGGCTTGGCCGACCGCCTGTACCACAAGTCGAACGAGATGTCGGGCGGACAGATGCAGCGCGTGGCCATCGCCCGTGCGCTGGTCAACGACCCCGCCGTGCTGCTGGCCGACGAGGCCACGGGAAACCTCGACACGCGTACCTCGTTCGAGATGCTGGTGCTCTTCCAGGAGCTCTACCGCAAGGGCCACACCATCATCTTCGTGACCCACAACCCCGAGATTGCCGAGTACTCGAGCCGCAACATCAACCTGCGCGACGGCAAGATTCGCGAGGACACGCTTAACACCAACATCAAGTCGGCTGCCGAGGCCCTGGCCGCACTGCCGATTCCAAAAGACGATTAAGCCCACCCCCTGCCCCTCCCCAAGGGAGGGGAGGCTTTCGAGGCTGTTATCAGCTAATGAAGGTAGGGAAACAGGCTAATGTATGAAAACAGTTTAATCAAGATGGAATAACCCCCGGCAAAGTATCCATGCGCCCCTCCCTTGGGGAGGGGTCGGGGGTGGGCTTATGAACATATTGAATCTATTTAAAGTCAGCCTGCGGGCTGTGGCCAACAACAAGATGCGCTCGTTCCTCTCGATGCTCGGCATCATCATCGGCGTGGCCGCCGTCATCATCATGATGAGCATCGGACAGGGCTCGAAGGAGAGCATACGCGCCGAGCTGTCGACTATGGGCACCAACCTGCTCACCATACGCCCCGGCGCCGACATGCGCGGCGGCGTGCGCCAGGACCCCTCGGCCATGCAGACGCTGAAGATGGCCGACTACGAGCGCATACTGCGTGAGAAGAAGTTCGTGACGAAGGTGTCGCCAGAGGTGACCGCCTCAGGCCAGGCCATCTATGGCAACAACAACACCACGTCGTCGATGTACGGCGAGTCCATCGACTACCTCGACATCCGCCAGTGGACCATCGATGAGGGTGAGTGCTTCACCGAGGAGGACATCAAGAAGGCCGCCAAGGTGGTGGTCATCGGTGCCACCGTCGTCAAGGAGCTCTTCGGCGAGGGCGCCGACCCCATCGGCAAGACCATCCGCTTCAAGAGCATCCCCATGCGCGTCGTCGGCGTGCTGAAGGCCAAGGGCTACAACTCGTGGGGCATGGACCAGGACAACGTCATGATAGCCCCCTATACCACCGTCATGAAGCGCATCGCCGCCCAGACGTGGTTCTCGAGCATCGTCTGCTCGGCCGTCACCGAGGAGCTGTCGGACGCCGCCATCGAGGAGCTGACGCAGATGCTGCGCGACAACCACAAGCTGAAGGACGAGGCCGTCGACGACTTCACCATCCGCTCGCAGGCCGAGATGATGGAGACGATGTCCAGCACGATGGACACCGTGACCATCATCCTCGTCGTGGCCGCCGCCTTCTCGCTGCTCGTGGCCGGCATCGGCATCATGAACATCATGCTCGTCTCGGTCACCGAGCGCACCAAGGAGATCGGCCTGCGCATGGCCGTCGGCGCCACCGGGCCCGTCATCTCGCTGCAGTTCCTCATCGAGTCGGTGCTCATCAGTGTCACCGGCGGACTCATAGGCGTCCTCGTGGGCGTCGGGGCCAGCACGTTCGTCTCGTCGTTCGGCATGCCGTCGAGCGTGCCGGCGTGGAGCATCTACGTGTCGTTCCTCGTCTGCGTCCTGCTGGGCATCCTCTTCGGCTACATCCCCGCCCAGAAAGCTGCCAACATGAACCCCATCGAGGCCATCCGGCATGAATAATTGCAAACTGCGCGTTACATTTTCGGGCACGGTTTGGGCCGAGTTCACGGAAAAGAATTAAAAACCGTGAAAACGGCGCAATCCGTGCCCGAATCTTTTCTGTTTTCGGAAAGAAATGTGTACCTTTGCGCTCGGAAATATCTAACATTCAAATTATAAGTCATTAAGTATTATGGTAAACTACAAGGATTTAGGTCTCGTGAATACACGTGACATGTTCAAGAGAGCAGTGGCCGGCGGCTACGCCATCCCCGCCTTCAACTTCAACACCATGGAGCAGATGCAGGCCATCGTCCAGGCTGCCGTGGAGACAAAGTCGCCCGTCATCATGCAGGTTTCGAAGGGTGCACGTAACTACGCCAACGCCACCATCCTGCGCTATATGGCTGAGGGCGCCGTGGCCTACGCCAAGGAGCTGGGCTGCGAGCACCCCGAGATTGTGCTCCACCTGGACCACGGCGACAGCTTCGAGCTCTGCAAGGACTGCATCGACATGGGCTTCTCAAGCGTGATGTACGACGGCTCGAGCCTGCCCTACGAGGAGAACATCAAGATTTCGCGTCAGGTTGTGGAGTATGCTCACAAGTACGACGTCACCGTTGAGTGCGAACTCGGCGTCCTGGCTGGTGTCGAGGACGAGGTAGCCTCTGAGGAGAGCCACTACACCAAGCCCGAGGAGGTCATCGACTTCGCTACCCGCACGGGCTGCGACTCG
>CAMOKH010000059.1 GCA_946617675.1 uncultured Prevotellaceae bacterium | reverse complement strand
GGCATATCTGTTTTTAGAGTTACACCTTATATTATATATATGCTACCTCCTATTCTTTCCGAACAGGTCTGAATGAGTGCCGGTATTCGTCATCAACAACACCAAATCCCTGTCGTTTTGGTCCCATACAAGAAGCCAGTTGGAGGTGATGTGACACTCCCAATAGCCTTCGTATTGGCCGTGAAGAATGTGAGGATTATATTTCTCAGGTAGTCGACCCTCAGTGGCAAGAATTTTGAGCACATCAGTCAACAACTGCTCATCGTAGCCTCGCTTGAGGCAACGTTTGAGCGAGCGCTTGAATTCGCCGGTATAGCGAAGATTGTATTTCATGCCTTGCACTGCTTGATAAGGTCTTCCACACTATCGGCTTCATAGACACGGCCATTCTTGATGTCGTCAATGGCTCTGTCCATACCCGTCTTTGCCTGTCGCTTCAGCGTTACGGAGGTTACCCCTCGCAGCATACTGATGGCCTGACGTATCTGGTCAAGCATCGAGACATCTTCTACGGAAACTGTTAGTTGAGTCATTTTTTTACTTGCTTAATGTTTGTAATTCCAATTAAATACACGGCTATGCGGCATGCCCCATCTCGTAAAGATGTTCGGGAGCGATGTCAATGCTGCCGTCGAGCCAGCAAACCGTCCATCCGTCAAGGTCGAAATGGTCGAACACAGCTCTGTCGCGCAGTGGGGCAAAGAGCTTATACTTCTCAATGAGCGGCAGGCAGTCGAAGATGCGCTCGCAGCCATCATTGAAAGTCAGGTGCAGCCTATAGCCATCAAGGGCGCGGGCGGCTGTAACCCATTTTAGTGAATTTGTCTGTTCCATAGGCAAATCTCTGGCATGATACTCTTTTTTTGATAATTACGGCCACAAAGGTACAAAATCTTTTTGATAAATATAACACTTTGCCCCAATATTTCCACTTTTTTTATCCCTGCATGATAGCCATTGTCAGCTAAACATGCTAAAAACGTATGTTCTTTTATGGTTCCAGCTTTGGGAAGGCGCGGCGGGGATTGATATGGCGGTGCGCAGGTGTGGGCCAGTTCAAACCAGTGTTGAGGAGTTACATGATAATCCTAAACTCTCATCAGCTCGCTCATCACCATATTGCTGACAAACAGTCCGGCTCTGCTCAGACGGAGGCGACCGCCTGACAAAACCAGTAGACCATCGTCTAAGAATGTCTTGGCTAAGGGCAATAGGTACTGGCGGTCTTGCTCGCTCAATGCCGATAGGTCGAGGCCATCACTGGTACGCAGCGACAGCATCACCCGGTCGTTGTATCGGCTGTCTGCGTCCAGGTCTTCCCACTCAATAGCGGGATGGCCACTCTCTATACCTATTATATATTTAGTAAGGTCGCTCACGTTCCACTGCCGACGCTGCCCGTCGTAGCTGTGGGCGGCAGCACCAAGTCCTGTGTAAGGGACGTCAGTCCAGTAGCTGCTGTTGTGAAGCCCTCTCCAGCTCCCTCCCACCATAGAAGAAGCCCCCTCCAAACCTCCCCCCATAGGGGAGGCTTTTTTGAGGGCGAAGTTCGAGATTTCGTAATGTTCGTAGTCGGCAGCGGCGAGGCGATCCATCAGCGTCTCGTACATCTGTCGTTCCAGTTCTTCGTCTATCTCATTTATCCTACCGCTGCTCAGCTCGTCGTAAAGTCTGGTGCCTTGCTCGTACATCAGGCAGTAAGCCGAAATGTGCTCTACGCCTAAGGCCAGGGCTGCGTCAATGTCATGCTTCCAGTCGTCTAACGTTTCGCCAGGGAACCCGAACATTAGGTCGATGCTGATATTACGGATGCCGGCATCCTTCAGCCGTTGTACGGCCTGGGGCACCTGGGCAGCCGTGTGGCGGCGGTTCAGAAATCGTAACCGCTGGTCGTCGAACGTCTGTGCCCCCATTGAGACACGGTTAACGGGCAGTTCTGTCAGCGTCAGCGCAAAGTCCTCGGTCACGTCGTCAGGATTGGCTTCGATGGTGACTTCTGAGAAGTGAGGAGTGGGAGATGGAAGGTGAGAGGAGAGCGCGTCGAACAGCTGGTGAAGTTGTGAGGCTGAAAGCTGGCTGGGCGTGCCCCCACCTATATATATAGTAGGCTGATCCTCCTCCTTCGACGAAGGATGGAGGATGGGCCTCAGTTCCATTTCCCGGCAGACAGCGTCGACGTAGCGCTGGCGCATTCCGAGACCTGTCGTAGAGTAGAACCCACAGTAGATGCAGCGGCTCTTGCAAAACGGTATATGTATGTAGATTCCTGCCATATTGGGTGCAAAAGTACTAATATTGTTTAATATTTGAAAGTTTTCTTTGGTGTTTTCACAGAAAATGACTAATTTCGGCGTCGATTTTGAACATAGCAACCAATATTCATATAAAAATCTAAAACGATATGAAGGTATATCAGACAAACGAAATCAAGAACATTGCACTGCTTGGCAGTGCGGGTAGCGGCAAGACCACTCTTGCCGAATCAATGGTCTACGAGGCCGGCATCATCAAG
This sequence comes from uncultured Prevotellaceae bacterium, assembly GCA_946617675.1. Classification (GTDB taxonomy): domain Bacteria; phylum Bacteroidota; class Bacteroidia; order Bacteroidales; family Bacteroidaceae; genus Prevotella. The sequence continues at coordinate 40,724 of CAMOKH010000059.1, read as the reverse complement.
CGCCGTGGCACCGTGGAGGGTAAGAACACGATGAGCGACTACTTCCCCGTCGAGCAGGAGTATGGCTATTCGGTATTCTCGACCGTCTTCCACACTGAGTGGAACGGCAAGAAGCTGAACATCATCGACTGTCCGGGTTCGGACGACTTTGTGGGCGGTGCCATCACGGCCCTGAACGTCACCGACCAGGCCGTCATCCTGATCAATGGCCAGTATGGCCCCGAGGTAGGCACGATGAACGCCTTCCGCAACACCGACAAGCTGAAGAAGCCCGTTATCTTCCTCGTCAACCAACTTGACCGCGATAATTGCGACTATGACCAGATTCTCGGTCAGCTGCGTGAGGTCTATGGCCCCAACTGCGTACCCGTGCAGTACCCCATACAGACGGGTGCCGGCTTCAACGCCGTCATCGACGTGCTGCTGATGAAGAAATATTCGTGGAAGCCCGAGGGTGGCGCTCCCATCATCGAGGACATTCCCGCCGACCAGCTTGAGAAGGCTAAGGAGTGGAAGGCTGCCCTCGTCGAGGCTGCCGCCGCCGGTGACGACACGCTGATGGAGAAATTCTTTGAGAGCGAGGACCTGACTGAGGACGAAATGCGCGAGGGTATCCGCAAGGGCCTCGTCACGCGTTCTATCTTCCCCGTCTTCTGCGTCTGCGCCGGTCGTGACATGGGTGTCCGCCGACTGATGGAATTCCTCGGCAACGTGGTGCCCTTCGTCAGCGAGATGCCCGTCATCCAGAATGCCGCCGGACAGGACGTGCCTGCCGACGCTGCCGGACCCACCTCGCTCTACTTCTTCAAGACTGGCGTCGAGCCCCATATCGGCGAAGTCTCTTACTTCAAGGTGATGAGCGGCTCGGTGAAGAGCGGCGACGACCTGACCAATGCCGACCGCGGCTCGAAGGAGCGCATCGGCACGCTTTATGCCTGTGCCGGTGCCAACCGTATTCAGGTTGACGAACTGAAGGCTGGCGACATCGGCTGCACCGTGAAGCTGAAGGATGTCAAGACCGGCAACACGCTGAACGGAAAGGACATCGACTGGAAGTTCAACTTCATCAAGTATCCTAACTCGAAGTTCTCGCGCGCCATCAAGGCCGTGAACGAGGCTGAGACTGAGAAGATGATGGCTGCCCTGCAGAAGATGCGCCAGGAAGACCCGACGTGGGTTGTGGAGCAGTCGAAGGAGTTGCGCCAGATCATTGTCCACGGACAGGGTGAGTTCCACCTGCGCACGCTGAAGTGGCGTATGGAGAACAACGAGAAGATACAGATAGAATATCAGGAGCCGAAGATTCCTTACCGTGAGACCATCACGAAGATGGCCCGCGCTGAATATCGCCACAAGAAGCAGTCGGGCGGTGCAGGACAGTTTGGTGAGGTGCACCTCATCGTGGAGCCTTACACCGAGGGCATGCCCGACCCGACATCGTTCACCATCAACGGCCAGGAGTTCAAGATGAACATCAAGTCGAAGGAAGAGAAGGACCTGGAGTGGGGCGGCAAACTGGTATTCATCAACAGTGTCGTCGGTGGTGCCATCGATATGCGCTTCATGCCCGCCATCCTGAAGGGTGTCATGGAGCGTATGGAGCAGGGCCCGCTGACCGGTTCGTATGCCCGCGACGTCCGCGTCATCGTCTACGACGGTAAGATGCACCCCGTTGACTCTAACGAACTCTCGTTCATGCTCGCTGCACGTAATGCCTTCTCGGCAGCCTTCAAGGAGGCCGGCCCGAAGGTGCTCGAGCCGATCTACGACCTCGAGGTGCTCGTTCCCGGCGACTACATGGGCGACGTGATGAGCGACCTGCAGGGCCGCCGCGCCATCATCATGGGTATGGACTCAGAAGCTGGCTACCAGAAGCTCTCGGCCAAGATTCCTCTGAAGGAGCTGGCCAGCTACTCTATTGCCCTCTCGTCGCTCACGGGCGGACGTGCCTCGTTCAACACCAAGTTTGCAAGCTACGAACTCGTGCCGAACGACATCCAGCAGGAGCTCATCAAGCAGCATGAGGCTGAGATGAAGGATGAAGACTGATTAGCTTACCGTTATTTATAATTACAGGGATGCTCTCAAGCTTGGGAGCATCCCTGTTTCTCGATGGTGATGTTTAGTCCAGGTGGAAAACCTCCTGCAGGGGGATGCTGACAGGCGAGTTGTCGGGGTTCACCTCCATGATGTCGGCCATCATGTCCCACCAGCGCTGGGTGATGGGGTCAACGTTCTCAGTGTCCTGCGAGTTACCCTCCTTTGAACACTCCTGATAGGCGAAGAGCAGGTTGGTGTCGCGGTCCCAGTAGATACTGTAGTTAGCGACGCCCTGTTCCTTGATCATCTCTACCAGTTCGGGCCAGATGGCGGCGTGGCGTTTCTCGTACTCTTTCTCGAAGCCGGGCTTCAGCTTCATCTTGAATGCAAATCTGCGTGTCATAGTTTGTTTTTTTTAGTTTGTTATTGATAAAAAGTAACCTAATCTGTAAAGTTTGAAGATCGTCAGGCTGGGGTGGGGGCCACATAGGTTGCGGCGCATGGCTGGGCCAAACAGGCGCTGCAGCAGTACAATCATGCGGCGTACAAGGCTGATATGGATACCCTCGACCAGTGTCAGCAGGCGTGAGTAGCCCTTCAGCTCGTTTCGGAACTCATGGAGCGTCTTGAGGTTCAGCTCCTCCTTGGCGACATAGTCGGGGTTGGCCTCGAAGTCGGTCATCAGCACAGGGTTGTCAATGTGGGCAATGGCAACGCGGGCTGCCCGCAGCTGCTTGCCCAGCATGACGTCCTCGTAGCGGCGCATGCGCTCGTCGAACGGACAGCTCAGCATGACGTTACGGCTGATGAGGAAATTACACGAACGAAACGATTGGTAGGGTCGCCGCTGACGTCGTTCGGCGGTGTGGCGGTGGGCCTCAGCCGTCTCGTAGCGGTAGCGCAGGTTTGAGCGCAGCTGTCTCGGGTCGCCGCCGAAGCTGATGCCGCCCATGACAACGGGCGCATCGAGCGGTGCAAGATAACGCGTAAGCAGCTGCGGCCCAGGCAACTGCATATCGCAGTCGAGATAGAGCAGCCAAGGGTAACGGCTCTCGCGTGCTAACAGATTGCGTGTGGCAGCGGCTCCGCTGTTCACCTTTTTTATGATATAACGGCAGTGTGGAATCTGGCTGATGCTGCGGTTTTGGCTCATGCAGGCCGCGTCGGTTGAGCCGTCGTCGGCCACGATGATTTCGTAGTCGATGCCGGCGGCCTCAGCTATCGTCTGCAACTGGCTGACGAAGTCCGTACAGACGGTGTTATAGACCGGAAGTAGTATTGATAACTCGGTTTTCTTCTGTTCCACGCTCCAAAATTACACAAAAACTGTGAAAAGAGAAAATATTCTCGCTATTATTTTTGGTTTTTTGGCTGAAAAGCAGTACCTTTGCACCCGCTATTACGAGATAATGGCATGAAATTCATTTTATCAAACAAAAAAATCAAACAATTAAATGGCAACAAAAATCAGATTGCAGCGCGGCGGTCGTAAGGGCTATGCAGTTTACCGCATCGTCATCGCCGACGCCAGAGCACCACGTGATGGTCGTTTTACTGAAAAGATTGGTATGTACAACCCTAACACCAATCCTGCCACAGTAGACTTGAATTTCGAGCGTGCTCTCTATTGGGTTGAGGTTGGTGCCCAGCCCACAGACACAGTACGCAACATCCTGAGCCGCGAGGGCGTCTACCTGATGAAGCACCTGCGTGGTGGCGTGAAGAAGGGCGCTTTCGACGAGGCTGCCGCCCAGAAGAAGTTCGATGCCTGGAAGGCTGACAAGCAGAACGGTCTGACGAAGATCGCCGAAGCTGAAGCCAAGGCAAAGAAGGATGCTGCCGCCAAGGCTCTCGATGCCGAGAAGAAAGTGAATGAGGAAATCGCCAAGAAGGTGGCTGAGAAGAAAGCTGCCGCCGCTGCCGCCAAGGCAGAGGAGGCTGCCCAGAAGGCTGCTGAGGCTGCTGCCGCCGAGGAGGCTCCCGCAGAGGCCTAAGTCGCGTTTCCTTGAAGTTCGCAATGACACTGACTGGACATCGGGCGTAGCTCAGTGTCCAGTCGTTTCTTTTAAATTGATAATTGACAGTTGATAATTGATAATTAAGTATGAACATATCTTATAAATGGCTTAAGGACTACGTCGACTTTGACCTCACGCCGCAGCAGGTGTGCGATGCACTGACGTCGACGGGACTGGAGGTTGACGCTCTCGAGGAGGTACAGAGTATCCGTGGCGGTCTGAAGGGACTCTATGTGGGTCAGGTGCTGACGTGCGAGGCTCATCCCAACAGCGACCACCTGCACGTGACGACCGTCGACCTTGGCCATGATACCCCAAGCCAGATCGTCTGCGGAGCACCCAACGTGGCCGCCGGACAGAAAGTGATTGTGGCCGACCTGGGCTGCGTGCTCTACGACGGCGACAAGGAGTTCGTGATTAAGAAGTCGAAGCTGCGCGGCGTTGAGTCGTGCGGCATGATCTGCGCCGAGGACGAGATTGGCATTGGCAGCAGCCACGATGGCATCATTGTGCTGCCCGACGATGCTACCGTGGGTCAGCCTGCAGCCGAGTACTACCACTTGGAGAGCGACTGGCTCATCGAGATTGACATTACGGCCAACCGCGCCGATGCACTGAGCCACTGGGGTGTGGCCCGCGACCTCTACGCCTGGCTTTGCCAAAACGGCTACAAGACGTCGCTCCACAGGCCCACAACCGACGGATTCGTCGTCGACAACCACGACCTGCCCATCGATGTCGTCATCGACAACAGCGAGGCTTGCCGTCGCTACGCCTGTGTAAGCATCACGGGCTGTGAGGTGAAGGAGTCGCCGGAGTGGCTTAAGACACGCCTGACGACCGTGGGTCTGCGCCCGATCAATAATATCGTAGACATTACGAACTACATCATGATGGCTTACGGCCAGCCCTTGCACTGCTTCGATGCCGACATGGTGACGGGTAAGAAGATTGTGGTCAGGACGATGCCTGAGGGCACTCCCTTCCAGACGCTCGACGGCGTGGAGCACAAGCTGTCGGACCGCGACCTGGCCATCTGCAACACCGAGGAGCCTATGTGTATCGCCGGCGTCTTCGGCGGTAAGGGTTCAGGCACGTATGAGACGACGCATAGCGTGGTGCTCGAGTCGGCCTATTTCCACCCGACATGGATCCGCAAATCGGCACGCCGTCACGGTCTGTCGACCGACGCCTCGTTCCGCTTTGAGCGTGGCATCGACCCCAACGGCGTCATCTACGCCCTGAAGCAGGCTGCTATCATGTGTAAAGAGTTGGCCGGCGGAAAGATCTCGATGGAGATTCGCGACGAGTACCCGTCGCCGATAGCCGACGCCCGCGTTGAGCTGAACTACAAATATGTTCACTCATTAGTGGGCAAGGATATACCCGTAGAGACCATCAAGAGCATCTGTGAGTCGCTCGAGATGAAGGTTGTCTCTGAGACGGCCGATGGCCTGGTGCTCGATGTGCCGGCCTACCGCGTAGACGTTCAGCGTCCGTGCGACGTCGTCGAGGACATCCTGCGCATCTATGGCTATAATAATGTTGAGATTCCCACGCAGCTGAAGTCGAGCCTTGTCATCAAGGGTGAGGAGGACCGTAAGCACAAGCTTCAGAACCTGGTGTCGGAGCAGATGGTGGGCGAGGGGTTCAATGAGATTCTGAACAACTCGCTGACGAAGGGTGCCTACTATATGGCCAACACCAACCCCTCATCAGAGGAGGGAAGTGCTGCCGATACCTCCATCCCTTCGGGAGTGGCAGGGGGCGAATCCCTGGTACGTATCATGAACCCGCTGTCGTCAGACCTCAACGTCATGCGTGCCACGCTGCTCTATGGCGGTCTTGAGAGTATTGCCCACAATGCCAACCGCAAGCAGCAGAACTTACGCTTCTTCGAGTTTGGTAACGTCTATCGTTTCTCTGCCGATAAGCAGAACGATGACGACCCCATGCAGGCTTACAGCGAGCAGTTCCACCTGGGCCTCTGGGTGACAGGTAAGCGCGTCGAGGGTTCGTGGGCTCATAAGGACGAGGACAGCAGCTTCTATGAGCTGAGTGCCTACGTCGAGAACATCCTGCGCCGCATAGGACTGAAGCCCGGCATGACGCTGCGCCGGAAGTCGGATAATCCTGTCTTCGCTGCCGGTATTGCCATTGATAATCGTGGCGGACGACTGCTCGCCGAGATGGGTGTGCTGTCTAAGAAGGTGCAGAAACAATTCTCGATAGCTAACCCCGTCTACTACGCTGAACTGAACTGGACACAGCTGATGAAGGCTACGCGCAAGAACGAAGTCACGTTCACCGAGGTGCCCCGCTTCCCGGCCGTTAGCCGCGACCTGGCCTTGCTCGTTGACAATGGCGTGGAGTTCCAGCAGATAGAACAGATAGCACGTCAGACGGAGAAGAAACTGCTGCGCCGCGTCGAACTGTTCGACGTCTATGAGGGCGACCGTCTGCCGCAGGGCAAGAAGTCGTACGCCGTGAACTTCATTCTTCAGGACGAAGAAAAGACGATGGGCGACAAGCAGATTGACGCCATCATGCAGAAGCTGATAGCCAACCTGAAGAAGCAACTGGGCGCCGAGTTAAGGTAACAAATCGAAAATCGAAAATCATGTAAATCGTAAATAACAATGGGAAGAGCATTTGAATATCGTAAGGCTACAAAGCTGAAGAGATGGGGCCACATGGCCAAGACATTCACCAAGATTGGCAAGCAGATAGCCATTGCCGTGAAGGCTGGCGGTCCGGAACCCGACATGAACCCGGCACTGCGCGCCTGCATCGCCAACGCCAAGCGCGAGAACATGCCGAAGGACAACATCGAGCGTGCCATCAAGAACGCTATGGGCAAGGACCACGCCGACTATAAGGAGGTGAACTACGAGGGCTACGGCCCTCACGGTATTGCCATCTTCGTAGAGACGCTGACCGACAACACCACCCGCACCGTCGGCGACGTGCGCTCGGTGTTCAACAAGTTTAACGGCAACCTGGGTACGCAGGGCTCGCTCTCGTTCCTCTTTGACCACAAGGCAGTGTTCACCTTCAAGAAGAAGGACGGCCTTGACATGGACGAGATGATTCTCGAGCTGATTGACTTCGGCGTGGAGGATGAGTATGACGAGGATGAAGAAGAGGGCAGCATCACCATCTATGGCGACCCCACCAGCTTTGGTGCCATACAGAAGTACCTTGAGGAGAATGGCTTCGAGGTGACGGGTGCAGAGTTTACCCGCATTCCTAACGACCTGAAGGACGTGACGCCCGAGCAGCGCGAGACCATTGACAAGATGGTCGAGAAGCTCGAGGACTTTGACGACGTTCAGACCGTCTATACCAACATGAAGCCTGAGGCCATCGAGGAATAAAGGCCCTGTAAACTGACTACGAATTTCACGAATTATACTAATTTACCCAGCTGCTTACGAGCATTTACGGGTGAATTAGTATAATTCGTGAAATTCGTAGTCGTTTTATTTTAGTAGTCGTCGCTCGTGAAAGCTGTCTCGAAGAGTATCGTGTCGGGAACGCTCTGCGAGTGGTAGGTATAGGCAAAGCGGTAACCGTCGTCTTTGTAGATGGCTAACGAGGGCGTGTTCTTTAGGGCGGCCAGCAGGCTGCCACGCGCCTCCTCCTTGTTGGTGATGCCCAGGCTGTCTGCCGCTCCTGTCAGCGTATAGTAATAGTGAATGGTATGGCTTTTCTTCTCGAACGTCATACTGTCCATGATGACTGTCTCAGAGATTCTGGCCGGGCAGTTTTTCTTTGTGTACATCTGAGCCTCGCGTGCAGCCTTCTCCTCGAGTGACTCCTGACAGGCTGCCAATGTCAGGGTTGTAATGGCTAATACAAACAGTTTTTTCATTGCTATTTACGATTTTTGCGGGCAAAGTTACAAAAAAAAACCAAATTGTTCGACAAAATGGAATTTTTATTGTATCTTTGCAAATCAAATTCGCAAATTGAAGATGAATAACATCAGAAACTTCTGCATCATAGCACATATTGACCACGGAAAGTCTACACTCGCCGACCGTCTGCTGGAGGCCACGAACACTATACAGGTGACCGAGGGCCAGATGCTCGACGACATGGATCTGGAACGCGAGCGTGGCATCACTATTAAGAGTCACGCCATACAGATGGAGTATGTGCGTGGTGGCGAGAAATATATCCTGAACTTGATTGACACACCGGGACATGTTGACTTCAGTTACGAGGTCAGCCGCTCTATAGCTGCCTGCGAGGGGGCTCTGCTCGTGGTCGATGCTACACAGGGCGTGCAGGCACAGACCATCTCGAACCTCTATATGGCCATAGACCATAATCTGGAGATCATTCCCGTCATCAACAAGATCGACATGCCTTCGGCAATGCCCGACGAGGTCGAGGACGAGATTGTTGACCTGATAGGCTGCGACCCCGAGGACATCATACGCGCCTCAGGCAAGACTGGCGAGGGCGTAGGCGCAATCCTTGACGCTATCGTCGACCGTGTGCCCCATCCAGAAGGCGACCCTCAGGCCCCTCTGCAGGCATTGATCTTCGACTCCGTCTTTAACTCCTTCCGCGGCATTATCGCCTACTTCAAGATTGTCAACGGCTCAGTGAAGAAGGGCGACTTGGTGAAGTTCTTTAACACGGGCATGGAATACGATGCCGACGAAATCGGCGTGCTGAAGATGGACATGATTCCACGTCAGGAGTTGTGCACCGGGGACGTGGGCTACATTATCAGTGGTATTAAGAACTCGCGCGAGGTCAAGGTGGGCGACACCATTACCCACGTGGCACGCCCCTGCTCGGCGGCCATCGAGGGTTTCCAAGAGGTTAAGCCGATGGTCTTCGCCGGTGTCTATCCCATTGACCCGACCGACTATGAGAATCTGCGTGCCTCGCTTGAGAAGCTGCAGCTCAACGACGCCTCACTGACGTTTACCCCAGAGTCAAGTGTCGCCCTCGGCTTCGGCTTCCGCTGTGGCTTCCTCGGTCTGCTGCACATGGAGATTATCCAGGAGCGCCTCGATCGTGAGTTCGACATGGACGTCATTACGACCGTGCCCAACGTTTCGTATATGTGTTATACCAAGCAAGGTGAGGAGAAGGAGGTACACAACCCGTCAGGACTGCCCGACCAAACCCTTATTGACCACATTGAGGAGCCCTATATACGCGCCTCGATTATCACGGCTGCCGACTTCATCGGACCTATTATGACGCTCTGCCTCGACAAGCGCGGCGAACTCCTTGACCAGCAGTACGTTTCGGGCAATCGCATCGAGTTACACTTTATGCTGCCATTAGGCGAGATCGTCATCGACTTCTACGACAAACTGAAGAGTATTTCAAAGGGCTACGCGTCGTTCGACTATCACGTCGACTCGTTCCGCCCCTCAAAGCTCGTCAAGCTCGACATCCTGCTCAACGGCGAACCCGTTGATGCCCTCTCAACGCTGACCCACCAGGACAATGCGGTCAGCTTCGGCCGTCGGATGTGCGAAAAGCTGAAGGAACTCATCCCTCGCCAGCAGTTCGACATTGCCATTCAGGCCGCCATTGGCGCCAAGATTATTGCTCGTGAGACCGTCAAGCAGGTACGTAAGGACGTCACGGCGAAGTGCTACGGCGGTGACGTCAGCCGTAAGCGAAAACTGCTTGAGAAACAGAAGCGCGGCAAGAAGCGCATGAAACAGATTGGCAATGTTGAAGTGCCTCAGAAAGCCTTCCTTGCCGTCTTGAAGCTCGACTAACCACCATACTTACTAAAAAAACTAATTATCCTAAAAACAGAAGAAAACAACAAGGAGGAACTACCACTATGGCTGCAATAAGCATTACCCCGAGAGACGTGGCCCGCGAGCTGGCCCGACGATATAGTACGATGACCCACGACGAGCTTGACCTGCTTGAGAGTATCCTCGTGGCTAAGCGATATGCAAAGAACGAAAAAATCCTGAGTGAAGGCGAAGTCTGTGAAAATATCTACTGGGTGGTCAAGGGACTCGTGCGCCAGTTCTACTACAAGAACGGCCGGGAGGTCACTGAGTATATGGCCACCGAGAACACCATCTGCATGTGTATCGAGAGCCTCTTCCGCGAGCAGCCGACCACACTGCAGATGTCGGCTCTCGAGCCGACCGTCCTCTATTGTCTTCCCAAGGCACGGCTTGAAGCCGTGGCTATGAAGAGTGTGAATATCCAGATTCTCTACCGTAAGATTCTCGAGGAGAGTCTTATTCTGAGCCAGATACGTGCCGACATGCTACGCTTTGAGTCGGCCATCGACCGTTACCGTAAGCTGGTCAAGAGCTCTCCGCAGCTGGTGCTCCGCGCCCCGCTTCTCTATATCGCCTCTTATCTTCAGATGACTCCAGAGACGCTCTCTCGCGTACGCACGCAGACCTTATTGGAAAAATAGCTAAATAAGCAAAGGAGTTTAGGAGTTTAGAATTCTAAACTCCTAAACTCTTTTAATCAGTAAATCATCATGGCCAGCAGGTAGGCCACAATGGTGGCCGTAATGACACAGATGAGACCGGGCATCATGAATGAGTGGTTGAGCAGGTACTTGCCAATGACGGTGGTTCCTGATCGGTCGAAGTTGACGGTCGCAATATCGCTGGGGTAGTTGGGAATGAAGAAGTAGCCGTAGACCGAGGGCAGCACGCCGAGCAGTACGGGGCCGGCAATGCCAAGCTGGTAAGCCAGCGGGAGCATGGCAACGACGACAGCACCCTGCGAATTGATGAGCACCGAAACGAGGAAGAATACCAGTGCGATAGACCAGGGATAATTGGATACAACGCCGGCCAGCATGACCTTCATCTCGTCAAGATAGTTCGAGAAGAATGTGTCGGCGAGCCAGGCGATACCGTAGATGGCGACGACGGCCACCATGCCTGACTGCCAGACGGGACCTGCCACGGCTTTCTTAGGCGCGGCCTTGCAGAAGATGATCATCAGTGCGGCGGCCGTTATCATGACAATCTGGATGACGATGTTCATGGGCAGCGATTTGTCATACCACTCGGTGGTACCCTCCAGGTGGACATTGGCTTTCGCCAACTGGTCGCCCGTGACGGCCAGGTCCTTAGTGATATACAGGGCATCGCTGTTGCTCACCGCCCGCAGGGTCTTGTAGGTGGGAAGTGCATCTTGGAAGATGGCAAAGAACACGATGACTGCGAGTGCGCCGAGGAAGATGAACACGGCATTCTTAGCTGCCTGTGGAATCGCCTTGTCGAGCATGGTTGCGCTTGCACCGTAGATATAGCTTCGCTGCTCGGGGTCCTTCAGCCGCTCCTGGAATTTCGGGTCCTTATCGAGGTCGAGGCCACGATGGTAGCTGGCGGCAGCGGCAGCCATGAGCCCGCAGAGACAGGCGGGAATGCTGACCATCAGCACCTGCGGGATGGTGACGTTGAAGCCGTTCGTATTGCTGATGCTGACGAAGGCAACGACGGCAGCGGCAATGGGTGAACAGGTAATACCCACCTGCGAGGCAATGGAGGCCACGCCACAGGGTCGCTCAGGGCGTATGCCCTTCTTCAGTGCGATGTCGCAGATGATGGGCATCAGTGTGTAGACCACATGGCCTGTACCGACGAGCACGGTGAGAAAGAATGTGCAAAGCGGTGCAAGGAAGGTGATGCGGTCGGGATGTTTGCGCAGCAACCGCTCGGCTATCTGTATCAGCCAGTCCATGCCGCCCGAGGCCTGCATGATGCCAGCACAAGTGACGGCGGCGATGATGATGTAGATAACGTCGGTTGGCGGCGAGCCGGGCTTCATTCCGAATCCGAAGACGAGGATGGCCAGGCCTATGCCTGAGATGGCACCGAGGGCCAGTGAGCCGTAGCGCGAGCCCACCCAGAGTGCACCGAGCACGATGCAGAGCTGGAGAATCATGGTTAGTGTAATCATAAGCTTAAATAATTTATAGTTTTGTTAAAGGTAGTATCAGTCCTCTTGCCGTCGCTTAGCCGCGCTTCTCCTTGATGATGCCGTGGCGGTAGGCGTGCAGCAACTGGCGCAGGTCGGCTACCTGCTCGCGCAGTTCGCGCCCCTTGTCGGTATCGGCCACGAGCATGCGGTGAGCCGACATCTCTACAATCTGTGTGGTCGACTTGATGTCCGTGCCGCGAATGATGGCATCCTTGGTCGATGTAAAGGGCTCGTGCTGCACCAGTTCGAAGCCTCGGCTATGGTAGACCAGTGTGTAGCCGGCTATGCCCGTCTCTGAGTGGTAGGCTTCCGAGAATCCGCCGTCGATAACCATCAGCCGCCCACCAGCCTTGATGGGATTCTCGCCCTTCGAGGCGTGTACGGGTACGTGGCCGTTGATGATGTGGCGGTTCTTGCCGCTGACGCCGAAAGCATCGAGTATGCGGTCGCAGACCTCAGCGTTGTCGCGCAGCCGGAAGTAGGCGCCTTTCTCCTCTTTATAGGTGTCCTTGTCGCTGAGGAAATAGCGTTCGAAGGTGGCCATCTTTGACTTGTCGAACAACGGTGAATCCTTGCCGCACCAGAGGTATAGGAAGTAGTCCTTGGCGTAGGCCTTCAGTTCTTGCTCGGTGTCGTTTTCAAAGGCGGCACGCACCAGTTGTCCGATGTACGTCATGAGGGCCTTGCCCTGGTAGTGCTGGCCTAAAATCTCGACATCCTTGAGCGAGCCGTCATCATTAAGTGGCACAGAGGCGTGGAAGAGCAGGTTTTGGTTGCAGATGTTGTACATGCAGCCGTGTGAGAGTATCGTGCGTATGTGCTTGCGCAGCTTCTCGGAGACGCGGAACGAGTGGTGCAGTTTTTGCATGAGCTCTGTCTCCTCAGGCGTCAGGTCGGTCAGGCCTGTAGGAAAGTTGCACGATTTCATCTGGTAGGCCACACCGCCGATGACGCAGGTCTGCGTGGCTGTGTCAACCGCTTCGAGCAGGCACCGGTCCTCCATCATCCACTCGGGGCGGCGGTGGAAGATGCGTGCCTCCTCCTTGAACTGAATGACGGAAATGGCCTTATGCATCTTGGCTGTCAGCAGCAGTGTCTTTTCATCGAGCTTCGTGTCCTTCAGCAGACGGGGCACAAACTCTGTACACGGGTCGTTGCCGTAGGTCTCCAGTGCAAAGGTCGCCAGGGGTAGGAGATTGATGCCGTAGCCATCTTCGAGCGTGGCCAGGTTGGCATAGCGCAACGACAGTCGCAGCACATTACAGATGCACGCATCGTTGCCCGCACACGCTCCCATCCAGAGCATGTCGTGGTTGCCCCACTGAATGTCCCACGACTGGTGTCGCCGCATGACGTCCATGATGATGTGGGCTCCGGGGCCACGGTCGTAGATGTCGCCCAGGATGTGCAGCTGGTCAATGGCCAGCCGCTGTATGACGTTGCAGAGTGCGCAGATAAAATCGTCGGCGCGTCCGGTAGAGATGATGGTGTCGACGATGACGGCCACATAGGCGGCCTTGTCCTGGTCGTCGGTGCGCTCGTGCAGGAGTTCCTCAATGATGTACGAGAACTCTTCGGGCAGAGCCTTGCGCACTTTTGAGCGGGTGTACTTCGACGATACTTCGCGGCAGACGCGTACCAGTTGGTGGATGGTGATGTGATACCAGTCGTCAATGTCGTCGTCGACGGCCTTCACCAGTTCCAGTTTCTGCTCAGGATAGTAGATCAGCGTGCACAGCTCTTTCTTCTCCGACTCGCGAATGCTGTTGCCGAAGATTTCGCCCACCTTGCGCTTGATGTTGCCCGAGGCGTTCTTCAGCACGTGCTCGAAGGCTTCGTTCTCGCCGTGTATGTCGGCCAGGAAGTGCTCCGTGCCCTTCGGCAGGTTCATGATGGCCTCGAGGTTGATAATCTCCTTAGCTGCATCGGCAACGGTGGGGAACGATTGCGACAGCAGGTTCAGGTAGTGCATATCGTCTGTAGTAATGTTCATATTCTCAAGTGATTAGTTAGTTGTTTCCGTATTCTCTGTGTCTGGCTGTCGTCGAGCGGCTGTGCCGGCATGAAGCCCTCGTCAAGTCCCGTCTGCTCGCTGAGGATGCAGAGCAGTCGGCGGAAGAACTTTAGCAGGCGGTGCTCGATGAGCACGTCCGTCAGGCGGTCGTCCTGGATGTTGTTGCGGCGCAATGCACGGTCGAGTTCTGCCAGATGGCGCAGCGTGGGCTGGCGGCGGTGCAGCTCGCTGACGAGGCTTGCCGCGTCGTGAGCCTCAGGCTTGGGCTTGGTGTAGCCCGTGGGCAGGTAGCTCTTTATCTTGTCGGTCTCGATATAGGGATGGCCGACGCCGAGCAAGCGGGCGCCGAGGTCAACGATAGTCCGCACGTTCTCGTGGTCGGCATAGACCAGCAGGTAGCGCCACTGCTGCTCGTTGACGTCAGGCACTTGTTCGGTCACCCATCGGCGGTCGCCGTTAATGCCAGCCTTCAGCAGCAGCCGCAGCAGCTGTCGGGCGTCGTCAGTCATCAGCGCCAGCGTGTTCGAGTCCATCACCTTGCGATAGACCTCCTGCGTCTGCTGGGCCATGGCTTCGGGTGTTATTGAGTTGGTGACGACGGCGTTGCGCACCACTTCTATGCGCGGGTTCCAGCCCAGCTGCCGCAGCGATGCTGCCTCAGTGTTGCCGTGTACGATGACGACGTATGAACTCTCAACCAGGCGTCGCTGCCACAGCAAGGCTTTACCCTGCTTCGCCGTCAGCCGACGCTGGCCTATAACCCATGGCTGCAGGTCGCCGTGGGGCGTCAGCACGATACGTGCGCCCTGCCTATGAGCCTTTAAAGCCTCGTTCACCTCGTTGTACTGCCAGCATCCGTGAACGTGGACGATGTCGGGCTTTCCTTCGGTAGCCGCCGAGCCACCGCCGAGCATGCCGACGTGCCTGGCTATCAGGTCGTTGTCCTTCGGATACAGGTGATGTACGTTCATGGGCTGTGCAGGGGGTTAGTGAAACATATTGTGGACAAAAATACCTATACGCCGCCCCAGCAGCTTCATGCCACGAATGTCGCGTTCAAAGAAGCGCAGCGTCTCGTGGCCATACTCGCGGCGGACGACGACGAAGTCGTACTTGCCGCGGACGTAGCGCAGCATGCGGCCGCTATGGCCGTTGGCACGTTTGCGCTCTGTCTGGCTGATTACCAGGCGCGCCTCGCCGACGCTGTCGAACGGCTGCAACCTGACGTCACCCGTCTTTCGGTTGATGTAGCCCAGCAAAAGTGACGTAGAGCCTGTCGTAAACGCCGACAGTTCATTCAGCCATTGCGGCGAGGGTGGGGGGGTGTGTATGTCGGTGAAGATGAGCCAGTCGTGCTTGGCTGCTTTCACCCCTAATGTGAGTGCAAGCCTGAGCCGTGTTACCAGTCTGTTCGGCTTGGGTAGAAAGGTGCTATAGAGGTGGGCGTATTTGGCTTTCATCAACTTCAGCACGTCGGTGGTGTCGTCGGTCGACGATTCGTCGACCACGATCACCTCGTAGTCGGCAGGCTCGTATTCCTGTTCGAGAAACAGCGGAAGATTCTCCTCCAGCTGTCGTGCATCGTCGTAGACAGTCATGATGATGCTGAACGTGGCTTTGTGATCTGAATTATTCATAGCGGCAGCAAAGTTACACAATTTCTTTGAAAACCGTACAAATTAACTAAGGTTTTTTCACAAGAGACAAGAATAAAATCTATTAGGGTGAACTACAATACAAGCAGACGTCCCGCCGCTCCTGATTGGAGTGCGGCGGGACGCTGTTGTTTGTTTGGAATAAGTTGTTTGCTTGTTTGTTACTCTTAGGCCTCAGCGTTAGGGACTACTGAGACGACACTCTTGTCGCGCTTGCCCTTGTGGAACTGCACGGTGCCGTCGACGAGAGCATAGAGTGTGTCGTCCTTGCCAATAGCGACGTTGTTGCCCGGGTTGTGCTTCGTGCCACGCTGGCGAACGATAATGTTGCCGGCAATGCACTGCTGACCGCCGAAGATCTTAATGCCCAGTCGCTGGGCTGCGCTCTCGCGGCCGTTCTTAGAACTACCTACACCTTTTTTATGAGCCATTCTAAAGTCCTCCTTTTGTTTTAAGCGATTACTGATTTAACTTCTACCTGTGTGAACTGCTCGCGGTGGCCGTTGCGCTTGCGCGAGTCCTTGCGGCGCTTCATCTTGAAGACGATGACCTTGTCGCCCTTGACGAGGGGCTTGACAACTTCACACACTACTTTTGCTCCCTCTACGGTGGGGGCACCTACCGTGACTGCGCCGTCGGCATCGACGAGCAGCACCTTGTCGAATTCAACAGTCTTGCCCTCTTCCACGTCCTTGATGTGGTGGACGAAGAGCTTCTTGCCCTGTTCGGCCTTGAACTGCTGACCCTGAATCTCTACAATTGCGTACATTTTGCTTTTTATTGTTTGTATTTTAGGGGTTTTTCCGCGAGGCGGCGTACGTCCGTACACACTTGACTCTGCCCCAACGGACTCTAACGGGCTGCAAAGGTACTCATTTTAAATGAAAAATGAGGGATGAGCAATGAGAAATGTCTTTAGTCTTAGTAAACTTTAACATTCTCAGCTCATTCCTCATGGGTGGTTTCTCGCTGACTTACTTAATCAGGTCTATGGAGCGCTTGAGGAAACGGTCGAGGGCTTCACCGCGAAGCATGCCGTTCTGAAGCAGGGCGAGGTCGATAAGCTGATGGACGACAGAGTTGCCTTTAGCGTAATCGGCAATGACAGCCTGCTTCTTGTCCTTCTCGGCCTGAACAGCTTTCTCGGCCTCTGACTTCTGGTCCTTCTCTTCCTGGGTTATCTCGTCCCACTTCTTCTTCTCCTGCTGCTGGCGAATGACTGCCAGACGAGCCTCGAGGCCTTTCAGTTCGGCTTCGATAGGTTTAAGGGCGTCAGCGGTGGCGCTGCGGGCATCGTCGAGTACCTGGCGGATAAGCGGATGGTCACTGTTGAGGACGATGTTCATAGAGTCTGGCATCTGGCCGTAGAAGCCCATACCCTGCTGGAAGCGGCTCATCTCCTTCATACGGCGCATCCACTCGTTCTGGGTAATGACGACCGGCCGTGCGTCGCTGCCAAGGGCGTCGACCTGTACGTTGAAGTCGGTCTTGTCAAGCTTAGGCAGCTGTGAGCTGAATACGGCTGACAAATTGTCACTGTCGTCCTGGCTGAGGTCGTTCTTCGGCGCATCGCTCTTGACGATGAGACGGTCGATGATGTCGCTGTCAACACGGGTGAAGCGGCTCTTCTCAAACTTCTGCTCGAGCGTTTGCAGGGTGGGCACATCGAGTTGACCGTCGAGCAGCAACACGCTATAGCCTTTGTCCTGAGCAGCACGGATGTAGGAGTATTGCTCCTCGCGGTCGGTGGCATATAGGTAGATCAGTGTGTCGTCCTTGTCTTTCTGTGAAGCTTCAATGAGTTTACGGTACTCATCGAAGGTGAAGTACTTACCGTCAACGTCCTTCATGAGTGCGAAGTCCTTGGCACGGTCGTAGAAGCCTTCCTCTGACAGGATGCCGTAATTGATAAAGAGTTTCAGGTCGTCCCACTTCTCCTCGTACTCCTTACGGTTCTCGCCAAAGATGGCTTTCAGCCGGTCAGCCACTTTCTTGGTGATGTAGGTTGAAATCTTCTTCACCTCGCGGTCGCTTTGCAGGTATGAACGGCTGACGTTGAGTGGAATGTCGGGCGAGTCAATGACACCGTGGAGCAAGGTGAGGAATTCGGGGACAATGCCTTCTACCTGGTCGGTGACGAAGACCTGGTTGCAGTAGAGTTGTATCTTGTTGCGCTGTAGCTCGATGTTCGACTTGATCTTTGGGAAATACAGGATACCGGTGAGGTTGAAGGGGTAGTCGACGTTGAGGTGTATCCAGAACAGGGGTTCGTCGCTCATGGGGTAGAGTGCGCGGTAGAACTGCTTGTAGTCTTCGTCCTTCAGCGTGGAGGGCTGTTTGGTCCACAGCGGTTCCACGCTATTGATTATGTTGTCATCGGCGGTGTCGACCATCTTCTTCTCGTCTGACGACCACTCCTGCTTCTTGCCGAAGGCAACCGGCACGGCCATGAACTTACAGTACTTCTGCAGCAGTTGCTCGATCTTGGTCTTGTCAAGGAACTCCTTCGAGTCGTCGTCGATGTAGAGTATAATGTCAGTACCGCGGTCGTCTTTCTGCGCCTCGTCAATCTCGTATGCGGGACTGCCGTCGCAGCTCCACTTCACGGCTTTGGCTTCGTCGCGGAAGGACTTCGTGATAATCTCCACCTTCTTTGACACCATGAACGACGAATAAAAACCGAGACCGAAGTGGCCGATGATGCTGTTGGCGTTGTCTTTGTATTTCTCTAAGAAATCAGTAACGCCAGAGAAGGCAATCTGGTTGATGTACTTATCGATTTCTTCCTCGGTCATACCGATACCACGGTCGCTGATGGTGATGGTGCCCTTGTCGGCATCGAGCTGCAGACGCACTGTGAGGTCACCAAGTTCACCTTTGAAGTCGCCGCGTTGCTGCAGTGTCTTCAGTTTCTGTGTGGCATCGACGGCGTTGGAGACCATCTCGCGCAGGAAGATTTCGTGATCACTATAGAGGAACTTTTTGATGACGGGGAAGATGTTCTCTGTCGTAACCCCGATGTTACCTTTTTGCATAGCTATTGTTCGTTGTTTTGTTTTTTTTGATGTTTCTTTTATGCTGTTATGCAAAAAGTGTGCCAAATTTAATCCCCTCCTTTTCGGGGAGGGGATAATCATGGAAATATTATGTGTAGAGGTATCGCTTGATGGAGCGCTTTGGTGTCTTCTCGAACTCCTCGTCGTGAATCTCGATCTCGGAGATTTTCTCGTAGGCAGGCAACGTCTGATTTAGTCCGTTGCGGTTTTGCTCCATGATATTTTTCAGGTCTTCGGGGCCGAGACCGAGATTCTTGGCCTCGTCGAGGTCGGGATGGACCAGTGCGACGAGCTTCGTGTCGCGCTGTACGACTATGCTTTCTACGACAAGAGTCATGGAGTTGAGTTTGTCTTCGATTTCCTCGGGATAGATATTCTGACCGTTAGGCCCGAGCAGCATGTTCTTGATGCGGCCGTTGATATAGACGTTGCCATAGGCATCCATTGTTCCGAGGTCGCCAGTGT
Source organism: uncultured Prevotellaceae bacterium (assembly GCA_946617675.1). Taxonomy (GTDB): domain Bacteria; phylum Bacteroidota; class Bacteroidia; order Bacteroidales; family Bacteroidaceae; genus Prevotella. Next base: position 21,523 of record CAMOKH010000059.1, on the reverse strand, counting down.
GATACCAGCCGTCCTTATCAATGGTGGCGGCAGTTGCCTCGGGGTTCTTGTAGTAGCCCAGCATGACGTTGAGTCCTTTGGCCAGAATCTCGCCGGGTATGTTCTCAGGGTCACGCGAGTCAATCTTAACCTTCATGTGCAATGCTGCCCGACCGCAGGACCCCTCAGCGAAGGTGTGCCAGTCGGCGTAACAGATGATGGGGGCACACTCCGTGGCACCGTAGCCGACGGTGTAGGGGAAGCCTATGCGCCCTAAGAACTGCTCAACCTCCTGATTGAGGGCAGCACCGCCGATGATGACCTCGTACATCTGCCCACCGAAGGCCTTGAGGACTTCCTGGCAAATCATCTCGCGTACCTTTTTAGATATAACGGGCATTTGCAGGAGTAGCCGCATGCGGTTATTCTGTATTTTGGGGAATACCTTCTTACGGATAATCTTCTCGATGATGAGCGGGACGGCGATGACGATGACTGGCTTGATCTCGGCCAAAGCCTGTGCTATGATGGCTGGCGAGGGCACGCGACTGAGGTAGTAGACGTGGCAGCCGTGGAGAAACTCAAATATGAATTCGAACGCCATGCCATACATGTGAGCCATAGGCAGCATGGAGATGACGCGGTCGCCCGCCTTGATAGTCTTTCCCAGAACGTCGCAGGCGAAATCGTAGTTCGACCATAATGCGCGATAGGGAATCATGACGCCTTTTGAAAAACCCGTCGTGCCGCTGGTATAGTTGATGAGTGCCAGCTCGTCGGGCGACTGTTCCTTGTAGTAGCTGACGTGCTCCTTGCGGAAATACTTTGGGAATTTTCGCCCATAGAGCTCGTTAAGATGTTCGCGGGCGTAAGTGAGTTTGTCGGTGCGGCTGATAAGCAACGAGTAGTCGGGGTTGTTGATGATACCCTCGAGGTGCGGCATCTGCTGCGGGTCAATGATGGTGGCCACGTGGTCGCCGACGAAAAGGAGCTTGGCTTCCGAGTGGTTGACGATGTTGTGTATCTGCTCGGCGTTAAACTCATGGAGTATGGGAACAGCCACGGCACCATAGGTCAGCGTAGCGATAAAGGCTACGGCCCACTGGCTCGAATTTCGTCCGCAGAGTGCTATCTTGTCGCCTTTCTGCAGGCCAGAGTTCTCAAACAGGATATGCAATTTTTCTATTTTGCGCGCCACATCGTGGAACTGCAGCGTCTGGCCCTTGAAGTCGGTCAGCGCGTCGGCGTTCCAGTTGTCGAGAATGGATTTCTCGAGGAGTGCGTTGAAGCTGGGGATATTTAAGCTTTGTTCCATAGGGGATTACTTATATAAATATCGTTTGATGCTCTTCTTGGGAGTTTTTAAGAATTCTTCGCTCTGAAGCTCGATTTCCGAGATACGACTGTAGACGGGCATCCGCTGGTTCAGTTCGGTACGGTTCTGCTCCATGACAGCCTTCAGTTCGTCGGTGCCAAAGTCCACGACCTCGTCTTTGTCGGGGTGGACAAGTGCTACCAGGCGGTTATCGCGCTCAACGATAAGACTCTCGCTGACCATCGGCATGGAGTTAAGCTGGTCTTCAATCTCCTCGGGATAGATGTTCTGTCCGCTGGGGCCGAGCAACATGTTCTTAATGCGGCCAAGAATGAAGATATGGCCGTCGGCACTCATGGTGCCCAAATCGCCGGTGTGGTACCATCCGTTGCTGTCGAGTGCAGCGTCTGTGGCCTCGGGGTTCTTGTAGTAGCCCAGCATGACGTTTGTACCACGGGTAAGTATCTCGCCGGGTACCGTGGCAGGGCTTGGCGAGTCAATACGCACTTCCATGTGGTCGACAGGCGTGCCACAGGAGGCGGGAACAAAATCCTTATAGTCACTGTAGCTGATAAGTGGTGCACACTCTGTGGCACCATAACCCACTGTGACGGGGAATCTGATGCTGACGAGGAACTGCTCGACCTCGCGGCTGAGGGCCGCTCCACCCACGATGACCTCATAGGCACGCCCGCCGAAGGCCTGGTAGACCTGCTCACAGATTTTCTCCTTGACCTTACGCGAAATGACAGGCATCTGTAGTAGCAGTCGCATGCGATTATTCTGTATCTTGGGGAAAACGCGTTTACGGATAATCTTCTCAACGACGAGCGGAACGGAGATGACAATGGCGGGCTTAACAGTGGCGAATGCCTCGGCGATGATGGCTGGAGACGGCAGTCGGGTCAGGAAGTACAAGTGACAGCCCCTGCAAAAACCGTAGATAAACTCTATCGACATGCCATACATGTGGGCCATAGGCAGGATGGAGAGCATGTTCTCATTAGCCTTTACGGGTAACCGGCGCATACAGAAGTCGAGATTGCCCCATAGTGCCCGGTAAGGCAGCATGACACCCTTCGAGAAGCCCGTCGTTCCGCTGGTATAATTAATGAGTGCCAACTCGTCAGGGGTGTCTATGTGGTAGCTGACGTGCTCGGCGCGGAAGGAGCGCGGATACTTGCTGCCAAACATCAGGTTCAGATGTTCACGAGCGTATGTAAGCTTCTCTGAACGCGATTGGTAGAGCGAGAAGTCGGGCAGGTTGATAATGCCCTCGAGCATCGGCATGGCCTCTGGCTTAATGGTCTTGACGATAAAATCGCCAACAAAAAGCAACTTCGACTCCGAGTGATTGACGATATTGTGAATCTGTTCTGCATTGAACTCATGCAGTACGGGCACCGCTACGGCACCATACGTGAGGGTCGCAAGGAAGGCTACGGCCCAGTGGGCTGAATTGCGGCCACAGAGTGCTATCTTGTCACCCTGCTTCACCCCTGCATTCTCAAACAGGATATGAATTTTTTCTATTTTCCGCGCTACGTCGTGGAACTGTAGAGTGATGCCCTGATAGTCTGTCAGGGCATCATGATCCCAGTTGTTGACGATAGCTTTCTGAATATAATCGTTAAAGCTTGACGCTGTATCCATTGCACATTTTTTGAAATTTTGTGCAAAGGTACACTCTTTTTTGCACATTCGCAAATTTTTTGTGCAATTTTTTACTCGTAGCGCATAGATTTTGCGGGATGAATGTGAGAAATAAAGAAACTCGGGATAATCAGAACAGAAATACTGACTATTAGGGTAGCAATGTTTAGGAGGATGATGATGGGTATGCTAAGTTCCATCGGTGCCTCGCTGACATAGTAGGTCTGCGGGTCGAGTTTGATGATGCCAGTGAGTTTCTGAAATAGAACAATCCCGATGCCGATGATGTCGCCAAGCAAGAGTCCACGACTGATGATGAAAGCTGAGAACCAGAGGAACGTGTGGCGTATAGACTTGTTACGTGCTCCAAGTGCTTTCAGTACACCTATCATCGAAGTGCGCTCAAGGATGATGATGAGCAGTCCGCTGATCATAGTGATGCCTGCAAGGCAGATCATCAGTCCGAGAATAATCCAAACGTTGATGTCAAGTAGTTCGAGCCAGGTGAAAATCTGGGGGTACGCCTCATATATCGTTTGTGATGAGAAGAGACAACCATCGCGATCCGTTGTTCGGTTCACCTTATTTATAATAGTATTATATACGGCATCGAGCTGCCCAAAGTCGCTCACGAGCACCTCGCCACCAGAACAACGTTCAGCCGACCAGCCGTTCAGCTTGCAGGCTGTGTAGAGGTCGGTAAAGCATATCATCTCGTCGAAGCGCGTCATGTTGGTTTGGTAGATGCCTTCAACGGTAAAGCGGCGTGTGCGCACATTGGTTTCGTCGATGAAATAGGCGAAGATGCGGTCGCCGACACTTACCTTCAGCTTATCGGCCATGATGCGCGACAGCAACAGTTTGTTGGTGCTTGCTGTGTCGCTGAAGACAGGCATCTGACCGTCAACGAGGTTCTCTCTGAGGAAATCCAGATCATACTCCGGACCGATACCCTTAAAGGCTACACCCAGGAAGTCGTCGTCGGTCTTTAGTATGCCCCTTGCCATGGTGTATCGCTGGACGTGCCTGACACCTTCAATGCCCGTCAGGACCCGTCTCATACTATCGTCTATACAGATGGCATAGTTTTCGACGCTGTTAATCGACGAAAAATTCACCACTTGGATATGGCTGCCGAAGCCCACCACTTTGTCGCGGATAGTGTGCTTAAAGCCCATCACGACGCTGACGGTAATGATCATGACGGCCAGTCCGATGCCCACGCCGATGGTGGCAATACGAATAGCCGGGCGGCTCACCTTGTGGCGGTCGCCCTGGTCGCTGTAGATGCGGCGGGATATAAACAGTGGAAGATTCATGCTGACTCCTCAACAACTCGACCGGGGTAGGCCTCGAGAGCCTTGCGCAGCACGAAGAGTGCCCGCTCCAGGTCCTTCTTCTTCAGCACGTAGGCAATACGTACTTGATTGATACCAGCACCAGGCGTAGTGTAGAAGCCGGCGGCAGGAGCCATCATCACAGTCTCACCCTCATAACTGAATTCCTCCAGACACCAGCGGCAGAACTCCTCAGCGTCGTTTACCGGCAGCTTAGCTACGGTGTAGAAAGCTCCCATAGGGATAGGGGAGTACACACCGGGAATGCGGTTCAGTCCGTCAATGAGACACTTGCGGCGTTCAACATACTCGTCGTACACGTCGCGCAGGTATTCCTCCGGGGTGTCGAGCGAGGCTTCGGCCACGAGTTGTCCGATGAGTGGTGGTGAGAGGCGTGCCTGACAGAACTTCATCACGGCCTTGCGTACTTGCTCGTTCTTGGTAATCAGCGCGCCAATACGAATGCCGCACTCTGAGTAACGCTTCGATACAGAGTCGATGAGAATGACGTTCTGCTCGATGCCCTCCAGGTGACAGGCAGAGATATAGGGTGACCCCGTATAGATGTATTCGCGGTAGACTTCGTCGGAAAAGAGATAGAGGTCGTACTTCTTCACAAGGTCGCGTATCTGGTTCATCTCACGACGGGTATAGAGATAGCCTGTCGGATTGTTGGGGTTGCAGATCATGATGGCGCGTGTACGCTCGTTGATGAGCTCCTCGAACTTCTCGACCTTTGGCAGAGAGAATCCCTCCTCAATGGTGGTGGCAATGGTACGTATCTTTGCACCGGCTGAGATGGCAAAGGCCATGTAATTGGCGTATGCTGGTTCGGGAACGATAATCTCGTCGCCAGGGTTGAGGCACGACATGAATGCAAAGAGCACAGCCTCGCTGCCGCCCGACGTGATGATGATGTCCTCAGCGGTTACACAAATGTTATACTTGGCATAGTAGCTGACCAACTTCTCGCGGTAGCTCAGGTATCCCTGTGACGGTGAATACTCCAGGATTTTTCGGTCGATACGCTTCAGTGCGTCGAGTGCCACTTGTGGCGTGGGCAGGTCGGGCTGTCCGATGTTCAGGTGGTAGACCTTTGTTCCGCGCCGTTTGGCAGCGGCTGCAAGGGGGGCCAATTTACGTATCGGCGACTCGGGCATTTCATGTCCGCGAACTGATATTTCTGGCATTTTTATCTTGTTGTTTGTTCTGTTCTTAAAAGTTTAACCGTTCATCGACAGCAGGAATTCCTCGTTCGAGCGTGTCTGAATAAGACGGTCGCGTATCGTATTCATAGCCTCGATGGGATTCATCTCGGCGATGAACTTGCGGGCTATCCACATACGGTTCAGTGTGGTCGGGTCTTGCAGCAAATCGTCGCGTCGGGTTGACGACTGCACAAGATCAATAGCCGGGAATATACGCTTGTTAGAGAGCGAGCGGTTGAGTTGGATTTCACTGTTACCCGTACCCTTAAACTCTTCGAAGATAACCTCGTCCATCTTAGAACCGGTGTCGACGAGAGCCGTGGCAATGATTGTCAGCGAACCGCCGCCCTCGATGTTACGTGCAGCACCGAAGAAGCGCTTGGGCTTCTGCAGGGCATTAGCATCGACACCACCAGTAAGCACCTTGCCCGAGGCGGGTGCCACGGTGTTGTAGGCGCGTGCCAGACGGGTGATACTGTCGAGGAAGATGACTACGTCGTGGCCACACTCCACCATGCGCTTGGCCTTCTCGAGTACGATTCCGGCTATCTTGACATGACGGTCGGCAGGCTCGTCGAAGGTTGATGCGATGACCTCGGCATCTACCGTGCGGGCCATGTCGGTCACCTCCTCGGGGCGCTCGTCGATGAGCAGCATCATGATGTAGGCCTCTGGGTGGTTGGCGGCAATGGCATTGGCGATGTCTTTCATCAGTATAGTCTTACCCGTTTTGGGCTGGGCCACGATGAGCGCGCGCTGTCCCTTACCGATTGGCGAGAAGAGGTCGACGATGCGTACTGAAGGATTGGTGGTCTGAGGGTCGCCGCAGAGCTTGAACTTCTCTTCAGGGAAAAGCGGCGTCAGGTGCTCGAACGAGACGCGGTCGCGCACTTCGTCAGGATTGCGGCCGTTAATCGATGTGATATTCGACAGGGCAAAGTATTTCTCGTTGTCGTGGGGTGGACGGACGGTACACTCGACTACGTCGCCGGTCTTCAGACTCCATTTCTTTATCTGCTGCGGCGAGACGTAGATATCGTCGGGCGATGACAGATAGTTGTAGTCCGATGAGCGCAGGAATCCGTAACCGCCGTCTTGCAGCACCTCGAGCACACCATTTCCGGTGATGATGTCTTCAAAGTCGTACTTGTCGTTATTAGCGTCAGCATTGGCAGGACGCTGTGTGGCGGGCTGCGACGGCTGTACGGACTGTGCAACGGGACGGTCGAACATGTCGAGGGTAGGGATGGCGGCCTGGTCTTCAATGGGCAGGTCTTCTACGATGATGAAGTCTGTGCCGTCGTTGGGGTCGTCGGCCCAAACGTTATCTTGAATACCTTCTTTGGCGTTGTCGTCGTTATGCTGTGCCATCTTCTCCTGCAGCTTTTCGAGCATTTCAGGCGACGTTTCTTCGGAGTCAGTAAAATCGGTGGCTTCGGGTATTATGTCTGTCTGGGGTTCGGCAGGTTCAGCTTCCTTTTCTTCGCTGACCGGCTCTTCCGGTCCCTGTGCCGGCTGGGTTGTCTCAGCCGCTGCTTTCTCCTTCGCCTCCTTTTCTTTTTCGGCTGCTATTGCTGCTTGTTCGGCCTTCGACTTGCGGCCTCTTTTCTTTGGCGCGGGCTTGGCGGCAGGCTCCTCGCTTGGTGTTTCGGCAGCTGGTGCGGCGTCGGCAGGCTCCGTTGTGGTCTCAGGCACCACATCGCTGAAGAGCGACGGTGCCTCGGCACTCTTAATGCCACGGCTCTTGACGTCGAAATTTTCGCCTTCCTTGCCATTGACGGTATATACGCGGTCGGTGTCTTTCTTTACGATGCGAGTCCTCTTGCGCTTGCTGGAGGTGTCGCCCGAGGTGGCGCTCTGCTCGGCTGCCTTGTCGAGGATGGCGTAAATGACATCCTGCTGCGACAGGTCCTGGCTTACCTTGATTTCCATTTCCTGGGCAATACCCATCAGCTGGGGTATCTCCATCTGTTCAAGTTGTTCTTTGGTATACATAAGAATGTGATGTAAATGTCTGTTTATTGGATATAAATAATGGAAACGCGTTTCACGGTTGGAAACGCTGATTTTGAAAAATCGAGTGCAAAGGTAGTGATTATTTCCGAAACAGCCAAATTATTTCGAATCTTTTTCGTACCTTTGCACCGGAAATCCAAGAAAAGAATGGAAATAAAGACAGCAGAATTCACCTTAAGCGCCCCAACGGTAGGCATGTGTCCTCAGGACACTAAGCCTGAGTATGCCTTTATAGGACGTTCAAACGTGGGCAAGTCGAGCCTTATCAACATGCTGACCAACAACCGGCGGTTGGCCAAGACGTCGTCGACGCCGGGCAAGACGCTGCTCATCAACCACTTTATTATAAATAAGGAGTGGTATCTGGTCGACCTGCCTGGCTACGGCTATGCCAAGCGTTCAAAGAAGGAGACTGAGAAACTCGACCAGATGATACGCGGCTACATCCTGCAACGGCAGCAGCTTGTTAATGTCTTCGTGCTCGTTGACGTCAGGCTTGAACCCCAGAAGATAGACCTCGACTTCATCGAATGGCTGGGTCTCTCATCGGTGCCCTTTGCCATTGTCTTCACTAAAGCCGATAAGCTGACCCCTAACAAGGCCAACCAGGCTGTCGAGGCTTACAAGAAGAAACTGCTGGAAACGTGGGAGGAGCTGCCGCCGACGTTCTTGACATCGTCGGAAAAGAAGGAAGGCCGTGACGAGATTCTGCAATACATTGATGACATTAACAAAGAGCTGAAGGGCTGACATCGGAAATGGCAAAGGACACACCTTACTTGGACGTACAGCACCTGAAGAAGTCGTTCGGTTCGCTACTGCTTTTCGACGACATCAGCTTCTCGGTGGCTGAGGGCCAGCACGTAGGACTGATAGCCAAGAATGGTACAGGCAAATCGACGCTGCTCAACATCCTGATAGGCCATGAGGGCTATGACAGTGGCGAAATTATCTATCGCCGTGATATCCGTGTGGCAATGCTTGAACAGTCGCCGACGTTTGATCCTCAAGAGTCGGTGCTCGATGCCTGTTTTAATCATCAGGGCGACCCAGAAAAGGTCCTCAAGGCAAAGCAGATACTGACGAAGCTGAAGATACGCGACCTGCAGCAGCCCATGGGCCAGCTCAGCGGCGGTCAGCAGAAGCGCGTGGCACTGGCCAATGTGCTCATCACCGAACCTGACTTTCTGATTCTCGACGAGCCGACCAACCATCTCGACCTGGAAATGATTGAGTGGCTTGAGGGCTTCCTGCAGCGGGGCAACAAGACGCTGCTGATGGTAACCCACGACCGCTACTTCCTCGACCGCGTCTGCTCGGTCATCATCGAACTCGACGACCGCACCATTTACACCTATCGCGGCAACTACGCTTACTACTTAGAGAAACGACAAGAGCGTATCGACAACAAGCGCGCTGAAATCATGCGTGCCAACAACCTCTATCGTACCGAGCTCGACTGGATGCGGCGTATGCCGCAAGCCCGTGGCCATAAGGCTAAGTATCGTGAGGAAGCCTTCTACGAACTGGAGCGCGTGGCTCGCCAGCGCATCGAGGAGCGTCAGGTCAGGCTCAAGTCGCGCAACGTCTATATCGGTTCAAAGATCTTTGAATGCCAGTATGTGTCGAAGGCCTTTGGCGAACACGTCATCCTGAAGGACTTTTACTATAACTTCTCGCGCTTCGAGAAGATGGGCATCGTCGGCAATAACGGCACAGGGAAGTCGACGTTCATCAAGATGCTGCTCGGACAGGTTGCTCCCGACGCTGGTCGCTTTGACATCGGCGATACCGTCAACTTCGGGTATTTCTCGCAGGAAGGTCTGCAATTCGATGAGCAGCAGAAGGTTATTGATGTTGTCAAGGACATTGCAGAGTACATCGACATGGGTGGCGGCAAGCATTTCACGGCTTCTCAGCTTCTGCAGTATTTCCTGTTTATACCTGAACAGCAGCACAACTACGTCTACAAGCTCAGCGGCGGTGAGCGCCGCAAGTTGTACCTCTGCACGGTGCTGATGCGAAATCCGAACTTCCTGGTGCTCGACGAACCGACAAACGATCTTGACATCGTGACGCTTCAGATTTTAGAGGAGTACCTGCAGGACTTCTCTGGTTGCGTCATCGTGGTCAGCCACGACCGATACTTCATGGACAAAATCGTAGACCATCTGCTGGTATTCGAAGGCGACGGCGTCGTCAAAGACTTCCCCGGCAACTACACGCAGTATCGCCAATGGCAAGCGCTGAAGCCGCAGGAAGAACCTACGGCAAAGTCAGGCAAAGAGTCTGCCCCAAAGAAGGACTACCGCCATGACACCCGTCGCCGTATGACGTTCAAGGAGAAAATGGAGTTTGAACGGCTGACGAAGGAAATAGAGCAGTTAGAAACCGAGAAGAGTCAGATTGAGCAGTCGCTTTGCAGTGGAGCGCTCAGCATCGACGAACTCACCGATAAGTCGAAACGACTGCCGGTACTGAACGACGAGCTTGACCAGAAGTCGATGCGCTGGCTGGAGCTATCAGAGATTGAATCGTAAAAATGATACATAACGAACAATACCCCTCGCGCCTGCTCGAACAGGCTGTACAGCAGTTTGCGCTGTTGCCAGGCATTGGCCGGAAGACTGCACTGCGACTGGTGCTGCACCTGCTGCGACAGGACAACGAAGACGTTGAGCGACTGGCCTCGGCGCTGACCACGATGAAGCATGAGGTGAAGCGCTGCAGCGTGTGCCACAACATCAGCGACCAGGACATCTGTCCTATCTGCAGCGACCAGCGGCGTGACCGCCAGACCGTCTGTGTCGTCGAGAACATACAGGATGTGATGGCTATTGAGAATACACAGCAGTATCATGGCTTGTATCACGTACTTGGTGGCGTTATCTCGCCAATGGACGGCATCGGCCCTGGCGACCTCGAAATACAGTCGCTCGTCGACAGGGTAGGAGAGGGGGACGTCAAGGAGATCATACTGGCACTCAGTCCAACGATGGAGGGCGACACCACCAACTTCTACATCTTCCGCAAGTTGGCACCGTTCGGCGATCTGCGTATCACCGTGATAGCCCGTGGCGTCTCCGTGGGCGACGAGCTGGAATACACCGACGAGGTGACGCTTGGACGATCAATATTGAACCGCACATTATTCGAAGCAAAATGAATCAAGTAAGAAAAACATTGACCATCATCTTCTGGACGTTTATCGCGCTGTCGCTACTGACAGTCATCCTGTTCGAAACCGGTATCTGGGATTTCGGTTACTATGCCGCCAGAAGCGAGCAGGCGGAGTTTCTGCTAACGATAATGATGGAGCTGTTGACGCTGGCTGTCATACCGCTGGCGCTTAAACTGTTTAAGCTGAAGAACGTTCATGCTGACCTCCTTAGACGCAAGGAAGAAGCACTCGGCAAGTGGGGCATCCTACGCCTGCTGATGCTTGAGGTGCCTATGCTGCTTAACACCTTATTATATTACGCATACGCGAATACGACTTTCGGCTATATGGCAATCATCCTGTGTCTCACTCTGTTCTTTGTCTATCCAAGCAAGGAACGCTGTCTCTCAGAAGTCTCCGAAGAATGAAGCTGTCTGTTGTCATCGTCAGCTACAATGTGCGTAGCTATCTGGACCAGTGTCTGCAGAGTGTCATGAAGGCTCTCGAAGGCATCGATGGCGAGGTGTTCGTCGTCGACAACGCATCAAGTGATGATACGATGGCCGTTCTGCCCGGTCGCTATCCATGGGTCCATTTCATTGCTAATGGCGAGAATATTGGTTTCGCGCGGGCTAACAACATCGCAATCCGGCAGTCGGCAGCCGAGTACGTGTTGCTGCTGAATCCTGACACCACGGTGGCCGACCACACACTTCGCGACGCACTGAAGTTCATGGACGAACATCCGAAGGCTGGCGGTGCCGGTGTCATGATGCACAACGAAGACGGCACCGTGGCTCCCGAGTCACGTCGGGCTATTCCTACGCCGTGGATCTCGGCACTCAAGATGCTCGGCTTCTCAGACCGCTATTACATGAGCCACCTGCCCTGGGACCAGCCCTGCCGTATTGAGGTTATCAGCGGTGCTTTCTGCCTGCTGCGGAAGTCGGCACTCGACAAGATCGGACTACTCGACGAGGACTTCTTTATGTACGGCGAAGACATTGACCTCAGCTACCGACTGCTGAAGGGCGGCTACGAGAACTGGTACTTGCCATTGCCTATCACCCATTTCAAGGGTAAGAGCACACGCAAGACCGACTATCGCTACGTACACGTCTTCTACAAGGCTATGCTCATCTTCTTCCGCAAGCACTACAGCCACCTAAGCTTCTTTTATACAATACCCGTCAAGGCTGCTATCTACTGTCGTGCTTTCATTGCTCTCATTGACATCTTACGCCAAAAACTACATCTGTGATGAACCAAGAAGATACCATCAGGCTCAGGGCCATGGAGCCCGAAGACCTTGACATGCTCTACACGATAGAGAACGACCAGCAGCTCTGGAATGTCGGCAGCACTAACGTACCTTATTCTCGCTATGTGCTGCACGACTATATAGCCAACAGCTCTGGCGACATCTACACTGACCGCGAAGTGAGGCTCATCATCGAGAATCGGGTAGGGGAGACTGTCGGCATGGCCGATATCATCAACTTCGACGCCAAGAACTGTCATGCCGAGGTCGGAATTGTCATCGCCCGTGAACACCGTATGAAGGGTTATGGGCTTTCGGCCCTTCAGAGTATTGCCGACTATGCCCGGCTTACCCTCCATCTCCGTCAGCTCTACGCCATCATTGATGCCGCCAACGAGGCCTCTGTCCGACTGTTCAGAAATGCCGGTTTTCAGCAGTCTGCAACGCTTCAAGACTGGCTCTACGACGGTAAAAAGTTCCGTTCTGCAGTACTAATGCAGATATTTTTGTAAAAAAGTCCCGAAAAGTTTTGGCAGTTCAGAAATATTTAGTACCTTTGCACCCGCAAACAGAGGAACAGACCCAAGAGGTGCGTTAGTTCAGTAGGTTAGAATGCCTGCCTGTCACGCAGGAGGTCACGAGTTCGAGTCTCGTACGCACCGCATCTGGTAGCCTTGACTTGCAACAATTAAAACCTAAGAGGTGCGTTAGTTCAGTAGGTTAGAATGCCTGCCTGTCACGCAGGAGGTCACGAGTTCGAGTCTCGTACGCACCGCAACAAAAGCTCACTGGATACTGTAAAGTTCCGTGAGCTTTTTCTGCATAAATGAATATGAGTATAAATTTAAAACATTAAGGTGATTATGAATAAAGCAATTAACCTATTTATCATAATGATTCTCGCTGCTCAGACCGTTGGCGCCCAGATTCGCACCACGAAGCTTACTGCCTATAAGCAGTTTAAGCCTTCAATCATCACGCTGAAGGACGGTCGGCAGCTTAAACAACCGCTGACGAATATCTTCCTGAAGAATTCATCGCTGCTCTATATGAACGGTGTAAACTCTATGGAGGCTAACATGGATAATATCGTCAGTGTCAAGTTTGACGACCGCACTTATATCAAGATCGACTCGCTGCTGTGCTATCAGGTCGATACCATTGGCAACGATGCGCTCTTCCGGGCTACCGTCATTGATTTAGTTGCATACAAGCAACAGCTCAAGAATAATCAAGTCATTACCAACATGGACCTTGGCGACCAGATTTCGACGACGACCATCGACATCAGTTCTGAGGACGACTATTTGTTTCCGCTCATTGATATTTACTATTTCCGCTATAAGGGAAAGTTTGTACGTTCCCACGAACGCAATCTCGGACGTGCATTGCCGAAAGATAAGCAGCGCATGCTGAAGACGTTCGTCAACATGCCTGACTTCAGCTGGACTGACGAGCAGTCTCTGCTTCGGCTGCTTAAAGCCCTCCAGTAGGGCGTATAGATTTTAGCCCGGCCAACTTAGCCGGGCTACTTCTTTTCCTTTACCCTATTTATCATAATACCGATTATGCTGTTTTTGCTATATTCGGTCAACTTGCTTGACGCCCTTGACTGTGCGCAATCGCTTAATGAGTAATTCCAGCTTGGTATTGTCGTCAATCTGGACGACGAGGTTACCACGGAACAAGCCGTCGTGCGAATCGATATTGATGCTGCGCAGCACCAGTTTCTCTTCTTTCGAGATGATACTCGTCAAGTTGTTTACGATGCCAATGTCGTCGACACCGATGACGCGCAGTGTGATGGAATATTGCGAAGCACCTTTCCCGGCCCACTTGGCGCGAACGATGCGGTAACCGAAACGCTTCTTCATTTCAGGCGCATTCGGACAGTCTGAACGGTGGATCTTGATGCCACCGTTGACGGTGACGAAACCGAACACGTCGTCGCCGTATATGGGATTACAGCATCGGGCCAGCTGGAAGTCAATGCCTTTCAGGTTGCGGTCGATAATCAGCACATCGTCGTTCTGAGGATGTGTGGCAGCCATCAGGTCGTCGTACTTAAACTCCTCGGCACTTCGTGCCTGGTTGTCGCCCGTGGGCGTCTTTAGGCCCTGCTGAATCTCTAAATAGTTGTCTATCAGCGTGTTCATTTCAAGCGTGCCGTCAGTCACTTGCTTGTAGAACTCCGAGACCTCCTTGAAGTGAAGCTTCTTGATGAGCTGCTGCATGATAGGCTCCTCAAGTTCAATCTTGCGGTTCTTGAACTTGCGCTCAATCATCTCCTTGGCAAACAGGCCCTCCTTGACCTGAGTCTCCTTCAGCGCCAGGCGTATTTTCGCCTTTGCCCTGCTGGTCTTCACCACGTTGAGCCAGTCTTGCTTGGGCTTCTGCGTCGACGCCGTCATGATTTCAACCTGGTCGCCGCTATGCAGCACCTGACGGAACGTTACCACCTTATTATTTATACGCGCGCCTACGCACGTAGAACCAATCTTCGAGTGAATGTGGTAAGCCATGTCGAGCACCGTCGCTCCCTTGGGGAACTTCAGCAGGTCGCCCTTTGGCGTGAACACGTAGACTTCGTCTTCGTAGAGGTCCATCTTGAACTGGTCCATAGCCTCGCGGCCGTCGCTCGTCTCAAGCATCTGCCTGATGCCCGTCAGCCATTCGTCAAGACCGCTCTCACCCTTGACGCCCTTGTAGCGCCAGTGGGCGGCCACGCCGCGCTCGGCCACCTCGTCCATGCGCTCCGTCCGTATCTGTATTTCCACCCACTTCTGCTCTGGGCCCAGCACCGTGATATGTAGGCTCTCGTAGCCGTTCGACTTGGGAACACTCAGCCAGTCGCGCAGCCGTTTAGGATTAGGCTGGTACATGTCGGTCACTATCGAGTACACCTGCCAGCACTGCATCTTCTCCTTCTCCTGCGGCGTGTCGAGAATGATGCGGATGGCGAACAGGTCGTAGACACCCTCAAAGCCGCACTTCTGCTTCTTCATCTTCTGCCAGATGGAGTGAATCGACTTGGTACGTCCCTTGACGTGAAACTTCAGTCCGGCTTCTGTCAGCTTCTGCTCTATCGGTTTGATGAAGTTCTCGATGTAGGCATCGCGGCTTTTCTTCGTCTCGTTCAGCTTGTCCTTTATCATGTAGTAGGCGTCGTGCTCAAGATACTTCAGCGACAGGTCCTCAAGCTCTGATTTCATCTTATAGAGGCCCAGCTTGTGGGCCAGCGGAGCATAGAGGTAGGCCGCCTCCTGGCTGACCTCCTCTTTAGCCGCGTCGTTGGTCGTGTCGCGAATCTGGCGCATCAGGTTCACGCGGTCGGCTATCATGATGAGAATCACGCGCATATCCTCGGCAAACGACAGCAGCAGATTGCGGAAGTTCTCGCTCTCGATGACAATATTTTTCTTATACAACTCCTGAATCCTGCACAGGCCATGAAGGATGCGGGCCACTGACTCGCCGAAGTCGCGCCTCACATCGTCGATACTGACAAATCCTGACACGACACAGCTATGCAGCAGCACCGACAGCACGGAGTCGCGCTTCAGTCCGGTCTCGTCGACCAGTATCTTCGCTGTCTGCAGCGCCAAAAGTATCGGGTTCAGTCCAAAGTCGTTCCGCGATAGTTGCTGCTGCTCAAGCTGTTCAGACAAGAGCGAGCGTATCTTCTGCTCGTCGTCGGGCAGTAGCGTCTCCCCCACCCTGCTCATCAGTTCCTTGTAAAGGCCGATGGCCTCTGTGCGCTCCTCGGCCGTAAATATGAGTTTCTGTGTCATGAAAATCCTAAATTTTCTTGCAAAGGTACGAAATAATTCCGTTTTTTTGCTATAATTCAAAAAAACTTTGTATATTTGCCGAGGAAAACATGAACTAATTAAAAAACACAGAGTATTATGCTATCACAAAACGACCTGAAACAAATTGCTCAGAAAGGTATTACCGAAGAGCAAATCAATGCTCAGTTGAATGAGTTTAAGAGCGGATTCCCCTTCTTGAAGCTGAAGGCCGCCGCAAGTATCGAGGATGGCATCGTCGCTACCAGCGACGCCGACAAAGCCGCCTATATCAAGGCGTGGAACGACTACAAGGCGAAAGGCCACCGCATCGTTAAGTTCGTGCCTGCCAGCGGTGCTGCCAGTCGTATGTTCAAGGATATGTTCGCCTTCCTCGACGCCGACTACCAGGTGCCGACGACACCGTTCGAGAAGAATTTCTTCGACAACATCCAGCAGTTCGCCTTCTACGACGCCCTCGATGCCGTCTGCCGCAAGAACGAGGGTAAGTCTATCAAGTATCTTATCCAGGAGGGCGACTACAAAGCCGTCGTCGCCAACATGCTCTTCGAGAAAGGCCTTAACTACGGCCAGCTGCCCAAGGGCATGCTGCTGTTCCACAAGTACCCCGATGGAGCACGCACCCCGATGGAAGAGCATCTCGTCGAAGGAGCCCTCTACGGTGCCTCCAACGGCCAGGCTATCGTTCACTTCACCGTCTCGCACGAGCACATGCCGCTGTTCCAGAAGAAGGTGGCTGCCAAAGCCGATCTCTATGCCAAGAAGTACGGCGTCAGCTACGACATCAGCTTTTCTGAGCAAAAGCCGTCGACCGACACCATAGCTGCCAATCCTGACAATACGCCATTCCGCAACGAGGATGGTTCGCTGTTGTTCCGTCCGGGAGGCCACGGCGCCCTTATCGAGAACCTCAACGAGATTGATGCCGACATCATCTTCATCAAGAATATTGACAATGTCGTGCCCGACCGTCTGAAGGCTGAGACCGTTGACTATAAGCAAGTTATAGCCGGCGTACTCGTCAACCTGCAGAAGCTGGCCTTCGGCTACCTCAACGAACTTGAGAAGGAGACGCCGAGCCACGAGAAGCTGCGCGAGATTCAGCACTTCGTCGAGCATGCCTTCTGCCGCCGACCTGACATTGCGTCACTCTCTGACGCCGAGCTGGCCGAGTATCTCAAGAAGAAACTCAACCGTCCGATGCGCGTCTGTGGCGTGGTGAAGAACGTCGGCGAGCCTGGCGGCGGACCGTTCCTGACCTACAACCAGGATGGCACCATCTCACTGCAGATTCTCGAGTCGTCGCAGATTGACAAGAACAACAAGGAGTACATGGAGATGTTCACCCACGGCACACACTTCAACCCCGTCGACCTCGTCTGTGCCGTCAAGGACTACAAGGGCCAGCCCTTCGACCTTCCGAAGTTTGTCGACCGCTCAACGGGCTTCATCTCGTCAAAGTCGAAGAACGGCAAGGAACTCAAGGCGCTCGAGCTGCCCGGACTTTGGAACGGTGCCATGTCCGACTGGAACACCGTCTTCGTTGAGGTGCCCCTCGGCACGTTCAACCCCGTGAAGACCGTCAACGATTTGCTGCGTCCCCAGCACCAGTAAGTTTGGCGGCTCCAAACCATCTGTTTGGAGGCTCCAAACCACTTGTTTAGCGGCTCCAAACGACCCGTTTACCGGCTCCAAACGACCTGTTTGGTGCCGGTAAACTTTTGTAAATTTCTGTGCCCTAATCATTTTTCTGCCAAAAAATTTGGCTATACGAAAAATTAGTCGTATTTTTGTAGGCTGAAATGACTGAAGGAAAACTTTTCTAATTAACAATATTCACTAACAAGATCCTCACAACTGTGATTATAGTGACAAATTGAAATAAACGACAATATGACAACGATACAACTGAATGCGGAAATTTACCGCACTATGGGAATTATTGCCGAGGACGAAAACTTGTTGAAACAGGCCCTGCGTTACCTCAAGAAACTTGCATCCAAGAAGCAAGATGAGACGCTTATGACGGAAGAGCAGTTCTTTGCAAGGGTAGACAAAGCCAAGCAGGGCAAATCGGCTGTTATGCTCCCTACTGAGAACTTGACAGAATTCTTGAGGAGGCAAGGCTATGAACTATGAGGTGGTCATTTACGAACAAGCCCAAATAGATTTGGCAGCACTTGCCAAATCAGAGCCGAAAGCGTTTAGTAAAGCACAACGTTTTATAGAAGAACTCAAGGTTCACCCTAAAACAGGTACAGGAAAGCCAGAGGCTTTAAAAGGAGACAGAAATGGCCAGTGGTCACGTGAAATAACAAAGAAGCACAGGCTCATTTACGAGATTCATGAAACAGAAGTTGTTGTGATAGTGCTTACAGCTTATGGCCATTACGGCAACAAATGACGTAACCGATAAACAAAACTTTTCTAATTAACATTATTCACTAACAAAAACAAAACATTTATGAGAAAAACAAAACTTTTATTGGTAGCCTTTTTGGCTATGTTAGGGTCGAGTGTTTCTGCCACTGTGTATGAAATCGACCAAAGGTTCACTAGCCTTGAATCATTAGAGGGACAGAACTTCTGCATCATTAACGAAACAGAAGGCAAAGCCATTTACGTTCCTAATGCCCAGAATCTTGCATACGGTCCTTACGAAGATGCAATGGGGGGAGCTGCTTATTTATTTAAATTAGAATATGTTGCGGAAAAAGATTTCTATTTACTTCAAGTAAAAAATGCAGATGGAAATCCGTACACAGGGTGGACTTCCGATCAGTGGTATTTTAACTCTCAGCCTACTTCTACAGGTTGGTGTAGTTTCGTTCTTGGATTAGCAAACCGATACGGACAAGATCTGGAAAATGGAGCAGCCTGGACAATCGAAGAAAGTGAAGGTAAGTTTGCATTCCTGAATGTTGGCACTAGCAAGTATATGAACAATGTAGCTCCTGCCAATTCTGACGCTCCCATTTATTATACTCTTTGCACGCTGAAAGAAAACGTATTGGGTACTTTGATGGAGGATTACAATGCTCTTAAAGCTCAGGTAGAGGCTCTTGACGATGACACTTCCGTTTTCTCAGGCGATGCTACTGTTGACATCAGTGAAGCTGAATCAGCTATTGCATCTGCCTCTACAGCAGAAGACGTAGAAGCAGCCAAGGGCTTGCTTATGGATGCGGCTAAAGCATTTGTAACTTCTGTAAACGTCAATGATGGCAAATTCTTTGACCTAACCAATTTGTGGATTGTTAACCCCACCGTTCGTAAGAATATCAATGGTTGGACCATAGAGAATCTCTCCGCTACTGGTGGTAGTGCTGGTGTATCTGCAAATAACGAGACAGAATTCTACCAGCGTACCTTCGATTTCTTCCAAAGCCTGACTCTTCCGAAGGGTACCTACGAGTTCGGTGTAACAGGTTTCCACCGTGCAGGCAACCATTCCACCTACTTCTATGCAGGCGATGACAAGGTCTTGATTCCTGGTGTAGAAGCATCTGTAGTTAACAACATGGCTGATGCTGAAAAGTATTTCGATGCTGGTAATGGTAAGGTGAGTCTGAAGTTCGCTCTAGAAAATGAGAGTAATACGATGAAGATTGGTATCGTGAACAACGATACCGAGACCGACAAGTGGACCATCTTCCGCGACTTCACACTTCATTATTATGGTTCAACCATTGACTATTCCGTATATGCTAACAGATGGAGTGAACTCGTTACCGCTGCTGGTACTGCAAAGACAGACCATCCTAACGTTACTGGATCTGAGTTAACAAATCTGGAAGATGCTCTTGCTGACGAACCTGATGGTAGTTCAAAGGCAAACTACATTGCTAAGATAGAGGCTCTTGAAGCTGCTCTTAACGCTTTCAATGCTGGTGCTACAGTCTACGATGCATACGCTGCCTACAAAGCAGAGACAGAGGCTCTCTTCGGATCTGACTTGGGTGTTTCTGCTCCTTCTACAGCTGCTGAGGCTGCTACCGCCATACAGAATCTGAACATTGCTCAGTATAATAAGGTTGCAAACGACTACCCTTATTCTCTCTCAGGTCTGATTGGTGACTTTGGCTCTTGGGAAGGTACTGCTACAGTTAATGGTGCAGAAGCTGCACCCAACCATCTCGATTCTGAGCACTGGAGTGGCACAAAACATGCCTACTATGAGCAAGCTAGTAACGGCTGGGGTAGCAATTCCTGGACTATTCAGTACCAGAAGACTTGCACACTGCCCGCTGGCAGCTATGTTATAAAGGTTGCTGCACGTGCATCTGGAGATGTAGTTGGCGAAATCCGCACAACTGCTACTTCCCAGACTGTTGCCCTGCCTCATGTTGGTGCAGGATCAAAGGGTATCAATAAGGCTGGCGAAGCCAGCTGGACTGAAGGCGAATTCGCAAATAATGGTAATGGCTTCGGCTGGCAGTGGCGTTTCCTGCCCTTCGAACTAACAGAGAAGACTGAAGTAACTATGACTTTCTATGCTGAAACCAGCAAGCAGTACAACTGGATGTCTATTACGGACGGTGAACTTCTTTCGGCCGAAGACGTGTCTGAGGATGTTGCCTATGACGAGAGTACTGAAAACACTATTGAGGATGTCGACGTCGCTAACGTGACCATCACCCGTGCTATAAAGGAAGGTTACAACACAATAGTCCTCCCCTTCGATGCTACTGCTAACCAGGTTGCTGCTACTTTCGGCGAAGGTACTGAAGTCTATGCATTCAGCGAGAATAGCGAGGATGCCACCGAGGTTACCGTAAACTTTAATAAGGGCGACGGCTCTATCACAGCTAATACACCCGTTCTGGTTAAAGCTCCGTCGGCTATCAGCATTCTCCAGTTTACTGGCGTGCAGATTAAGGCTGCCGAGGCTAAGGTTGCCGGAAAGAACTTCGACTTCGTAGGAACATTCTCTCCCATCTCTGCTATCGCTGCTGGTGACTACTTCATCGGTAATGGTGCCGTCTATCGCAGCGAGGGCTCTACCAGCCTGAATGCCTTCCGTGCCTATATCCAGGCCAAGAGTGCTGGCGCACGTATCGTAAAGTTCTTCATCGACGGTGTTGAGACTACCGGCATCGAGGGTGTTGTGGCAGCTAAGGCCGCCAATGGCAAGATTTACAACCTCGCTGGCCAGGAGGTGAAGAACGCCCAGAAGGGTATCTTCATCCAGAACGGCAAGAAGTTTGTGATTAAGTAAATTTTTAAATCTAATCGTAATATTGACTTAATATGAAGAAAACAGTTTATATGGCTCCTGCCATTGAAATAAGCACACTCGTAGAGGAGAACTCTTTACTTCAGAGCACTATCACTGAAATTGGTGGTGATTCTGGCATCGGTCTGGGTGATGGTGAAACACCTGCAACAGGCGATTCACGTATCTTCCTCTTCGCGACAGACGAGGACTAATTTTCAGTCTCATCATTGAGACCACGTAACGGCAGGTGCGCCACCCCAAATGCGGATGGCGCACCTGTTCATTTTTTACTATCCATTATTTCATGAATAAAGTTTACCTCCCACCTCTTACCTCTGTTTTTCATGCTATAGTTGCTAATCGCAGGTAATACCCCGCACTTCCCGCACTTCCCGCACCACGCCCTCACTGTCAGCCAGTTACTGCGCCGACAACCCCCGATTGCCGCCAACCAACCGCCACCCGAACTGGCACCCGGCCGCCGCGGCCGACATTCATGGGCGGTGAATAATTGTCCCACGGCCTGGGACGTTTGTCCCAGGCCGTGGGAACATCGTGGCGCGCCGC
>CAMOKH010000058.1 GCA_946617675.1 uncultured Prevotellaceae bacterium | reverse complement strand
ATAAATACGAGTGTATTCTGACTAAATCCAGCATTATCACAGGTAATCATCTCTCTGTCGAACCATAAATGTTGGCACGTCTGAATGTCCATTTTCTTCTTCTTCGTTGAATTTGAATTATTAACCGTCGTTGAATGCAGGACATCGTCAGCGAGCGCGGCGAGGACATCGGCCAGCCGAGGTCATCATACGCGACCACCCGGCCCGCACGGCCAACGGCGTGTTCATAGCCGACATGAACCAGGCCGTCGAGGTGGTAGGCGACCAGCCGATGCACCTGCACATGCTGACCTTCGACTCGGAGCTGGACAACGCCACGCTCATGGGGCGCGGCGGACAGTGGATAGACAAGAGCACGATGGAGCTGAAGGCCTTCCACAACGAGGAGGACGGCCAGGCGTATGCCAACAACGACTAGGTAACGGGTAACATTAAGCCCTCAGCTCCCAGAAGGCGACGGCAGCGGCGGCGGCAACGTTGAGCGAGTCGACATGGTGAGACATGGGGATGCGCACGACGTAGTCGGTCTGGGCGATGACCTCGGGGGCGAGACCGTCGCCCTCGGTGCCCATGACGATGGCCAGGCGCTGGGCGGCCTTCAGCTGGGGCGCGTCGAGGGGTATGCTGTCGTCGCTCAGGGCCATGGCGGCCGTGGTGAAGCCGAGTTGGGCGAGGCTGCTGACGGGGGCGTCGAGCCACGTCCAGGGAACGAGGAAGACGCTGCCCATCGAGACGCGCACGGCACGGCGGTTGAGGGGGTCGCACGACGAGCGGCTGAGCAGGACGGCATCGATGCCCAGGGCTGCTGCCGAACGGAAGATGGCGCCGATGTTGGTGGTGTCGACAACGCCGTCGATGACGACCACGCGGCGGGCGTCGCGGCAGACGTCGGCGACGGCCGCCGGCTGCGGCCGCCGCATGGCACAGAGCACGCCGCGCGTCAGCGTGTAGCCCGTCAGCTGGCCGAGCAGGCTCCGCTCGCCGGTGTAGACGGGGATGTCGCCGCAGCGGGCGATGATGGTGCGGGCGTCGCCCTCGATGTGGCGACGCTCGCAGAGCAGTGCCGTCGGCTGGTAGCCGGCGTCGAGGGCCACGCTGATGACCTTGGGGCTCTCGGCAATGAAGATGCCCTTGGCGGGCTCCAGCCGGTTGCGCAGCTGCGACTCGGTGAGGGTGCTGAACACCTGGACGCCGGGCTCGGCGAGCGATGTGATCTCGATCGTGGGCATGGTGGTCAGAACTCGTCGCTGGTATAGCTGCCGGGCAGCCGGCGGCAGTTGTACTGCGAGGCCATGATCTCGCCGTAGGCTCCCGCCGAGCGGATGGCCAGTAGGTCGCCGCGGACGGTGCCGTTGAGGTCGACCTGCTTGGCAAAGACGTCGGTCGACTCGCAGATGGGGCCTACGACGTCGTAGGTCTCGAAGGGGGCGTCGCTGCTGATGTTCTCAATCTTGTGGTAGGCCTGGTAGAGGGCTGGCCTGATGAGGTCGGTGAAGCCGGCGTCGACGATGGCGAACTGCTTCACGGCCCCCTTTTTAATATATAAGGTACGCGCGATAAGGGAGCCGCACTGTGCGACGACGGCCCGGCCGAGCTCGAAGTGCAGGGTCTGGCCCGGGCGCAGCTTCAGTTTCTTGGCGTAGGTGTCGAAGTAGGCCTTGAAGTCGGGTATGGGCACGCGGTTCGGGTGCTCGTAGTCGATGCCCAGTCCGCCGCCGACGTTGATGTGCTCGACGCTGAGCCGATGGCGCTCGAGCAGGTCCTGTAGCTCGTTGATGCGGTTGCAGAGGGCCTGGAAGTCGCCCATGTCGAGAATCTGGCTGCCGATGTGGAAGTGCAGTCCGACGACGCTGACGTTCTTCAGCTGGCGTGCATGCTCGACGACGCTGACCATGTCGCCCATGGCGATGCCGAACTTGTTCTCGGCCAGTCCGGTGGTGATGTTGGCGTGGGTATGTGCGCCGACGTTGGGGTTCAGCCTGAAGGCCACGCGTGCGGTCTTGCCGCGTGCGGCGGCTAAGTCGTTGATGACCTCGAGCTCGGGTATGCTCTCAACGTTGAAGCAGAAGATGTCGCGGTCGAGCCCGAGGTTGATTTCCCAGTCGGCCT
This sequence comes from uncultured Prevotellaceae bacterium, assembly GCA_946617675.1. Lineage (GTDB taxonomy): Bacteria > Bacteroidota > Bacteroidia > Bacteroidales > Bacteroidaceae > Prevotella. The sequence continues at coordinate 15,685 of CAMOKH010000058.1, read as the reverse complement.
TGCCCACGCCGGCGAAGACGATCTTCGAGCCAGGGAACCCGGCCTTGGTGCAGGCCTCGATCTCGCCGCCGCTGACGCAGTCGGCCCCCAGTCCTGCCTCACGGATGATGGTGAGCAGGCGGGGGTTGACGTTGGCCTTGACGGCGTAGTGTACGTGCCAGCCTTCGTGGCGGCTGACCTCGTTGTTGATGGTCTGTAGTGTCTGTCTGAGCAGTCCTGTGTCGTAGTAGTAGAACGGTGTCTGCAGCTGTTGGAACCGCTCTACCGGAAAGTTACCTTTCATAATTATCAATTGTCAATTCTCAATTGTCAATTCTCAATTGTCAATTCTCAATTCTCAATTAAACAAGTGGTCGCTGAGGCTCTGCAGCGCACGGCGCTTGTCCTCCTCCTTGATGAGGAACGAGATGTTGTAGTTAGAGCCTCCGTAGCTGATCATGCGCACGGGAATGTTCTTGAGGGCATCCATGACGCGCGTCTCGAACCCGATGTTCGACCAGTCGAGGTCGCCCACGACGCAGATGATGCACATGCCGGTGTCGACGGTGACGGTGCCGTACTTCTTCAGCTCGTCGACGATTTCGCCGAGGTGGGCCGAGTTGTCGATAGACATCGAGACGCCGACCTCAGAGGTGCAGACCATGTCGATAGGCGTCTGGTAGGACTCGAAGATCTCGAACACCTTGCGGAGGAATCCCGTGGCGAGGAGCATGCGCGACGACTTGATCTTGATGGCGATGATGTTGTCCTTGGCGGCGACGGCCTTGATCTTGCCATACTCCGTCTGGTTTGAGATGGTGGTACCCTGGGCGTCGGGGTCCATCGTGTTGAGCAGCCGCACGGGGATGCCGGCGTACTTGGCGGGCTGCACGCACGTGGGGTGCAGGATCTTGGCTCCGAAGTAGGCCAGCTCGGCGGCCTCCTCGAACTGCAGCTGGTGGACGGGCTGCGTGTGGTCGACGACGCGGGGGTCGTTGTTGTGCATGCCGTCGATGTCGGTCCAGATCTGAATCTCCTCGGCATTGAGTGCAGCGCCGATGAGCGAGGCGGTGTAGTCAGAGCCGCCGCGCTGGAGGTTGTCGACCTCGCCGTAGGCATTGCGGCAGATGAAGCCCTGGGTGACGTAGACCTGCTGCCCCTCATTCTCCTGCATGACGGCCTGCAGCTTCTCCTTGATGTAGACGGGGTCGGGCTCGGCGTTCTTGTCGGTGCGCATGAAGTCGAGGGCGTTGAGCAGCACGGCCTTGATGCCCTGCTCGCGCATGTAGTTGACCACCATGTTGGTTGACATCATCTCGCCCTGGGCGACGATGGCCTTCTCCTCGAACGAGGTGAAGATTTCCTTGGTGAACGAGCGCAGGTAGTTGAACTCCTCTTTCAGGAAGTCGCGCGTAGCCTGCTTGGTGTCGTCCTGGCTGTAGAGCTCGTCGACGTGCTTCATGTACTTGGCTTCCAGACGGTTGATGACCTCATTGGCGCCGTCGGCATTCTTCTTGTAGAGATAGTCAGAGATCTCTACCAGCGAGTTGGTGGTGCCCGACATGGCTGACAGCACGACGAAAACGGGCTCGCCCGACTTGGTGACGAGCTGGGTGACTTCCTTCATCCTTTGCGGCGTGCCCACTGAGGTGCCGCCGAATTTCATTACTTTCATAACCTTTGTTTTATTTACGTTTTTTTTTACTGTGTTTCTTTGATTCAGTCCTTCAGTTCCTCTTCCGAGAACTGCATCTGGTTGTAGTCGTTGGTCACTTCCTCTAACCGCTGGTTGTTACACCGGTAGACAATGCCGGGGTACTTGTTCAGCAGCGAGCGGTTGTGGGTGGTCAGTATGACGGCCGTGCCCTTGAGCGAGATTTCGCGCAGCAGCCGGATGATGCTGTCGGCGGTCTCGTTGTCGAGACTCGACGTCGGCTCGTCGGCAACGATGAGCTGCGGACTGTTGAGCAGGGCGCGGGCAATGTTGACGTGCTGCTGCTCGCCGCCCGACAGCTCGTGGGGCATGCGGTCCTTCATGGCGGTCATGCCCACCTGGGTCAGCACCTCGTTGATGCGGTCGTCGATGGCGGCCTTGTCGGTCCAGCCGGTAGCCTTCAGCACGAACTGCAGGTTGCGGTAGACGGAACGGTCGCTCAGCAGCTGCAGGTCCTGGAAGATGATGCCCATCTTGCGGCGGAGCTCGGGAATCTGCTTGCGCCGGATGGTCAGCAGGTCATAGCCCAGGGCCATGGCCTCGTCGCCGTCTTCGATGTCCATCTCCTGATAGATGGTCTTCAGCAGCGAGCTCTTGCCCGAGCCCACACGGCCGATGAGATAGATGAACTCGCCTTCCTCGACGTGGAAGTCGACGCCACGCAGCACGGCCTCGCCGTCGCTGTGGCTTATGTTTACCTTCTTGTAACTGATTAGCGCCATATTGATGTTGTGATGATGTAGATTCTGGTGTGTGTGTGAGTGTTTACTCCATGGTGCCGGCTGCCTTGGCCTGCCGGCGCTTGCGGTCCCAGTTGGGGTCGTGGCGGCGGGCCAGCTCGGCGGCGACGTCCTCGATGCGCAGCCCCTTGCTGGTGAGCAGCACGACGAGGTGGTAGAGCATGTCGCTGGCCTCGTAGACGAGCTTCTCGCTCGAGCCGTTGGTGGCCTCGATGACGGTCTCCAGCGCCTCTTCGCCTACCTTCTGGGCGATGCGGTTTATGCCGTCCTTGAAGAGGCTCGTGGTGTAGCTGCCCTCGGGCATCTCCTCGTGGCGGCGGTTGATGAAGTCCTGCAGTTCGGTGAGAAACAGCAGCGGGTTCTGGTCGTTGGTCTCGCCCCAGCAGGTGTCGGTGCCCTTATGGCACGTCGGACCGTCGGGGATGGCCCTTACGAGCAGCGTGTCGTTGTCGCAGTCGGTCTTGATGTCTACCAGGTTGAGGTAGTTGCCGCTGGTCTCGCCCTTCGTCCACAGACAGTTGCGCGAGCGCGACCAGAAGGTCACTTTCTTCGTCTTTTTCGTCTTCTCGTAAGCCACCTTGTTCATGTAGCCTAACATGAGCACGTTCTTGGTCTTGGCGTCCTGGATGATGGCGGGCATGAGGCCGCCGCTCTTTTCAAAATCAATATTCATTTTCAATTTACTTATTTTCGATTTACGATTTATTACAGTCTGACGTTGATGCCCTCGGCCTTGAGGTACTTCTTCAGTTCGGGCACGGGAATCTCGCCGAAGTGGAAGACCGAGGCGGCAAGGGCGGCGTCGGCATGTCCCTCGGTGAAGACGTCGCGGAAGTGCTCCTTGCAACCGGCACCGCCGCTGGCGATGATGGGAATGGAGAGCTCGTCGGCCAGACGGCAGAGGGCCTCGTTGGCATAGCCGTTCTTGGTGCCGTCGTGGTTCATCGACGTGAAGAGAATCTCGCCGGCGCCACGCTCCTGGGCCTCGTGGGCCCACTCGAAGAGGCGGCGCTCGGTACGCTCGCGGCCGCCTTTCAGGTAGCAGTGCCAGAGGCCGCCGTCGGCATCGAGGCGGGCGTCGATGGCGACGACGCACACCTGGGAGCCGAAGCGGGTGGCAATCTCGTCGATGAGCTGCGGGCGCCGGATGGCGGCACTGTTGACGCTGACCTTGTCGGCCCCGGCATAGAGGAGCCGCTCAACGTCGGCCAGCTCGTTGATTCCGCCGCCGACGGTGAAGGGTATGTTGAGCGTCTGGGCTACGCGCGTCACCATCTCGGTGAACGTCTTGCGGCCCTCGAACGAGGCGGTGATGTCGAGAAACACCAGTTCGTCGGCACCTTGGTCGGAGTAGGCTTTGCCCAGTTCCACGGGGTCGCCGGCAGAACGCAGGTTGACGAAGTTGATGCCCTTGACGGTCTCGCCGTCCTTTACGTCGAGGCAGGGTATGATGCGTTTAGCTAATGACATATTCGTTGACTAAGTCTTTGAGGTTGATACGTCCTTCGTAGATGGCCTTGCCGAAGACGACGGCAGGGATGCCGGCGGCCTCGAGCGCACGGATGTCGGCTATCGACGACACGCCGCCGCTGGCTATGAGGTGGAGGGTGGGGTAGGCCTGCATGACGCGGCGGTAGAGGTCGATGGCCGGTCCCTGCAGGGTGCCGTCCTTAGAGATTTCGGTGCAGAGCACGCGCTTGACGCCGGCCTCGACGTACTGTCTGAGGAACGGCAGCAGGTCTTCCGTCGAGTCCTCCTTCCAGCCGTTGATGCTGATCTTGCCGCCTCGGACGTCGGCTCCCAGTATCAGGCGGTCGGCGCCGTACTTGCTGAGCCAGCCCATGAAGCGCTGGGGCTCGGTGACGGCCACCGACCCCACCGTGACCATAGCCGCACCGGCCTCGAAGGCCTTCTCGATGTCGTCGTCGGTCTTGATGCCGCCGCCGAAGTCGACAGTCAGGCGGGTCTCGGCCGTGATGCGGCGGAGGCCGTCGTCGTTGACGATGTGTTTTGACTTCGCGCCGTCAAGGTCGACGACGTGCAGGCGGCTGAAGCCGAGCTGCTGGAACTCGGCCGCCACCTGTGACGGCGAGTCGCTGTAGACGGTCTTCTGCTGGTAGTCGCCCTTTGTCAGTCGGACGCACTGGCCGTCGATGATGTCTATGGCAGGAATCAGTTCAATCATAATGCCAGGAAGTTTTTAATGATCTGTTCGCCTACGCGTCCGCTCTTCTCGGGGTGGAACTGGCAGGCATAGAAATTCGCGCGGTGCATGGCGGCAGAGTAGGGCTGTATGTAGTCGGCGGTGGCGATGGTGTCGTCAGTAAGCCCGACATAGTAGCTGTGGACGAAGTACACGTACTGGTCCTCAATGCCCTGCATCAGCGGCGACGACGTGTCGTAGAGCCGGTTCCAGCCCATGCAGGGCACCTTGTCCTCGTGGCGCTGGGGCTGGAATCGGCGGACGTCGGCGTCGAACACGCCGATGCAGTCGACGTCGCCCTCCTCAGAGTGGCGGCACAGCAGCTGCTGGCCCACGCAGATGCCCAGCACGGGCTGGCGCAGCGAGCGGATGACCTCGTCGAGCCGGCGCGCCTTCAGGTAGTCCATGGCGCCGCGGGCCTCGCCCTGTCCGGGGAAGAGCACGCGGTCGGCCTTCTCGAGCTGCTCGGCATCGTCGGTCAGCAGCGGGTCAATGCCCAGCCGCTTCAGGGCGTTGACTACTGAGTAGATGTTGCCTGCATTGTATTTTACGATTGCTACGTTCATTTAGCTGAAAATGATGGTTTTGTTCTTGTATGTCAGTATCTTGCGCTCGATGTGCTTCTGGACGGCGTGGCTCAGCACGATCTTCTCGAGGTCCTTGCCCTTCAGGACGAGGCTCTCGGGCGTGTCTTTGTGGGTGATGCGCGTCACGTCCTGCTCGATGATAGGACCGGCGTCAAGCTCGGCGGTGACGTAGTGGCTCGTGGCGCCGATAATCTTCACGCCGCGCTCCCAGGCCTGATGGTAGGGCTTGGCGCCGACAAACGCGGGCAGGAACGAGTGGTGGATGTTGATGATGTGGTGAGGGTATTCGGCTATCATCTCGTCGGAGATGATCTGCATGTAGCGGGCCAGGACGATAAACGAGATGTCGAGCTCCCTGAGCAGCTGCATCTCGGCCTGCTCGACCTCTGCCTTGTTGGAGTGGTCCTTCTTGATGCTCCATACGTAGTAGGGAATGTCGAACTGCTCGGCAACGTAGCGGAGGTCTTCGTGGTTGGAGACGATGCAGGGTATGTCGCAGGCAAACTCACCGGCCTTCCAGCGAGCCAGCAGGTCGTAGAGACAGTGGCTCATCTTCGAGACGAAGATGGCCATTCGCGGCCGCTTGTCGCTGTAGTACAGCGAGAACTTCATCTTGTAGCGCTGGGCGTAGAGCGTGGTGATGTATTCGTAAATCTTGTCGCGCGGGATGAGAAATCCCTCCAGTTCCCACTCTATGCGCATGAAAAACATGCCGTCGAGCTTGTCAACATACTGATCGAGATAGACAATGTTACCTTTATTGTCGGTGATAAACTTCGTGACTTCTGTGATAATGCCCTGTTGGTCAGGGCAGTGCAGAAGCAGGATAGCCGTTTGTTTCATTTAGTTTTCTTACCTTTTTCTGTTTTTAATCGTGCAAAGGTACAAATAAAAAATGAAACGCGCGTAATAAATAGGTGTTTTTATGCTTTCTTCAGACGAATTTCTTAATCAGCGCCACAAAACGCTGACCGTATTTCTGGCGTTTGTGGTCGCCGATGCCGGGTATGAAGCCGAACTGCTCGATGGTGACGGGCTTCTGCGTGGCCAGCGCGTGGAGCACCTTGTCGCTGAACACGATGTAGGGCGGGAAGCCTTCCTCGTCGGCACACTGGCGGCGCAGCTGGCGCAGGGCGTCGAAGAGTCGCGGGTCTTCGACGCCTGTCGTCGGTGGCAGCCCGGGAATCGTGATGGCCGGAATCTCAAGCGTCAGGCGTGGCTTGCTGCGGCGAGGCTCCACGCGGACGCTGCGGTCGATGACACACAGCTGAGCCTGCTTGCGCCCGTAAAGCACGTCCTCGCCCTGTGGGGTGACCACCGCGCGCCGACCTTCGTTGTAGGCAATCTCGAAGAAGCCCATCTGCAGCATCTGCAGCAGGTAGTCGTTCCAGTCCTGGACGGTCAGCTCGCGGCCTACGCCGAAAGTCTTCAGCTGGTTGTAGCCCTTCTTGACGACGGTGGCCGAGTTCATGCCCTTCAGGATTTCGGTGATGGTGGTCAGGCGGGCCTGCTCTTCGGTGCGCTTCATGGCGCTGAGTGCCATCTGGACGTACTTCGTGCCGTCGAAGCGCTGCGGCGGGTTCTTGCAGACGTCGCAGTTGCCGCAGTCGTGGTCTGACTGCTCGTTGAAGTAGTTCAGCAGGATGCGCCGCCGGCACACGTTCGACTCGGCGTACTCCCTCATCCGTTTCAGCTTGTCGAGGTTGACGTCTTGCTGGCCGCTGGCCTTGGCAAATTCCGTCAGTTGGATGATGTCGGCGATAGAGTAGAACAGCACGGTGTCGGCCGTCGCCCCGTCGCGCCCAGCGCGCCCAATCTCCTGATAGAAGCTCTCGATGCTCTTCGGCATGTTGAAGTGTATGACCCAGCGCACGTTGCTCTTGTCGATGCCCATGCCGAAGGCGATGGTGGCGCAGACCACCAGCAGGTCGTCGTTCTTGAACTTTTCCTGTGTCTCGTTGCGCTCCTGGTTTGAGAGTCCTGCGTGGTAGGGCATGGCGTTGATGCCCTTGGCCCTGAGTGCCGTCGCCACCTTCTCGGTCGTTTTCCTGCTGAGGCAGTATATGATGCCGGCGTCGAGGGGCCGGGCCTTGATGAAGTTCAGGATGTAGCTCATCTTCTCGGCGTCGCGGAAGCCGCGCTTGACCGTAAGGCTGAGGTTCGGACGGTCGAAGCTCGAGACAAACTCCCGGGCGTCCTTCAGCTTCAGCTGCTGTACGATGTCCTGGCGGGTTATTTTGTCGGCCGTGGCCGTGAGTGCCATGATAGGTACGCCGGGAAACGTGTCGCGCAACTGGCCCAGCTGCGTGTACTCCGGCCGGAAGTCGTGGCCCCAGTGGCTGATGCAGTGGGCCTCGTCAATGGCGAAGAGCGAAATGTGGATACGGCTCAGCAGGTAAGGAATCTCCGTCAGCAGCTTCTCAGGCGAGATGTAGAGCAGTTTCATGTCGCCCGACATACACTTGCGGCGTATGATGGTGTCGGCATCGGCCATGTTGTCGCTGTTCAGGGCGGCCGCCTCGATGCCGTTCGAGCGCAGCGTCTCGACCTGGTCCTTCATCAGGCTGATGAGCGGTGAGACCACGACCGCCGTCCCCGGCATGGCGAGGGCCGGTATCTGGTAGCAGATGCTCTTGCCGCCACCCGTTGGCATCAATACCAGCGAGTCGTGTCCTGACATGACGTTTTGGATAATTTCTTCCTGTTTCGGGCGAAACGAATTATATCCAAAAAAATTCCTCAAAATAGCGTTAATCTCCATGCGTTTTGCTCAATTACGGCACAAAAATACAACTTTTTTGGAAAAAAACGCTTTTTTATTTGGAAATATTGTAAAAAATCATTATATTTGCACACGACACGGACAATTACCATCTTTCTCAGCATATGGCAAAGTATAATATCACAGAAAAAAAAGAAAAAGAGGCTACCTACAGGAGTTTGGTCAGCCCCAAATTGATGGACGAGATGAAGGAGAGAATCCTTGACATCATCGTCATGCAGAAGAAGTACAAGGACAAGGATTATTCGGCAAAAAAACTGGCTGAGGATTTAGGCACTAACACGCGTTACGTTTCGGCGGTTGTAAATGTCCGGTTTCACATGAACTATGCTTCATTCGTTAACAAGTACCGCATCGAGGAGGCTATGTCAATACTGGTTGACAAGCGCTATCAAGACCTGCGGATGGAGGAGGTGAGCGACATGGTGGGCTTTGCTAACAGGCAGTCGTTCTATGCATCTTTCTACAAGATCATGAAGATGACGCCACGCGAATACCGTCTCCAGCACCTGCAGCAGCACCCTAAGCAGGCTGCTAAGAAACCTAAGAAGTAAACTGTCCTGATGAAAGATTTTTGCTACCAAGACGAGCGCTTTGCTGACCTACAGCTGCTTCGTTACAAGCTTACGGGCTTTGAACAACTATCATTACAACAGAAAATTCTTATCTTTTACTTGTCTAAGGCTGCACTGTTCGGGCGTGACATCACGTTCGACCAGTTCGGGCGTTATAATCTTCGCATACGCAAGACGCTGGAGACGGTCTATACCGACCTTAGCGTCGATCACGATACCGACGATTTCCGCGCGCTGGAACTCTACCTGAAGCGTGTGTGGTTTGCCAACGGCATTTACCACCACTACGGCATGGAGAAATTCGTGCCGGGCTTCAGCAGCGATTACCTCCGTGAGGTGCTCCACCAGGTGGAGCCACGCCGACTGCCGCTGTCGGAAGGGCAGACCGTCGACGGGCTCTGTGACGAATTGTTTCCCGTCATTTTCGACCCGGCAGTGCTGCCAAAACGGGTGAACAAGGCCGACGGCGAGGATCTTCTGCTGACGTCGGCCTGCAACTTCTACGACGGCGTCACGCAAGCCGAGGCCGAAGCCTACTATAATGCGAAGAAAGAGAAAGATGCCAATGCCCCCATGACGCCTTCGTATGGCTTGAATTCTACGCTCGTCAAGCGCGACGGTGAAATCACTGAGGACGTCTGGCGGGTGGGCGGCCGATATGATAAGGCCATACGTCATATCGTCAGCTGGCTCCGTAAGGCTTCCGACGTTGCTGAGAATGATTGTCAGCGCCAGGTCATCGACAAGCTGATACAGTTTTATGAGACTAGCGACCTGCGGCTGTTTGACGAATATAGCATCCAGTGGCTGCAGTGCCTCGACGGCCGCGTGGACTTTATCAACGGTTTCATCGAGGTCTACGGCGATCCTCTGGGCCTGAAGGGGTCGTGGGAATCGCTCGTGGAATACATCGACGAGGAGGCGACTCATCGCACCCGTACCATTGCCGCCAGCGCCCAGTGGTTTGAGGACCATTCGCCCGTTGACCCTCGTTTCCGTAAGCCTGTTGTCAAGGGCGTCTCGGCCAATGTCATCTGTGCTGCCATGCTTGGCGGCGAGGAGTATCCCTCAACGGCCATAGGCATCAATCTGCCTAACGCCGACTGGATACGTGCCCAGTATGGTTCGAAGAGCATCACCATCAGCAACATCACTGACGCCTACAACAAGGCTGCCCACGGCAGTGGATTCCGCGAGGAGTTCGTCATCGACGACACCACGCTCGCGCTGATTGAGAAGTACGGCGACGTTTGCGACGACCTGCACACCGACCTTCATGAGTGTCTCGGCCATGGCAGCGGACAGCTTCTGCCCGGCGTTAGTCCTGATGCGCTGAAAGCCTACGGCAACACCATCGAAGAAGCACGGGCCGATCTTTTCGGGCTCTACTACATTGCCGACCCTAAGCTCGTGGAACTGGGGCTGGTGCCCGACACTGAGGCCTTTAAGTCGCAGTACTACACCTATATGCTGAACGGACTGATGACCCAGCTCATCCGCATTACTCCCGGCAGCCAGATTGAAGAGGCCCACATGCGCAACCGTGCGTTGATAGCCCACTGGTGTGCGGCGCAGGGTACGGTCGTCTCGCTGGTCACCAAGAATGGTAAAACCTACTTACAGATAGACGATTACGACGAACTGCGAAAGCTTTTCGCGAAGCTGTTGGCCGAGGTTCAGCGCATCAAGAGTGAAGGCGATTTCGAGGCTGCCCGGCAGTTGGTGGAACGCTATGCCGTCAAGGTCGATGCCAGCCTTCATGCTGAGGTCTTAGAGCGCTACAAGCGTCTCAACTTGGCACCCTACAAGGGCTTCATCAACCCGCAGATGCTCCCCGTCTGCGATGCCGACGGGCACATTGTCGATATCCATCTGAACTATGCTGAAAGTTATGCTCACCAGATGCTGCGCTACAGCTCAGAATATGCTACACTGATATGAACGATAGAATCAAGGAAATCAAGCAGTCGTTCCGACTGATGATGGACGGTGCCGTAGCCCAGTCCATGCGCGACAAGGGGCTCGGCTATCATCTCAACTGGGGCGTCACGCTTCCCCGCCTGAGAGAAAAGGCCGACGCCATTGGTAAGGATTACGACCTGGCCATCGCTTTGTGGAAGGAGAATGTGCGCGAGTGCAAAATCCTGGCTACGATGATAATGCCCCCCGACAAGATTCTGCCTGAGGTGGTCGACATCTGGATGGAGCAGACTGAGACGGTCGAGATTGCCGAGCAGGCATCGATGAATCTCTACCAATATTTGCCCTACGCACCGATGAAGGCCTACGAGTGGATAGCGTCCGACAAAGACTTATACCAGCTATGCGGCTTTCACGTGCTGAGCCGGCTGTTCATGAACAGGCAAGAGCCTAACGATCGTGGTATCAACGAGTTTCTCGACCAGGCACACGCAGCGCTTCAGTCACCGAACGTGACTGTGCGCAAGGCAGCCCTCAACAGCCTGAACCGCTTCTCCGACCTCGGGTTGGTCTATCAGCGGCTGGCTGACAGTATTCTCAGACGTATTTAGTCCTACACGCATGATTAGACTTAACGAAATTATTACCCAAGTTAACGATGTCCTTTGGACTTATGTCCTTATGGTGGTGCTCGTCGGTTGCGGACTCTGGTTCACATGGCGCATGCGCTTCGTTCAGTTCCGGATGCTTGGCGAGATGGTCCGCCTGCTCACTGACGCCTCTGTCGCGTCAGTTTCAGGCGACAGACAGGCATCGCCAAAGAAGCACATCTCCTCGTTTCAGGCCTTTGCCGTCTCCGTCGCTTCACGTGTGGGAACAGGCAATCTGGCCGGTGTGGCTACAGCAATCGCCGTTGGTGGCCCCGGTGCCGTGTTCTGGATGTGGGTGATGGCCCTCGTCGGTGCAGCCACCGCCTTTGTTGAGTCTACCTTGGGCCAGCTGTTCAAACTGCATGCTACCGACTCGTTTGTTGGCGGTCCGGCCTACTATATCAGTCGCGGTATGCGCTACTGCTCGTGGAAACCCTTGCGGGGCAGTGGCCGGTGGATGTCTGTACTGTTTGCCATACTCATAACCGTGACTTTCGGCCTGGCCAATAACTCAATCCAGGCAAACACCATCTGCGGGGCTATGAACCAGGCCTTAGGCTTGTCGCCGGTGGTCATGGGCGGAGTGCTGGCCGCCCTGACGCTGCTCATTGTCTTTGGCGGCATTCAGCGTATTGCTCATGTCAGTGCCATACTTGTCCCGGTGATGGCCGTCGGCTATTTCCTGCTGGCTGTGTTCATCGTGGTCACCAACATCACTATAGTGCCTCATGTCCTGAAGATTATTGTCGAGGATGCCTTCGGACTCTCACAGGTCGTGGGTGGTGGCATCGGAGCTGCCATGATGAATGGCGTGAAGCGTGGACTGTTCAGCAACGAGGCGGGTGAGGGCAGTGCCCCTAATGCGGCTTCTACGGCCGATGTTACTCACCCGGTGAAGCAGGGACTCATCCAGGCGCTCGGCGTCTTCACCGACACGCTGCTTGTCTGCTCCTGCACGGCTTTCATTATTCTTATCAGTGGGCTGTATCAGTCGTCCGGACTGAATGGCATCAACCTGACGCAGGTGGCACTTGAGTCGGAGATTGGCAGCTCTGGCCCCGTCTTCGTAGCCGTTGCCATTTTCCTTTTTGCCTTCTCGAGCATCATCGCAAACTATTACTACGGCGAGGCCAACATCCGATTCATGACCAGCAGCCGCAGGGTTATGACCATCTATCGCGTCTGCTCGGGCGGCGTGATGGTCATGATTGGCGCTCTCGTCACCCTTGAGGTAGCTTGGAATATGATTGACTTCTGCATGGCACTGCTTACCGCTTGCAACCTTGTGGCCATTATGGTCTTAGGCAAGTATGCCTTCCGCCTGCTCGACGACTATCGCCGGCAAAAGCGTGAAGGCATACGTGAGCCGCAGTTCCATCGCCATCAGCTGCCAGAAATTGCTGATAGCTTAGAGTGCTGGGATTAGGATTTAATCGAAGAATCCGGGTTGCTTGTAGTCGATGCCGAGTTCACGGTCGACGGTGGCCAGGATGCCTTGCACCTGACCAAGAGCGAACATGCGTCCGAGCAACGTGTAGCCGGCATTATGGCCGTGGCTCGACTCGTCCATGATGCCGCCGGGCTCGTCGGTGAAGGTCATGCCGTGGTCGACGCGCATGGGCAGCTGCGGGTTCTCTTTCTCGAATATCCTGCACAGCTCGATGATGTCGGCACGTCCGCCCAGATGGCTGGCCTCGGTGAAGTCGCCGTTACTGAAGATGTGGCATGAGCGAAGGTGTACGAAGTGGGTGCGCGAGGCAAACTTACGGGCCATCTCCACCACGTTGTTATAGGCACCGGCCGACAGCGAGCCAGCACAGAACGTGAGGCCGTTGTGCTTGTTGGGCACGGCGTCGAGGAACCACTGTATGTCCTCCTCGGTGCGCACGATGCGTGGCAGACCGAGAATCTCGATGGGCGGGTCGTCGGGGTGAACACACATGTTCATGTCGTACTCTTCGCAGGTGGGCATAATGGCCTCAAGGAAATACTTCATGTTCTCGCGTAACTGCTTCTTGTCTATACCTTTATAGAGGTCAAGGAAGTCACGGAATTTCTGAATTGGCGCTTCGTCGTTCTCGCTGAAGTTACCGCTCACGAAGCCTTGTGTCTTGATGATGATGTTCTCTACCAGCTTGTGCTCCGCTTCGGGTGTCATGGTCTTGGCCAGCTCGTCGCACTCGGCCAGCACGTTGCGGCCTTGGCCTACGCCGGCCGGAAATTCAAACTGGCTCCACTCCTGGCGGGCGCCTTCACGCTTCAGGATGTAGATGTCGAAATAGGCAAACTCAGCATAGTTGAAGTAGAGGTTCGTCGAGCCGTTGGGATTCTGGTGCAGCAGGTCGGTGCGCGCCCAGTCGAGAACGGGCATGAAGTTATAGCAGATGCAGTGAATGCCTTCGGCCGAGAGGTTGCGTAGCGACTCCTTGTAAACCTCTATCTGGTGGTCGCGGTCAGGACCGCCATACTTGATGGTCTCAACCACTGGCAGACTCTCCACTACGCTCCAGCGCATGCCGTAGCTCTCGATGTACTCGCGCAGGTCGCGGATTTTCTCGCGTGTCCAGACTTCGCCGAGGGGCACGTCGTGCAGGGCGGTGACGATTCCCTCGACACCAATTTGTCTTAGCATGGCAAGCGTGATCTTGTCTTTCTTGCCAAACCATCTCCAAGTTCTTTCCATAGTTTTCTTGTGGTTTTAGTGGGTTTTGTTGTATTTCTTTTGTTGCTTCTTGCTCCAGAAGTAGTAGAATGGCGGAATATGCGTGTCGTTGGGCGTCAGGCTCTTTCTCGCCCTTTGGGTGCCTGTCGCCGATGGCGTGTCAGTGTAGGCAGGGGTGCTCTCGTTGCCGTAGCGGTCGAGAGCGGTGACGGCGTAATAGACGGTCTGTCCGTTGGTGTGCGGCACGTTCAGCGTGGTTGCCGTCAGACGGGTGGCTATCAGGTTGCGCGGCTCGCTGACGTCGACGTCGGCTGTGGTCGAGGCATATATGTTATATAAGATGTTTGGGGCTCCCGAGCGGTCGGTGGCACCGCTCCAGGACAGGCGGTCGCGGCTGCTGCTGCGGCTGACGTCCAGGCGCGTCGGAGGGGTGGGGGAGCCGCTCCAGGCCCACGTCATGGGGGGTATAAGTGCGGGCACCTCGTCGAAACGGCGGGCAAAGTCATAGATGCCCTTCGTGTTGTCGGTCAGGAACTTTGAGCGAAAGTAGCAGTGCCCGATGCCGTTCTGGCGGATGAAGTGCATTTCGCGGGTGACGTCGTTGAGGGGCCAGTTGCCTTCGCTGGGCGCGAGGAAATATATGCCCAGGCCTGAGACAATCATTCGTCCGTAGGAGCGCTCCTGCCAGTCGAGGGCAAAGGGGTAGAAGTTGTTGCCGCGGAAATACATCATCGGGTAGAGCTGGTCCATCAGTCCGTCGCGCAGCCACACCTGCGCATCCTGAAATACGGCGTCGTGGGCATTCCAGCCCCCACTCCTGTAGCGGCTCAGATCGCCGGACTTCCCGATGGGCGAGCACGACAGCTTGACCCACGGCTTGATCGACTTCACGGCCTGGCTGATCTTGCGCACGATACTGGTGATGTAGAGCCGGCGCTCGTGGGGCTTTGCACCTCGTCTCGGCCACGTCTCGGGGTAACGGATATAGTCGAGGTGAACGCCGTCGATGTCGTAGTTCCGTGTCACCTCGGCACAGATGCGTGCTATATAGTCGCCGGTGGCCGGGTCTTCGGGGTTCATGTAGCCGTCCTGACCGATGCTGCGTGCCAGTTTCGGATTCCTCCGTTTAAACTCCTTATACCGCACTTCGCTGGTCTTGCCGACGGGAATAGTCACCATCCAGGCGTGGCACTCCATCCCCCGCTTATGACACTCGTCGACGATGAACGCCAGCGGGTCGTAGCCAGGCGAGCGGCCGTGGGTGCCTGTCAGACACATGTCGAAGGGTTCGATGGCCGACGGATAGATAGTCGAAGCCCGTATGCGCGTCTGAATCAGTACGGTATTGACGCCAGCGCGTTTCAGCTGGTCGAGTATTGTCGTCATTTCCTGTCGTTGCTGTGCAGCGTTGTGCGAGCGTGGCCAGTCGATGCCGCCGATAGTGGTCAGCCACACGGCTCTCACCTCATGCTTCTGGGCGAGTGCGGCTGTGGCGGTCGCCAGCAGTAGTATGATGGCGGTTGTAATCTTCAAAATTATTTCTTTTTGTGACATGATGTTTGTCTGGTTTCGAAAAATCCGTTTTTTTAATTTCTTTTCACCTTTCTTCGTTTGCTTTTGCAAAGTTACTCATTTTTTTTGAGTCCTGCAAGTCTTTTGCCTTTTTTTGTCTTATTTTCCGTTGGCAGTTGACTGCTGACAATTCAACCTTCCCTTCCCTAATAGTAGCGAAACATAGAAAACAACCAGCACTTCCCGCACTTCCCGCACCTGACTTCGCCGTGAGAGGCGGCGGAAGGCGCGCGAAAGGCGGCGCGCCACGATGTTCCCACGGCCTGGGACAAACGTCCCACGCCGTGGGACAATTATTCAC
>CAMOKH010000057.1 GCA_946617675.1 uncultured Prevotellaceae bacterium | reverse complement strand
GAACCACTGTGGCCTGTCCGCTGGCGTCGAGCGTCAGTTCTCCTTCCTTGTGGCTGACGATTCCATCGTCAGCACCGCTCACCTTGAGCTTCTTACCTTTGGCTGCCTCGGCGGGCAGGATACTCACGGTGACGGTGCGCTCGCTGCCTTCGGCCATGTAAAGCAGGGTGTCGGTGACAATGGCCGTGATACGCTGTTCCACGTCGAACTCCTGCTGGAAGTCCTGCTCCATCTGCAGACCGGCGTAGCTCTCGACGGTCTTCTTTATCGTCAGGCCTACCCCCGACCCCTCCCCAAGGGAGGGGAGGTTGGGTATGAAGCGAATCTTCGAGGCGTAGACGGAGTCGGGTGTCTCGTAGCCGCTGTCGGCGTTGAGCAACTCTATGGTGCCGCCGATGGTCTGGCCGCCACGGGTCACGAAGATGTTTTCAGTGCTGAGCGTTGCCGGGCGCATGTACTTGTCGAACGTTATCTCGATGCCGTCGGTGTAGGCTTTTACCCGCTTCACACTGGGCTGGCGCAGCTGCGTCATGCCCACGTTCACCTCAAGCTGCGGCGGGGGCACGGGGAGCCACTCAGAGCGTTTAGGCTCGTAGCCGTCCTTCTCGTAGCGCACCTGCCAGAGGCCCTGCGGCACGTCCCAGCGATACTTACCCTCGCTGTCAGTGAAGAGCGGGTTCTCCTGGGCATACTCCTCGGCATTCCATACCACCTCGCGCTCGTACATATCGCCATACATATCCTCGCCCGTCTCCTTGTAGTAGCAGGTGGCGCGCACGCCTTCCAAGCGGTTGCTGCTGACAGCCTCATAGACGTAGCCCGAAGGGTCGTGGTAGAAGTCGATGCCGAAGAAGGGCGACCAGCGTATTCTGAAGCCACCACCGCCACCGTTGGGGCTGCTCGGCTTTCCGGGTTCAAACACACTTGTCTCTGTTTCATCTTCCTCTTCCACCGGGTCGGGGTCCGGCTTCTTGCACTTCAGGGCGTTGATGCGGGCATCGAGGCTCTTGCGCTGGCTCTTCGACTTGTTGAACTGCTTTATTTCGCGATCAAAATTGTAAAAAGTCAACATCAGGGTGTTCATCCAAAAATCGGAAGATAGCATATTATCAGAATAATTGTGGTATTTATTCCAGCTAGTGTAAAACCAAGAAAGTGATAATGAGTCTGTGTGTACAAAGCCTGAACCGTCATGGTAACCATTACTCCATCCATTGGCATAATAAAACTTAGCTGCATGATGGAATTCTTCTTTGGTTTCTTCCTTTCCGTTTGTGATGATGGCATCCACGGTCTCCGTCATCAGCAGGATGGCTTCGTCTTCATTTCCTTCGCAGGGAATCTTGTTCCTGATGGCCTGGTAGGTCTTCTGCCACTCTTCAAGGTCTTCATAGGTGCTTTTGGCATAATAGTAGCAAAGCTCTAAGGCACTGAGAAGTCCTATGGGTGAATCTTCATATACACGCGCTTGGTCTGTCCGGCCATTACCAGTGAGCCAATTGTTCCCCAAGTTGCTGCTTCCCAAACTACTGGGATAACGATTCAGTATACCAATCAGTTTTCGATAATCCTTTTCTGTCTTCTTCTCCTGTTTCTCAAATTCCTCTTTATCCTTCTCGGCTCGTTGCATCAGTGTATTACACTCACTGATAGTCTTTTGAGCCTGTTCTACCTCAGCGAGGGAATATTTTACATAGTTCCAGGCTTTCCCGTCGGCAGCTGCCTCATTGCGCTCGGCTTTCGCATCATAGTAAAGGTTGTTGGCTTTGTTCCATCCAGCTATACAACTGTCTATTATCTGCTCGTACATCTCGCTCACCTGCTGCTTCATTTTTGCAAGACCATCTTTATAGAGCTTGCCGGCGCTGAGGTACATTTCTTTGGATAGTGCTTTGCCACTATTCAGAAGTAACTGTGACATACTGAAACTGGATTGCTGGGCATAGCCGATATCAGACAGCTGCCTGCCGATGCTTTTGATATGTTCTACTTCTGCTTGGTCGAAGATGGAGTCGACGACCAGTGCTCCTATGCGGAATATGTCTTGCCAGCGGTTGTTCTGACGGGCTTTTGCACCCTCTTCCCACTCAAGGATGTAGTGCATCTGGCTGCGAGTGTCGAGATAGGCTTCCATTACACCAGTGTTCAGGTAATAGATGCTGGTGCCATCGGTCATCAGCGCCGGGGTGTAGCCCTCGCTGAGCAAGGTCTGGTCATTGATGCTACTTTCCTTCTTCAACGTGAAGTGAATGACGCCGTTTGCCATAGGAATGTCATATTGTTTTTCTTTCTCCTCCATACTCATGGGGATGGTGTCGGTGCTTGTGAGGTAGGAAAGCATCTGGAGCGTCTTGTCACGCCACTGCAGTTTGGCAGCGTTGAGACTGTTGAGACCTTCTTTTACCTCATCCATCGTTAACGTTGGTGTCTGTGTCGGGTCATCATCGGTCATCAGCAGATCCAGCAGTTCCTTGATGCGCGTCTGGGTGGCCTCATCCGGATTTTCGATAGCGAACAGTCTGTCCAGTTCGTCGTAAAGTGGCTGATCCTCCAGCACTATCTCCTCGTTGAGCAGGTCGTAGACTTCCTTCACCATCTGCTGGTCTTCGCTGATGGTCTGCAGGAAATCATCCCTGTAGTCGTCCATCTCCTGCCGGTCGGTCATGATGGTCTCGTCCTGTAGGAAATCCACACAGATGTTTTTGGGCGAGGCATCGATGTCGAAGTCGCACTGGGCAATCCACTTGTTGCTCGCCTTGTTGTAGGGGGCGTTCAGCTTGACGTAACGGTTGTCGCTGCGCAGCACATAGAGCACCACGTTGGAGATGAGTGCCGTGTCGTTCACCATGACATTGTCCTCGTTGTAGAAGTCCACCTTGAAGGTGAAGGGCAGCGTGCCGGGACCGAGGGGCCAGGCGTTGTGCTTCGGCGTGACGGAAAAGTCGCGGAAGTCCCATTTGATGACGCCCGTGGTGACACTGTTGGATGCATAGACTACGGGGGTGACGGTGCCCTGGCTCACGGTGACCGTCTCGGCACCTGTCTGCAAGGTGAGACCGTCAGGATTAGTGATGACGGCATATACGTAGTGCTGGCTGAGGTTGTAGGGGCGGACAAGGCTACAGCGCATCGACCATCTGCCTTCAGGACCGGCCTCGGTGTGGCCGATGAGTTGGTCGCCTTCAATGATTTGCACGTCGGATCCGGCGATGGCCGTACCACTGACCATCACCCTGCCGTTCGACACGCGCTCCTGCACGCTGATGCTCAGAGCCTCGGCGATGAAGCCGGCGGAGCCGATAGGCTGGACAATATCGTCCCAGCCCGTGCTGAAGCTCACGGCGGCCGACGGCTCATAGTAACCTTCCTTCGTTGGTACGATGCAGAAGCGCACTAGGTCGCTCCTGTTGCTGAGAGCCACGCTGAGCCGCTGGCCGTCAAGGTCGTAGCTGGCCAGGGCGTTGCCCACCATCACCGAGCCGTCAACCAGCTCGCAACCTTCGGGCAGGTCATAGATTACTTTGAGATCGTTAATGTAGAAACCATCCTTGAACTCCAGTTGTGTGCGCAAGGTGACATAGCTGCCCACGGTGAGGCTCGTCTTGCTTGTGGTGAAGTGGGTGTTCTCCGTGGTCCAGTAGAACAGCGACTCGTCCATCATCGGCACTTGTTGGTTGCTCACCTCGCTGATGGTGCCCGCAGCGATGGTCACCGTATTCTTCAGGTAGTCACGGCCATCTTCCAGGCCCATGTCGGCCAGCGAGGCGAGGCTATTCACACCGTTGAAGAGCGTGCTCTCGCCCATGGTGACGAGGGTGAACTGACCGTCGGGCAGGCTGCTGAGCCAGAGCGTCGGCATGGCTATTGCGCCCTCGGCAGGCGTGGCATTGGCCGTGGTGTAGCCTCCGCGTGCTATCAGCTGTCCATCGCTGCCGTAGAGGGTGCCTACTACTGTCCGGTTCTCTGTCTGGCTGAAGGTGGCCTTCAACTGTCCGAGCTGCACGAGCTGCAGCTTGGCCGTGGCGTTGCCGTCAGCACCAACGATGCAGGTGGCGGTGGCCGGGGATACGCCGTCGCCGGTGGCAGTGATGCGCAGGCGTGTGCCCTCAGCCAGATGCTGGTCTTGCAGGATGAGGCGGCCGCCTTGGGCCTGGATGTTGGTCAGCTCCTGGGTGTGGGTTTCGTCGTAGACGGCATAAGAAAGGCTCTGGTAGACGGTATATTCGGCATTAGCCTCAGGTTCCTCACCACTGCCAACGGCGGGGCGGTAGCTCAGGTCAAGGTTAATGGTAGTTCCCTTTAAATCCTTCATGACGGCCAAATACTCCCCTCCTTCGGAGGGGCTGGGGGAGGCTGTCACGTAGCCTGCGGCCTGAGCGGTGACGGTGGCTGGGACATCGTAGGCAGTGAGCGTCCAGCGGCCATCCTTGTCGGTGGTCGTGGTGAGGGTCACAGGGTAGAGGCCATTCAGACGCTGGGTGACGGCGATACTGGCCGAGCGGATAGGCTGCCCAGTGGCGGCAGCGGTGACGGTTCCCCTGAAGACGGTCTGCGCCAACGGCATCAGCCTAACACCTACTATACCTACCTCACCTACCACAATCATCGTGTCAGCAGGTTGCAGGTACTGCGTGCCAAGCTGTTCGCCGAGCTTGACATGGGCGATGGCCTTTGCACCGTCAACCTGAGCGGAGAGCGTGGGGCCGGTGGCGAGGAAATTGCCAGCGAGGTCAGTCCAGGTGACGGAGAAGGCATCTGTCCCGACGGTGGTTCCATCGGGCACGGACAATTGCAGGGTGATGTCGCGGAGGGGCTTCATGTCAGCAAAACTGACCTGCACGTCCTGCTTGTCGATGGCGACATCTTTGATGGTGGCGAGGACATCGCCTCGCGCGTTCATTATATATATATTATACTGTGTGCCCTCGATGAGATTGGGGAAGGTGTACTGCGTGCGGTTAGTCAGCACCATGCGTTGCGCCTGGCCGGTCTTGTTGTTGGCCAGTTCGAGGAACATATCCTTCAAGCCCTCGGTAGTGGGTATGCTGACGGTCAGCGAGTGTACGCCCTGGGTGATGGGCATGAGCAGCATGTCCTTCCAACCGTCGGCCTCAGCATAGAGGGGGAGGCTCTCGGCAGGCACGTAGACGGTGAGGGCCTGCGAGCAGCCGTCGAAGGGCAGATGGCCTCGGTCATTGCCTAATACGGGCGGCGTGGTGGCGTAGCAGGTGACCGACGCTAACTGTGTACTGCCCTCGAAGGCGTAGGAGCCGATTTCCTCGATAGATGCGGGTAGCAGCAGAGTGTGCATGACAGTATCCTGCCTGAAGATGAACTGCTCCACCTCGGTGATACCGTCGGTGCGGCTGAGGTCGAGCACCCGCAGGTAGCGCTTCAACTGTCGAAGGTTGCTCATGTCGTTGTTGTTGGCCTTGCCCGAGACGGTGAGTGAGCGAATCTTCTCGATGTGGCTGTAGCCCTTCTCGTCATTGGTGGCCTTCTCGACGGCACTGGACAACTGTCCGGGCGTGAACCAGGTAACGACGAGGGCGCCCGTTGTGGAATCCCATCCGTTCTCCCCGGGGTGGTCGGGCAGAACAGGGTCATAATCGTTGCTCTGTGCGGTGGCCATGAGCTGGGTGAACAGCAGCAGGCCTATAGTGAATAGCTTCTTCATGGTTCGTGCTTATTTGATGATTACCTTTTTGTTGTTTATTATATAGAGGCCGGGCTGCGGGTTGGTGACGGGGCGGCCCTGGAGGTCGTAGAGCTGGCCTGTTTGTTGCTGTAATACAGCAACAGACTGGACGGCGGTGGCAGCAGCGCCGAGGCGGAGGGTGAAGCGGGCGTCGTGGGTGCCGGCCTCAGCCTGGAAGGTGTAGCCGTCCTCGGTGAGAACGGTCTCGGTGCCAGCCTCGTGGTCGAGGAGAGTTACTGACCCCACCCCGCCCTTCGGGCACCCCGCCCCTACAAGGGAGGGGAGCGGCTGCCCACCAAGACTGAGGGTGTAGGTGCCGGCGGCGGGGACGGAGAGGCCGAGGCTGACGAGGCCGTCGGCCAGGGGGCGCTCGTCGATGGCGTAGCGCACGCCGTCGCGGTGGGTATAAAGGTCGGTGCCACCGGGGTTGCTGAACTTGGGGGCATCGCGCCCCTGCTCATAGTCGAGCGAGGCGGCCTCGTTGATGACAAAGCGCGTGCGGTCAAGCGTCAGCTGCCCATCTTGCCCATTACTCCCGCTCAGCATCAGGTTGACCACCTGCCGCTGCTTCTTGGCGGCAGCCATCCTGCGGGCACCGGCGGGGATGTAGTCGCGGGGCACGAGATCGTGCTGGCGACCCTCGCGGTCAAAGACCACTGTCTCGCCGTCTAAGGGGCGCTGCATGAAGAAGGCCTGGCCGGGATGCAGGATGTAGTCGTCGTCAAGGGGCGAATAGGCCCAGTAATGGTTGGTTGACTGGGTGTAATCCCAGACGACGATAGGCGCCGTGGTGTCCATCCAGCGGATGTCGAAGAACGATGGATAGGGGTTGCCTATGAAGTTCCACGAGCGGTTATGGGCAAACTCAGAGTAGATTTTCTGCAGTGGCACTTCGACATTGTCGGTGCGGAAGAACATCGGCTTATTGACCGTCTGCAGGGCGTGAACGAAGAACTGGCTCTCGGGCGTCTCAAGTTGGGCGTGGTAGCCGTTGAGCGTGGTCTGCCAGATGTAGCCGCGCCCGGCGTGGAGGATGCTGTCGGCGGTCATACGCACCCAAGCGTGGTCGAGGTCGCCCTCGGCACGCTTCGTAGCATCGTAGCCGTAGATAGCGAAGGGCACGTCGCTGAGTTGCTGGCCGACGCCCTTGACATATACCTCAATGTCGCCGACGCGAACGTCAAAAGGCAGGGCTATGTTCTCCCAGTAGCCAGGCATGAAGCGCAGCTCGACAGTGATGTTGTCGGCACGCATCGGTCCGTTGTTGATGAGCGATGTGAAGAACTGCATCTTGTCGGCATTGCCGTATGAGCGGCAGTTGTAGAAGTTATAGAACTGGCGCATCTCGCCGAGCGAGAGCATCTGGCGACCGTCGTTGGTCAGCATGCCGCGCCCGAGGGCTCCACTGACGTGCCCGCCCCAGTAGTTGACCGTCATGCCCATGTCCATGTCGGGATGGTAGTCGGCGGGCCATGTGGCCGAGGCGTCGAAGGTCAGCGGGGCGTAGATGCCGAGCGCGGACGGCAGCTGGTCGATACCAACAACGTCGAAGTCGCTCCATTGACTGGCAACTTGATAGTCGTCGACTGCCTGCTGGGGCACGCGCAGCGTGCAGCCCCTATCGCCGATGTCGCCACGGATGTGGGCACCGACAGAATAGGGCGGCGCGATGGTGAGGCAGGTAATGTCCGTCAGGTTCTTGCAGTTGTGGAAAGGTCTGTAGACATACTTGAGCATGCCGGGCAGTGTGACGCTGGTCAGGCTGGTACAACCCCCGAAACTGCTACTCATCATCCACTGCACACTCTCGGGCAGGTTGAGTTCGGTGAGGGCGGTACAACTGCTAAAAGCATTCTGACTGATGACGACCTGGCCGTTGAACTGTATATCGGTGAGGTCGCTGCAGCCAGTGCAGAGGCCAAAAGGCACGGTGTACATAGAGGCGGGCAGCGCAACGGAGTGGATGCCAGAGCCGTAGTAGGCCTCATTGCTCACAGCTACACCCTCGGCGATGACGGCGCGGTCGAGGCTGATGCAGCTGCGGAAGGCCTGCACACCGATGCTCTTCAAGGTAGCGGGCATGGCCATGTCGCGCAGACTGTAGTTATTATAAAAGGCATAGTCGCCAATGGTCTCTAAGTGGGCAGGCAGTGTGACCCACGTCAGCAGGCGCAGGTCTTGGAAAGCGTTGTTGGGCAGTTCGGTAAGCGCAGCGTCGCTGAGGTCCAGCTCCATGAGGTTCTTCAGGGTCTTCAGCGTGGTGAAGTCAGCGGCGGTGGGCGTGCCATTGACTTTCAGGGCGATGGAGTCGGTGGTCTGGATACCTGCGGCAGCAAGCTGCACTGACAGCTCGGAGGCATCGCCGACAGGCGCGCCACTGAGCGACAGTTCGTAGAAGGGCAGCTGCAGGCGCTCTATGAGATGCTCGGCGTGGAGCTGGGTGTCGATAAGAGCGGGGAGGTCCGACGGAGACACGGCGGCGAGCAGGGCTGTGGCCTCAGCAACGGCCTGCGGGGTATGGGCACGCTTGGCGGCCAGCTCCGTCTGTAGGGCCTGCAGCCTTCCGTTGAGCAGCTCGCGCTGGTGCTGCGTGCGCAGGGTGGCCTCATCGAATTGGGCGTTGACATCGTCAGAGAGATAGATGAGGCGGGCATGGTCGTAGGCAATGCGGGTGCCCCGGCTGCCGGTCTTCTTCCAGCCGAAAGAGGCCTGACCGTTGGTAACAGTGGCCACGACGCAGTTCTCGTAGAGGTGCTCAGCCATGGTCAGAGCCTCGTTCCAGTCTACCTGCTGCGTGGGCACGAAGCGTCCGTCTGCGGTACGGCGGTAGGAGTTGTTGGTCTTGTCGGCATACCAGCGGTAGATGTTGCGGTAGCCGACGGACTCGTCAAAGGCCGTCTTCATGGGCACCATGCGCTCGTTCAGGTAGACATAGGTGTCGGGACTGACGCTGGGGTCGTTATAGCCGTCGTAGGCACCGAGACAGAACAGGTAGACGCCGTCGGGCAGGTTGAAGACGGTCTGCTGCAGCTGGCCCGTGCCTTGGTTATAGTGTTTCGCGTAGCAGCTGTTGCCAAACATGGTGAACAGGTCGTTTGATTGCCCGCCGCCTGTCAGCGTCCAGCCGTTCATGCCGTTGTCGAACTCGGGGTTCTGTAGCTCCACCTCGTCGCCGGGCTTCAGCCGCTGTGCCACGCGGGAGGCGAGCCCGTTGACGGTGGCAGACGGCCAGCTGGTGTTCTGGAGTTGGTGGAAAACGAGGGTTAGCGTGTAGCGGCCCTTCTTCATCGCGGGCGTACGTAAGGAATAGGTGTAGCGACCCGTTTGGTCGATGGAGAAGGTGGTGTCGGCGACGGTCTGGCCGTCGCCGTCCGTCAGGCTGAGGTCGATGGTCTGTGTGCCGCTGCCCTTCGTAGCCTCAAGATAGAAGTTGTAGAAGTTGGCGTCGTCGCGGTTCTGGATGGCATAGACCAGCTGGTCGCCGTTATACATCTGCTCCACGCCGTTCTGCGTGAACTTGTAGCGCGGTCTGGAGCTGGTCACTTCGCCCAGCGTCAGGTCAAAGGGGTGGTCGGCATCCGTGGGGATGCTCACATCATCTGCCCACAGAGCGGTGGGAGGGGTAATAATCATTACCGATAGGAGGAAAAACAGTTTCTTTATCATATCTGTGAAACTTATGTTTGTTTTCTATTATTTTATTATAACCTTTCTGACTGTGCCATCCTCCTGGCGGACGATGGTGAGGCCCTTCCCGGGCTTCGCCGTGCGGCGGCCGTCTAAGCGGTAGAAGGCTCTGAAATTGTCATTTGTCAATTGTGAATTGTCAATTGGCTTAATGCCCACGATGTTGTCGATGACCTTGTAGCTGAACTCTGCTACGTCGCTCTCGGCCATGCCATTGGCCACGGCCATCGCCTTGATATGCAGCTCGTCGCCCGTGGCCTTGATGGGACCTCGGTAGGTCAGCACGCTCGGGTTGCCCGCGTCGCAGGGACACGTTCCGTCGAGGGTGTAGAGGATAGTAGCTCCGGCGGTCTGGCAGGTCAGCTTGATCTCGGCTCCACGGTAGACCTCGGTGCCGCTCATGCGT
>CAMOKH010000056.1 GCA_946617675.1 uncultured Prevotellaceae bacterium | reverse complement strand
GGGCTTGTTTGTCTCGATGCCAATAAAGCCCTTGTTCACCTTGACGGCCTTCATGAGCAGTTCCAGTCCGACGATGATCTCGTCAGGGTGCTCCATCATCAGGCGATAGTCAGCGGTGATGTAGGGTTCACACTCGACGGCGTTGATGATGACGCACTCAGCCTTCGACGTCGGCGGCGGTGTGAGCTTGATAAAGGTGGGGAATCCGGCACCGCCCATGCCCGTAATGCCGGCCTTCTTCACACGGTTGATAATCTCCTCAGGGGTGAGTTCGGGGTGGGCAGCGACGGTCTCCAGGCGGTCGCTACGGTCGATGGTGTCCTCCCATTCATCGCCTTCGACGGTGATGAAGATGGCAGGCTTGCGGTATCCGGTAGCGTCGATGACGGTGTCAATCTTGAGCACCGTGCCGCTGACGGAAGAATAAATAGGTGCCGACACGAAGCTGCCGGCATCGGCGATGAGCGTGCCGACACGCACCTTGTCGCCCTTCTGGACGACGGGCACGGCGGGAGCCCCGATGTGCTGACTCAGAGGGAACACGGCCTGACGGGGCAGAGCGGCCGGACGAGTGGCTACGTCGTGGGTCAGCTTGTTCTCTTCGGGATGTATTCCACCGATGCTGAATGTTCTGATATTCATACTGTTGCCTCCTTTTCTTCTACTTCTTGTTCTACTGGTTTAGGAGCCGGGAAGTTGACGGCGACAATGGCGTGGGTTGGGCAAACCTTCTCGCACTTACGACACAGGCGGCACTTCTCCGGGTCGATATAACTGAGGTTTGAACTGAGCGTGATGGCACCGAACGGACATTCACGTGAACACTTGCCACAGCCGATGCACGACACCTTGCAGGCCTTCATCGACACAGCCCCCTTGTCGCGATTGACACAGGAGACGTAAACGCGGCGACCCTTTGGTCCCTTCTTGCGGAGCTCGATGATGCCGCGTGGGCAGGCCTTCACACAGGCACCGCAAGCCACACACAGGTTCTCGTCGACCTCGGCAACACCCGTCTCAGGATTGACACGGATTGCACCGAACTGACAAGCGGCAACACAGTCGCCACAGCCCAGGCAGCCGTAGCCGCAGGCCGTCTCGCCGGCACCGCAGGCATTCATGGCAGCACAAGTGCGCAGACCGGAATACTCGGCAATGTGCTGACGAAACTCGCAAGTGCCGCCACAGCGCACCACGGCCACCCGCGGCTCGCCGTTGGCAATGGCCATGCCGAGCAGGTCGGCCACTTGGCCCATTACGTCGGCACCGCCCACGGGGCAGTTCAGCCCGTCGAGAGAGCCAGCATCGGCACCCTTGACAAGTGCGTCGGCCATACCTCCGCAGCCTGCAAATCCGCAGCCGCCACAGTTGGCACCTGGCAACAGAGCGCTGACCTGCGCAATGCGTGGGTCTTCGTAGACAGCAAACTTCTTGGAGGCGGCAAACAGCACGAGTGCTGCCAGAAGGCCGATGGCTCCAAGAACAATCACTGCAATCAAGATGAAATTCATAGTTTTTTTTGTTTTATTTTATTGTTTATATTTTTCCTTACTCTATCTGAAACGACACCTTGCGCCCTATACGACGACGGAACAGCCACAGCAACACGTACCAGAGGGCCAAGCCACCGAGCGCCGACAGGGCCGCCCAACCCTCGCTGCCCGTAAGAGCGAGCACCGCCATGAGCGCACCGAAAAGAATGAGCAGCGGGACGACAAAGCCCAGGACCGTGGCACGGAGGGCTACACCTCGCGAGGCGACGACGACGACTTCCTGTCCGGGACAATAGACGTCAGGTGTGTCGCAGCGCACCTCGACAAGTTTCTGCTTCGACTCCGAGGCATTACAATAGCCCGCCACCTTACAGGCGGCACAAGCTGACTCCTGAAGGATGCGCACGGTGACGATTCCCCCAGAAATGCTGTCGATAACCCCCGAATGCTTTATCTTATCGTCCATTAAGTATCGCAGAAAAGTAGTTGTTTACACATGCAAAGGTACGAAGAAATAAAGAAATTAGGACCCGGAATCAAGAAAATTTTCAAAAAAGTACCGTAATCGTTTGCAAATACGAATCTTTTTTATACTTTTGCGGCTAAAATAACAGAACAGTATTATGAAAGCTACAGAACAAACACAACAGCAACTGGGACGCGCTATCCGCAAGATAGCCGAGAAATTCCCGCCCAAAGAGGACGCGTCGCAGATGACCGACATCCACATCCGCGTCGTACAGGAGACAGGCGAACTGATGGCCTTCGACGATGACGACAAGGAGATTACGCGGTGCGTCATCGAACAGTGGATTGACAACAAGGACGACGACTTCTATGAGCAGATCGTGGGCATCATCCGCCGAGCTATAGAGAAGCAGAAGTCACTGGCCGAGAACATGGGACTGCTGAAGCCCTATGCCTTCGTACTGGAGGACGACGACAAGGAGCACGTCGGCGAACTCTACGTCGTCGACGACGATACGGTCATCATCGACACTGAGCTGATGGCCGGTCTTGACAAAGATCTTGACGACTTCTTCGACAAGCTGCTGAAGGACTGAGCCCCCACCCTCGCCTCAGAGACTGTCGAGTACGTCGGCATACATGGCCAGCGAAGCATCGCTCAGTTCGTCATCGCTCATCTCGACAAGGGGATGAGCTTCGGGGGTGACGAAGCTGATGCCCAGACGGTTAAGATGCTGGTTGGTGTAGGTCATCTCGGCCCCAAACAGGCAGATGGTCCACGAAATCTGAACCCAGAGCATGAACAGCGGCAGGGCGGCAAACGAGCCGTAGATGGCGTTATAGCCCGTCACCCACAGCTGAGAGTGGACATAGAACAGCTGAAGCCACTGGATGCCTACGCCAGCTATGATGCCCGGCACAACGGCGCAACGCCAGTCGACATGAGTGTTGGGCATGGAGACATACAAGCCAATGAAGAGCACTGAAAGCAAGACGTAGGGCAGGAAGCCGAGCAGATGACGCAGGGCCGACCCGAGCATCAGCACGTCGGGCATGCTGCTGATGAGCGTCGTCAGCACCATTGAACAGCCCGTGGTGACGACAATGAAGATGGGGAAAAGGAAGAAGGCCGCCAGATAGTTGGTGAACGACCGGTAGAGTGAGCGCGAGTTGCGCACCTGCCATATCTCGTTGAACGTCTCCTCGATGTTGTTCACCAGCATAAGCACCGTGTAGAGCATGAACACCAGTCCGATGCCCAGGAACAATCCACTCTTGGTATGCACCAGATAGCTATTGACCCAACCGATGATGACGTCTGAAGCCTGAGGCTGGGACGACAGCAAGTCACGGAACCACACCTCTATATATTTATTATAGCCGAAGCCCCGCGCCACGGCAAAGACTACCGCCAGAATAGGGACGATGGCCAGCAACGTGGAATAGGTCAAGGCCGAGGCCTTGGCCATTACCCGCTTGGCCGTAAAGAACCTAATGGTCAGCACCAGCGTCTTATATACCCGATACGCCAACTTCCTCACTTCTTGCTTCATAAATAAAAAAAAGAAAACACTGCCCCTGTAAGCCGGGTTCTGTACTGGCAGTGAGCCAGCGTCTGTCATTTATCTAATCCGCAAGTCACCCTACGGCTTAAGCATTCTACCCTCCACCGTGTAATCTGAAACCAGAAAAGACTCGGACGGACAGCCCTCAAACGATGGTTTACATGAACTTGCAGCCCCCAGATGACACAGCACGACTGTCACCAGCCGCCTGGTGGTCTCTTACACCACCTTCTCACCCTTACCCTCACGATGTGACCGAGGCCAAAAAGCGAGGGCGGTCATTCTCTTCTGCCATATCCAGCCGTCACCGACTGCTTGCACTTTCACAAGTGGGGCGTCCTGTGCTGCCCGGACTTTCCTCTCGTGCCATAATGACACCAGCGACAGACCGTGGCAGTGTTTTCAGCGTGCAAAGTTACGCATTTTAATTGAAATAATATGCCTATAGGCTGATGATTTTGCGCCATGAGTCACGATAATTAGATATTTGGATGTAAAGCGCGCCGTAATCTTAAATTTGTCAATAATTTAAGATTTTAAGTGTTAACCGCAAAGCAGCGTTAACAGACAGTGAGGAATTGTTAAATTCGGACAAATATTCACGACATTTTGTCAGTTTCTTAAACTTTGCGCGTAATTTTGCAGTCAGAAATCACAGATAAACGACATCATAAAAAAAAACGAATATGGATATGAAAAAAGTAATTAACATCGCAGTCCCGACATCAGCACTCGTAGCTGTTGTCTTCTCAGTAGTAGCATTCAACAAGACCAATGCCGCAACATCGCCTGAGCAGCTCACGGCACCGGCGGTAACGGCTATGCCCGCCGGCCAGCCCGTCGATCTGACTTACGCAGCCGAGAAATCGCTGCCGTCGGTGGTCTACATCAAGAACACTCAGAACTCTAAAGTGCAGACCGTGGAGTACAGCGACCCGTTCGAGGACTTCTTCAACGACCCCTTCGGAGGCTTCTTCGGACGCGGACAGCGCGGCGACAACGGTACACGCAAGCGTCAGGTTCAGACCCCGAAGCGTACAGCAGCCGGCTCGGGCGTCATCATCTCGCAGGACGGCTACATTGTGACCAACAACCACGTAGTAGACGGTGCCGACGAACTGACCGTCACGCTGAACGACAACAAGGAATACTCAGCACGCATCATTGGTGCCGACGCCACCACCGACCTGGCCCTGATCAAGATTGACGGCAAACAGCTGCCGGCCATCCAGATTGCTAACTCCGACAACGTCAAGGTGGGCGAATGGGTGCTGGCCGTGGGCAACCCCCTCGGACTGAACAACACCGTCACTGCCGGCATCGTCTCGGCTAAGGCCCGCACCATGGGCCAAGGCGTGTCGTCGATGATTCAGACCGACGCTGCCATCAACCAAGGAAACTCTGGCGGCGCACTGGTGAACACCCGCGGCGAGCTCATCGGCATCAACGCCATGATATACTCTCAGACGGGCTCGAACATCGGCTACGGCTTTGCCATCCCCACGACAATTATGAATAAGGTGGTCAGCGACCTGAAGCAGTACGGCAACGTACAGCGCGCCATGATCGGCATCCAGGGCAGCGATGTTAACGTCTATGTCGACAGCGAGAAAGAGAAGGGCAACGAGGTTGATCTCGGTACGATGGAGGGTATCTACATCGCCAAAGTCGTTGACGACGGTGCCGCCGCAGAGGCCGGTCTGAAGGAGGGCGACGTCATCACCCACATCGACGGCCAGTCCATCAAGTCGTTCGGCGAACTGCAGAACGTCATTGCCCAGAAGCGCCCCGGCGACAAGATTACCATCAACTACCTGCGCAATAAGAAGAAGCAGAGCGCCACGCTGACGCTGAAGAACGAACAGGGCAACACCAAGGTGGTGAAGAATGCCGACATCGACGTGCTCGGCGGACAGTTCCGCGCACTGACAAACCAGCAGAAGGAGCAGCTTAACATCGGCTACGGACTGGAAGTGATGAAAGTCAACGGCGGCAAGCTGAAGGACGCTGGTGTCCCGAAGGGATTCATCATCCAGCGCATCAACGACCAGAGCATCAAGTCAATCGAAGACCTGCAGAAGGTTGTCAAGGAAGCCTCAGTGTCGAAAGAGCCCGTGCTCTACATACAGGGTATTTACCCCACAGGCAAGAAAGGCTACTTCGCTGTTCCACTGCAGAACGACTAAAAGCGCATCCGGAGCTAAAAAAAGGTGGAAAAGGCAACTTTTTCACCTTTTTCTTTGGTCGTTTCATTTTTTTACAGTACCTTTGCCCAACGGCATTAAACTACACTTCCAATGAGACAACTGAAAATCACAAAATCAATTACAAATCGAGAGAGCGAATCTCTCGAGAAGTACTTGCAGGAAATTGGCAGGGAAGAGATGATTTCCGTAGAGGAAGAAGTGGAACTGGCTCAGAGGATAAAGAAGGGCGACCACAAGGCTCTGGAACGACTGACCAGGGCTAACCTGCGCTTTGTGGT